>JAPLNP010000563.1 GCA_026401055.1 Planctomycetia bacterium
GAGCGCCGGCCGGGCAGGCGAATCGGCGTAAACTCTTGCAGCAAAGCGAGTTAAACGCAAAACGCCCGGCGGCCGAAATCTCGGCACCGGGCGTTCACTGGATTGGCGTTCGGATTCGCTATTTTACCAAAAGCTCCCCGACAAGGACTCGAACCTTGGACTTAGCGGTTAACAGCCGCTCGCTCTACCAACTGAGCTATCGGGGAAGGTCGAACCCTTGATGCTAGTGAAACGCTGCGTCCGAGGCAAGGGCGGCGACCGAGGTTCGCAGTGTATTCTAGCACATTTTACCCAGCACTGGCGCCCTCGGGCAGCATGGGCGCTACTCGGTCTTGGTGCGTCTTTTTTCCAGAAGGACGCAATTACCCCGTTCGTTGTATTCCACCCGATCCATGAAACTCCGCATCAGCATGACACCCCTTCCATTGGGGCATTCACGATGACGGTTATCGGTCGGATCGGGGACGCGAGTCGGATCGAAACCGTCGCCCTCGTCGGCGATCTCAATCTGTACGAGGTCGTCCGACATGCGGCAGCTAACGCGGACCTGCTTGGCCAGGTCGAGGCCGTTGCCGTGCTTGATGGCGTTGACCAGGGCTTCTTCCAGGGCAAGGTGGATGCTGAAGATGTCGTGATCGACCCAGTGGTGCCGCTGGAGTTGGCCGAGCACTTCCTGTCGGACCTGGCGGCCGGCCCCGGCCTGGCTCGGGATCGTATGGTCGCATCGCCAGATCCACCGCGGTTCGGACATGGGTCTTGAGGTTGTGGGGTGGCAAAACGAAAGGGTCGACGGAGCAAGCCCACCCGCCGCGAATATCGCGTGTGCCGGCAGAAGGCCCGGTCGCCGCCGCCGACGCCGGAATCAGAACGCCGCCAGGGCGTCCGCCTCGTTCTCCTTGATGTCGAAGAGCCGATTCAGCCGGGTGATCGCGAAGACTTCATAGATTTCGGGCTGAATGTGGCACAGTTTCAGCGTTCCGTCGGCCGCCTTCACCTTCTTGTCCAAGGTGATCAATTTGCCCAACGCCGCGCTGGAGAGAAACTCGACGGCCGAGAAGTCCAAGAGCAGCCTCGCGCGGCCTTCCACTTCGACCAACTGCGACAGTTCGCGGCCGAGTTCCTGAATGTTCAGGTCGTCGAGGATCTTCTGATCGCGAAAACGCACCACCGTCACGTCGCCGACCTCGGTCACGTCCAGCCGTCGGTACTCGGCCATCGGGCAAACTCCTCTGACGATTCGGTCACATTCGGCCGAACCGGGCGCTCGACGACCGTTCGACCGTGTAATACAGATTCCCAGTCGCGGCCGCCGCAACCGACGCCGCGCGAGCAACTACCTCAAATGATATCCCCACCCGCAAGGGTGTCAAGACAGGTGTGATGAGTCGCATGACACTTTCTTGGCGACCAGTGCCGGAGAGCCGGAGAGTCGTCGACGCCGCCGGGGGGGTAGTTGCGGGAGGTCAGGATTCCTTGGGGACGCGGCTCACCCTGCGGCTGGTGTATAATGGACACCGTGGTAGAATGGGAACCAAGATGTGGGTTGCGCCGCAGCAATCTGAACCGAGACCTCGGCACTGTCGGACAGGCTTGCGGTGGCGCACACGACGCCGGTTGTGGTTGCAGCCATCCGGCAATGGCTGCCGCCGAGTGAATTGCCTTCGCGAATCGAGCCGAGAATCTATGAGTAGTGCCATCCCAAACCGGAACAAGACTCCGCTACGATCCTTCTATCCGGCACACTTTGCCCGACGCCGTTTGATCGGCGATGTGATACTCGCAGACTCACCCGATACGAGCAATGAACCAGGACTCCCCTCAACACGAACAACGCACCGGCCGACAACGCCGAGTTGGACCGCAGCATACCTACTGGATGCGGTCTGTTCGTTTCGCGGGTCTTCAGAGGATCACGCACCTAATTGCCCAGCATCGAGGAGGCATCCGTGCGGGTGAACTGAATCAAGAGATTGTCGCAAAGGATGTTTACCGCACCGAGCGGGGGAGACCGGCAAAAAGCACACTGTATCATTGTCGAAACACGTTGATCAGACTTGGTATTGTTGAGCGTCGCAAAGTCATGCTTCTGGTCGCATCGAACAATCCCATCGTAGAGCGACTTCTTGACGCTCCTCTGCCCGAGCAAAACTCGTTGTCGCCGCGTGCCCGAGAGGCTTTTGCAGATCTCGTCCTCCGAAACCCGGACTGCTTTCAACACTTCTTTCATTTGTTTGTCTCGGACGACACGCCCGTTGGCCTGGAGCGATTTCACGCCAACGCCAAACCTGTGGTGTGGATACAGGCAACTCATGGCCGCAGTACCCGCACGATAGAGCTACGCTCCGTTGCACGGCAAGAGACGGCCCTTCTCGAGTCCCCCGTTACGATCCGAAGCATTCTCTACGGCGTGAGATACTGGGCACGCGACGAACTTCAAATCGTCGACGAATTCTTTGAAACCGCTCGCGGCTGCGTCATGTATCCGGTTCGTGCCGATGCGTCCCTTGAAGACACAAACGTGATTACTCTCCGAGTCCTGGATCTGCCCGCCGACCCGGGTGACTGGACCACCGTTTCCGTAAACACGCTGTTGCGGCTGTTTTGTGAGCGACAAGGCTATCACGTCAGCACCCTATTCGACGCCATCCGCACAATGATCAGGACGTACCCCGCGCACGTCGCGTTGATTCCCACAATTCCAAACTTTGCGGCAGTATCCGCCACTTCCCGCAATCGCGAGACATTTGAACTGCGAGGCTACTTCACCGACGGACACGGGCGACTAATATCCCATATCCGGTTCCACAACACACTTCGAGGATTGAGACATGCCTAAACGACCAAGTTCAGTCACGTCTGTTGACGTTACCTCGAATCCCTTTGAGCCGTCGGGCAGTGGTGCTCCGCTTGTAGAAGAAGAGTTTTGGCTGCCCAATGTGACCTGGAAACAAGAACTGCAGAAGTGGCTTGACCGGCTTGGCACCGGCCAAGGCACGAGGTCGCTTGCCATTGTTGGAGGATATGGCAGCGGAAAGAGCTACATCCTCCATTGGCTTGATCGCGTTGAGTTTCCAAGAAGGAAGGTATTAACGTTCTACTTTGAGAACCCGGAAGTGAGGTTTTACGACCTTGCGAATTCACTATTGAGGCGAATCGGCCGGAAACACTTCGCCAAACTCCTTTGGGAACTCGCCGAGCCTAATCGCAAGAGACTTCAGCAACGTTCACTTTTCGCCGAGGGATTTGAAGGATACCTGGATACTGTCACCAAACGCACGTCAACGTCAGAACTCGCTGATCTTCAAGAGGCGATCAGACAATCAGAGATTACAGCGGATGATGAAATAGCATATTGTCTCGCTCGCCTCATCGCGGAGACGCCCCGGAAGCCGTATTTCGAGTATCGCGATTTCGTCGTATCGAGATCAGGTTCCCTCGTCGCGCAAGGGCAAGAGCATCGTTATTTTGCCGCGATTCTCAAGACACTGCGTGTGGCAGACAATGTTGACCGAGTTGCGTTTCTGCTCGACGAGTTTGAACAGATATCTCTTCGCAAGAGGCTTACTACGAAGGATTCACAGGACTACCTCGTCACCTTGAAGCGTCTCATTGACATCACCCACCAAGGAGACCTTTGGCTCGTCCTTGCAATGACGCCAGATGCCGCGGAACAGACGGCGCGCCTGGACCCCGCGTTCTGGGACCGCTGCTATCGTTTTGACATACCACCTCTTACGCGAGACGATGCGGTTCGACTTGTAGAAGAGCGAATAGAGCGAGTTGGCGATCCGGGAGGACTCTTCGAGAGCGGTTACATGGATGTTCTTCAGCCAACAACGATTGCCAGCCCGCGCCGCCTCGTGAAAGTGTTCCATGCGGCGATAAGCCGCATTATGAGTGCGAGGAAGCGTCTGTCCAAGGACGAGCTCAAACAGATCGACCAGGATATCTATTCGGGAGACTGACCGTGGAGAATTCTGTGCAACAAACCATGGCCGCTGCTCCGGTCGTGTTCCTCGACACAAATGCGCTGCACTACGCCGCACTTGCGCTGTCCTTTGCTGCTGCCCACGGTCTTGATCTTGCTACAGCAGACGTAGCGGCGGTTGGGGCGGCTGTTCAGTCAAAAGGGCTGGGGGCAAAAAAATACTATGAGAAGGGGACGTGGATCATCCGCTACCTACTTCGACGGGCGAGTGACAATGCGGAATACTACTACTCTCCCGTCACGGGGCTGGAACTGCTTTGTGGTGACCTGAAAGGCGAGGCCATCACGCGCGCGGCAGGTATTGGCGTCCCCAACCGTTGGTTTTCGCATATCCCAGAGGAAGAATTTCGCATGCACCTTGAGCCGGACGGCTATACGTGCGTAGAGACAAGGCGTACAAACGTTGATGCCCTCTTTCAAGCGGTAGGCATTACGCTGAACGAGAGACAGCTTGACATATAATGGTCGGGAGTTTTCGGGCGCGTGAATAAGGTGGATTCGCCGATGAGGAGTGGAGACTCCAGGAGGCGAATGGATGACGAGGACGCGTAGAACGTTTTCGGAGGCTTTCAAGGCGAAGGTGGCGCTGGCGGCGAT
>JAPLNP010000629.1 GCA_026401055.1 Planctomycetia bacterium
TCGGCCCCGCCCAACGGCCCCCAACTTTTTCCCTGGTGGCACCGGGTTGCTACCCCTGGTGACACCCCTGATACCACTGGCGTTGAGACCCTTTGAACTGTTAGGAGAGGGAGAACCAGCGGCGTCTCTGCCGCCTAATTCTGCTGGTACGGAAACAGTGGATGGCGAGGGAGTATGTCGAGTCGTTCTCGGACAAATCTCCTCGCCAATGCGAATTTATGGGCGGCGGCCAGGTCTTGGGAATTGACTTCCTGCTGGTACTCGCCGAGCCAGGCACGAGCATCGCGAGGCCGCAGCCAGATTGCCGATTCCAGCGGCAGTTCGTCGTTTTGGTGAACACGCAATTCTTCGGCCGTGGTGAGCCAGATCCGGTCCCGCATGGATGACGGTAATGCCAATGACTGGGCGAACAAGTCAATCATCCGCCGTTGGTCGGCTCCCGGGTGGTGATTGGCGTGTGCGATGACAACCAGTCGAAAGGTCGGCTGATTGGTCGCGATTCCAAATTGTTGGAAGAGATTGACAAGGTATCGGTGCCCCTCGTCCGCTTCCGCCCAAAGATTGTAGTGCTGGAACTTTTCCGCAATTCGCGGGAGTGACATGGTGCCATTGTCAAACTCGACGTAGTGCGGCAACAGGATCGGCGGATTTTCCGGTTGGCTGACCTGGATCACAAAACCGGCGTCCGGCACCACCTGACGGAGTTTGCCGTTGTCCCGAAACTTCAGCCGTTTCTCCTGCCGGAAATACCGGCGTTCAGCGAGCAGACATTGCAAGTCTGGTCGATTGCGGATGGTTGTATCGACGGCTTGGTGCCATTCGGTCAGCAACAATTCGTGGAGAATAGACTCCAGGCCAATTCCCCGCTCCTTGAGGCCCTCCGTGGCCGGCGCATCCCACTGTAATCCGAGTTGAGCGTAGGTATCACGGATGAGGTTGATTCCCACCTTCGTGGCAAAGTACACGAATGGAAAGTTCGGTGATGTGGAGCGGACCGGTGCGGTGTTCAGATAGCCGGCGTGTATCAGATTGGCGAGTTGGTACTGGGCGGTACGGAGGTTATGGCAGTATTGCGGGAACTTCTTTTGCACTTGAAATGCAACCGCGAACCGATTGTTGTAGATGAATTCGATGACGGCGGGATAGTGCGGTAGGAGCCGTGGGTTTTTCTGGAGTGGTCGGCGGCGGACTGGCAGTGGGCGGATCAGGTTTGGCAGATCCCACGCGGTGGCGATCGTCTTTCTCTCTTTAACCGTTGGTTGAGCAGTTGAGCCGTTGTCGCTGTTGCGGTGGTATTCGTTCGGCGTCGCCTTTGAGGGCGACTCCAAAGACTTCTTGGTGCGTGTCGCACCGAACCCGAGCGTATGCGAGTGGAAGAAGTCTTTGGAGTCGGCCTCATGGGCCGACGCTGTTGCTTGTTGCGTTTGCTCGCGGTTTATTTGCTGTTCCACATCCATGCCGTTTTCATATTCGTTACGCGCCGTTCGTGAACTGTTCGGTCTCTGCTTCCGCGGCATTTTGGGCGCTCTTCTGCGCCATCTCGGAGTGCTGTTGAGATTGTTGTTCTTGCCAAAGCTGCATCAGACAATGGTGGAGCATTACATTGGGCATTTGGGAAAAGGCAGAATATCGAGTCAATACTTTGGTTCGGATGCGTTCTTGCTCAGCCGGGGGTAATTGGTCCCAGACCGGTTTCCAATGCGCGAAAAACTCTTTGCGAGCTTTCTGCTTTTCCTCAACTTCCCGAGCGTGGTCGAAAGCACGTTCGTTCACGGCGTTCCTCGCCGTGGCGGCGTCCTTGAGCTGTCTGTGTTCACGGATTACCTCGTCGATGTAAAAACGGACCGCGCTGAAGGTCTTCGCATCCGGCCATTTTTGGCGGACTCGGTCAGCGAGAAGGGGTAGGGTCTCAATAACGAGCGCTTCTTCGTATTTGTCCAAAATAGTCTTAGCGGCGCGCAGGTCAGCTTCGGCTGGAACATAGTCCTCCGCCCCCGACCAAAGGCGATGCCATTCCTGGACAAGCCGGATTTCTGCTGTTGTGCCGTCTTTCTGTGGCCGGGTGCTTTCGATCATCACTTTCGCCCGCCCCCTTTCTAGCCTGATTCGCCAGAAACCGGCGTGGACCTTCCGATAACGTTTTTCGGGTGGGACTTGTTTGAGGAAGCCGATGCGTTCTAGCTCCGCGATGGCCGGGGCTAGGCGGCGTTTCAATTCGGCGGGCTTCCTGGTTGGAGTCAAACCGATGTTGCCGCAGGCAAAATCCACAAGATCGTTTTCGAACACCGGCGACAGATAAAACCGCTTGTCGAGGAAACGATACATGCGCTGGGCGGTGGGCAGCCGCAGTTTGAAAAGCACGTCCAGATTTAGTTTCTTCAGGTTGCCAGCCTGTAGACTGCGTAGAAAATCAGGATGCCACTGAATCCAGCATTTTGGTGCCTCGTCTTCCCTTTTCCGACCGCGGGTGACGCGGGCAATCTTGTAGGAGGAAATGACGCCGGTCGCGTATTCTTCCTCGTACTCCTTACCATCGGCGTCCCACCAACTATTCTCATAGCGAATGGTAAGCGCTTTTAGGCGGCGGAGGGCACCGCGAAGGCGGACGTAGTGTTGTTTGTTTGCGTGCCATTTCAAGACTTCGATCACCTGCTTCAGGTAGAACGGAACCTTGGGTTCGGCATAGTTGCTGTCGTACTTCCCAAGGTACAGAAACGCGAGCAGGACCTGTTCGTCCGCGGGTGTCGGCAATCCCTCCTCCGACGACAACGTGACGCGCTGCGGAACCCAAGAGTTGATTGCCGGATCGAACCGCGAGGATTTGTAGAGAATGGTGTGCATTTTCGTTCCCTCCTCCGATCGTGGCTGTTGCCACTGGAGAACGGAAATCGGAAACTCGGCGAGATTGAGTTCATCTCGCCCTTGAAGGTCCTTGGTGATTACGCCGTCGGCTTGGCGTGCTTGGGTCTGTTGTGTATCCTCAATCATTCCTTCTTGTTATCGTCGCTGATAAACGTATTGTTTGCAAACGCACACCCCAGTGTTGTTGGTTGTAGTACGGTTGTTGGTTGTAGGGGGCCTTCTTTTGACGGTCGAAACGTGGCTAACGAAAGCCGAAAAACGAGGGTTGGAAATTGCATGTGGTGGTGTAACTAGTCGAATAAAAGCGTGTAAGTAGTCGAATTCGGGAGTGTAACTAGTCGAATAAAAGCGTGTAAGTAGTCGAATT
>JAPLNP010000226.1 GCA_026401055.1 Planctomycetia bacterium
AGACGCAAGGGGCACATTGATGAAAACGTCAGACCGTCGCAGTTGGTCCCCTTCCGCGGCGCAGTTGGGGGCTGGTCCATTTTTCGGCGAAAGTTCGTATTTTGCGGGAAGAACGTCGGCCGAAAACATGGACCTGTCCCCTTCCGCGTCCACCGGGCCGCGAAAATCGGGACAGTCCCCGGTGCCATGGCACTGGTATCCCAGAAACGAACCCGAACCGGCCGTTCGGGTCTTACGTATGGAGGGCATGGGCCGTCGGGCAAGAGGCGACCGGGACACGGGAAAGGAGCTCGACATGAACGACAATCGATTCGGCCGGCGACATCTTTGGGAAGACGCCGATCGCGGTCCTTCCGCGGTCCGGTGCAAGATCGATGCGTTCGCCCAATTCAGCCTTTGGCTCGACGGCGAACTGGCCAAGCTCGAGCGCCTTTGGACCCATCGGGTTCCCCCGCGACGGCGCCCCACTGATGCCCGATGCCCTTGGCCCAAACCGCGATAGGGGCAGGCAAACCGAGCCGCGACCGTCAGGAAGCAGGATGTCGCGGCATGAATGGCAAGTCCTACGCACTGCTTCCTGACGGTCGCGGCTCGGTTTGCCACCGGCCGCCGCTACGCCAATGCGATCTTGCTCGTCGCCTCGGGGACTTCCCGGACGTACCGGGGCACCGCGTAGCCGGGCAGCCGGGCGCGAAGCTCGGCCACCAGCGCGCGGCCCCGGGCCTCGGGGACTTCAAAATGGGCGGCGCCGGCAACTCGGTCCAACTGGTGAAGATAGTACGGCATCACCCGAAGATCGACCAGCCGTTGGCACAACTCGGCCAGAACGTCCACCCGATCGTTCACTGCCCGCAACAGCACCGTCTGACTGAGAACCGCGACGCCGGCGTCGACCAGGCGGCCCAGGGCGTCGGCCACGGCGGTGTCGATTTCCGCCGGATGGTTCACGTGTACCACCATAATTGGGGTAAGCCGGGTCCCTCGAAGCCAGGAGATCAGCTCGGGCGTCACCCGTTGGGGGATCACGATGGGCATTCGCGTATGGACCCGCAGCCTTCGCAAGTGTCCGATTCGCGCCAGGCGTTGGGAAAGTTCGGCAAGGCGGCAGTCGGTGAGCGTCAGCGGATCGCCGCCGCTGAGGATCACTTCGCCGAGCGACGTATCGGCGGCGATCTGGCGAACGGCTTGATCCAGGGCCTCGGGCTCGGCGTCGTGGGACGGGTACGGAAAATGGCGCCGGAAGCAGAAGCGGCAGTGGACGGCGCAGACGCCGGTTGTTACGATGAGGGATCGGCCCGGGTACTTGCCCAGCAAACCGGGGCCCCGGCGCGCGGCGGACTCGCCCAGCGGATCGGCCGAGAACCGGGGGGTGGCGATGGACTCCTCCGGGCGCGGCAGTATCTGCAACAGCAGGGGGTCCTGGGGGTCCGACCGGCGGATTCGCGCGAGGTAGGGGCGCGGGACCAGCATGGGGAAGCGGCCCTCGGGCGCCGCCGGCCCCGGCGGCAGGTCCAGCAGTCGGCGCAATTCGCTCGGGTCGCGGATCGCGTCGGCCAGCACGGCTTGCCACGCCGCCGCGTGGCAGGGCTCCCCTCGGATTTCAGGCTCGGTCGTTGGGTTGGCCATGGTCAATCCATCGTACCATGGGCCCGGGCGCGAGTGTAGGAGGCGACTCTGTCGCCGACGAGGCGTTGGCGGCAGTCGGCGTCGGACACGCCTCCCACAGCCGCGTTTTATAGACACGTAAACAGGGAAACGATTGTGGCCAGTTACAACACGAGCGAATTTCGCAAAGGTTTGAAGGTCCAGTTGGACGGCGATCCTTATTTGATGATCGAGTGCAATTTCGTGAAGCCGGGCAAGGGGCAGGCGATGTACAAGTGCAGGCTCCGCAACCTGATCCGCAACACGGTCCTCGACCGGACCTACAAGAGCGGCGACTCGATCGAGGCGGCCGACATCGAGGAAATCGCCGCCCAATACCTCTATCGCCAGGGCGACCAGTTCGTCTTCATGGACGACGAGACCTTCGAGCAATACGAGTTGACCGCGGCGCAGGTCGACGACGCCTGGAAGTACCTCAAAGAAGGCATGAAGTGCAGCATGATCCTGTTCAACGGCGGCCCGTTGACGCTGACGCCGCCTAACCACGTCGTGCTGAAAGTGGAATACTGCGAGCCGGGCGCGAAGGGCAACACGGCCAGCAACGTGACCAAGCCGGTCACGGTCGAAACCGGCGCCGAGATGTCTTGCCCCTCCTTCGTCGAAGTCGGCGATCTGATCCGGGTCGATACCCGAACCGGCGAGTACATCGAACGGGTCAAAGAGTGAACGCGCCCGACGACGCCGCGGAAACGCGACCGACATCGCCCGGTGATTTCCGACCGGCTGCCGGTTGGGATGCGCTGCGACTTCGGGCGAGGCTCCTGCGGACGGTCCGGGCGTTTTTCGACGATCGCAACTTCCTCGAGGTCGAGACGCCGCTGCTCTCGGCCGACACCGTGGTCGATCGACATCTCGATCCGTTCACCGTCGATGGCGGCCGGCTCTACTTGCAGACCTCGCCAGAGTTCTGCATGAAACGCCTCCTGGCCGCCGGCGGCGAGGCGATTTATCAGATCACCCGGGCGTTTCGCCGCGAGGAGCAGGGCCGGCTGCACAATCCCGAGTTCACGATGGTCGAATGGTATCGCGTGGGCGACGGCATGGCCGAAGGGATGCGGCTGCTCGGCGACCTGGGCGAGGCGATGCTCGGCCGCGGCGGGGCCGAGTTGCTCACGTATCGCGAAGCGTTCGAGCGGCACGTCGGCATCGACCCGCACGCGGCCGATACGGAGGCATTGGCCCGGGCGGCGCGGGACGTGGGAATCGACGCGCCGGCGAGTCTGTCGACGACGGATCGGAACGGATGGCTCGATCTGCTTCTGGCTCTCGGCGTGCAACCGCGACTAGGCCGCGAGCGTCCGACGATTGTGTACGACTATCCGGCGAGCCAGGCGGCGTTGGCTCAAGTGCGAACGGGCCAGCCGCCGGTCGCAGAGCGGTTCGAGTTGTACTTCTCGGGCGTCGAGTTGGCCAACGGGTACCACGAGTTGACCGACGCGGCGGAATTGCGGCGTCGCAACGCCCGGGCCAACACCCTGCGGCGACAGGACGGCAAATCGCCGCTGCCCGAGGAGAGTCGGCTGCTGGCGGCGATGGACGCCGGACTGCCCGAGGCGACCGGCGCGGCGTTGGGGTTCGATCGCGTCGTGATGCTGGCCGCCGGGGCAACCAGCCTGGCGGAGGTGATGGCGTTCCCGATGGATCGGGCATAAGGTATAATCGCCCATTCTTGGTTCGGTATCGACTTACCGCGTCACAGCCGGAAGAAGGATGCTGTCACCATGACCCATCCCGCCAACACCGTCCGCGTCGATCTTGCCGAGCGCGGATATGACGTCAAGATCGGATCGGACAATCTCGCCGACCTCGGCCCGACGCTCGCCGCGCTGGGCAAGGTCTCGCACGCCGTGATTATCACCGACGCCAACGTCCAGGAACCCCACGCCGTCAAAGCCGCCGAGAGCCTGTCGGGCGAGGGGCTTTCGGTCGATCTCGTGGCCGTCGAGCCGGGCGAACCGAGCAAGTCAATCGAGATGGCCGCCGGACTCTGGGAAGGGCTCCTCGATCTCGGCGCCGACCGCAAGTCGGTTATCGTCGCCGTCGGCGGCGGCGTCGTCGGTGATCTGGCCGGGTTCATCGCCGCCACCTACGCCCGGGGCATCCGCTTCTTCCAGGTCCCCACGACCCTGCTCGCCCAGGTCGACAGCAGCGTCGGCGGCAAAGTCGGCATCAACCTGCCGGGCGCGAAGAACATGGTCGGCGCGTTCCTGCAACCGATGGCCGTCCTGATCGACACGGCGACGCTCGACACCCTGAGCGAGCGAGACTATCGCTCCGGATTGGGCGAAGTCGTCAAGTACGGCGTGATTCTCGACGCGGAACTGTTCGACCACCTCGAGGCCAACGTCGCCGGGCTGCTCGGGCGGGAGCATGATCTCTTGGTCGACGTGATCGCGAGGTGCTGCCGGCTCAAGGCGGACATTGTGCGGCAAGACGAGCGCGAGGAGACCGGCCTTCGCGCCGTGTTGAACTACGGGCACACGTTCGGCCACGCGCTGGAAGCCCTCTGCGGATACGGCGAACTGCTGCACGGCGAGGCGGTGGCCATCGGAATGCTCTGCGCCGCCAGGCTGGCCGAGCGGCTCGGGCGGATCGGCGGCGACGTGACCCGACGGCAACGCGATTTGCTTGCGGCGCTGGGCTTGCCGACCGAGCTACCCAAGCTGGACGCGGATCGGATCATGGAAACGATGACTCGCGACAAGAAGGTCCAACACGGCCTGCTCCGCTTCGTGTTGCCCACGGCGATGGGAAGCGTCGAACTGGTGGGCGACGTCGACCCGGCCGACGTGCGAGCGGCGATCGAATCGTGAACAGGCAAGATTCTCAGGCTGTCCCTGGTCCCTCACCGTGACAAAACGCATCCTCCAGATCATCCCGACGTTGGACCGCGGCGGGGCCGAGAAACAGATGAGCCTGTTGGCCGAGGGCTTGCCGCGGGACGAGTTCGACGTACACGTCTGCGCCCTGACCCGCGGCGGGCCGCTGTTGGCCGATCTCGGCCGCGCCGGCATTCCGACGACGGTGATTGGCAAGCGGTGGAAGCTCGACCCGCTGGCCTTCCACCAGTTGCGCCATCACGTCGCCCGAGTGCGACCCGATCTCGTGCACACGTGGATCTTCGCGGCCGACGCCTACGGCCGGGCGGCGAGCATCGCGTGCGGGGTCCGGCGCATGGTCGCCGGGCTGCGATGCGTCGACCCGTGGAAAGGCCGGCTCGAACTCAGCGTCGATCGCTACCTCGCCCGACGCACCTCGTGCCTCGTGGCCAACAGCCCGGGCGTCAAGGAGTTCTATGTCGGAAAAGGGCTGCCGGCCGAGAAGATCGAAGTGATCCACAACGGCGTCGGCGTTCGATCGGCCGCGGCCGAGACATTCACCCGGGGCCAGTTGCTTGGCCAGTTGGGCCTGCCGGAGGGCAGCCGGCTGGTGGGCCTGATCGGCCGGCTCTGGCCGCAGAAGCGGGTCAAAGACGCGATCTGGGCCGCCGATCTTCTGAAGGTGATCCGCGGCGACGTACATCTACTGGTGATCGGCGACGGCCCCGAGCGGGACCGGCTCCGAAAGTATCGCGACCAGGTGGAGATCCGCGACAAGGTTCATTTCCTCGGCGAGCGCGGCGACGTCGGGCGGCTGCTCGCGCACCTGGACGTCCTCTGGTCCACCAGCGGCTACGAAGGCCAATCCAACGCGATCATGGAGGCCATGGCCGCAGGCGTCCCCGTCGTCGCGACCGACATCCCCGGCACCCGCGACCTCGTCGTCGACGGCGAGACCGGCTACCTGGTGCCGATCGGCGCACGCGCGGCCTTTGCCCGGCGGACGAACCAACTCCTCGACGACGCCGATCTCGCCCGCCGCCTCGGCCACGCCGGCCGCGAGCGGATGCAGAGCGAGTTCACCATCGAGAAGATGATCCGGCAATACGCCGACGTGTATCGGCGAGTGTTGGCGTAGCCCCAGAATCAGTGTTACGCGCGGACGAATTCCACTCGACTCAAGCCGATGAACTCCACGTCGTCGGTCCAATCCCAAAGGCTGGCTGTGTCCTCCAAGTGCTTTCGGGCCTTGCCAAACGCGACAGCGGGATCCGGCGGGGGTTCCCCAGTCTCTCCGGCCTCTTCCGCGACGCGCTGGACCGCTTCGGTTGCCATTTCCTCGTCAATGCGCCCGTCGTCGGCAACGAATACAGGCGAGAACTCGAACAAGCACTCATCCCCGTCTTCCCGGCTGACACGCCGTCTGAGTACGAAGACAAAGAGGAAACCGCACCGGCCGGCCAAGCGCTGAGACACGATCCGGCGAACCGCGGTCAGCCCGCCGAAGTCGTACGACCCCACATAAGCCAACATGGCATCGACAAACGGATGCCCCATGGCGAGAAACTCAGCTTCCGCGTGCTCAATTGCCGTTTGGCGGTCGAAAGTGGCCGTCTGGAATCGTTCGGGGAGCCCAGCGGGCTTGAGGACGTCGGGCACTAAGAACTCCTGATAGGGACCTTTGCGTTTCAATTGGCGACGGTGCTTGGCAAGGAATCTCTCGGTGAATGCGTGCAGGTCGTCCAACGTGAGGTCGGTCGCAAGTTCCCGGCGGTAACTATCGAAGGAGTAGGAAGAGACATCCTTGAACAGGCTTTGCGTGGCGATTTCGTAGGCTCGCTTCGCCCGTTGGACTGCCTCGGCAATCTCCTGCTGGGTCTCTTTGTTGAGATTGCCCTCGACCATCGCCCGCTGGTAAATCGACGCCGGGTCGATTTCGCTCTCCAGTTGTCCGTTCAGGGACCCCTTGATTTCCTCGGCATCCTCGCCGGTGACCTTGGCGATGGCGGCCGCCGCCCGCTCAAGGCGGTTCTCAAAGTAGCTCTGGACCTTCTCTTCAATAGTGCCCTTGTTGAAGAAGTGGTAAACCTGGACCACTTTGGTCTGGCCAAAACGATAGATGCGTCCAACACGCTGTTCCACCCGCATGGGGTTCCAGGGAATGTCATAGTTGACGCAGATATGGCAAAACTGGAGGTTGATTCCCTCGCCGCCGGCCTCGGTCGACACCAGGAACCGGACCTTGGGATGGTCGCGGAACAGCCGCTGACTGGTGCGTTTCGTCGTGGCGGCCACCAGAGCACCCTCTTTGGCAAACGGTGCCCAAACGGTTTCGATGTCTTGCTCCGCCTCCTCACGGCGTTCCAGCTTCATATCGCCGTGGATCACGACAACGGACCCCCGACCGTATTTTTTCTCGAGCTCGCCCACCAAATGCCCCTGGGTTCCGCGGTACTCGGTGAAGATCAGGACCTTCTCTTCGGTTCCGCGCGGGCTCTCCTGCTCGAAGCGGTCGATCAGGCCCAGCAACTCGTCGAGCTTCTTGTCCCGGCGGACGTTCATCGCCAGGAGGTCCTTGAGCATCTTCAACTCGTCCTCGAGGATCGCCCGATCGTCGCGGAGCACGGCCTCTTCTTCGTGCTCCCCCTCATACCGCTCGTCGAAGAGGTCCTCGTCCTCTTCGCCGTGGTCCGGCAAGTCGTCGATTTGCCCTTGAAGTCGGGCAACCCTTCTCTCCAAGGCAAGCCTAATCGCGGCTGTCGAGCTGGCGTTGAGCTTTTGGAACGTGGTGAGCAGGAACCCGGCGGCCCGCCGCTGCGTCGGGTCGGCGATTCGCTCCAGCATTTGGTAGCCGCCCCGGATGTACGTGGCGACCGCGTTGTAGAATTGCGCTTCCGAAGGGTACATCGTGAAGGGGAGGCGGCGAGTCTGTCGTCCCCGGAATACCTTGTGGCCCTGTGCGTCGGTCACCGCTTTCTTGGGCGTGCGAATCACGTACTCGGTGAAACTGGTCCCGAAGTTGGCCAGCAAGGTTAGCCCGTCGAGGGCGTCGAAGTTGATCTCATCGTCCAATAGCAGCAGCAGGTTCTTGAAGCGGCTGTGGTTCGTCTCGCCCTGGTGCGGGGTCGCCGTCAACAGCAGCAGCGCGTCGCAGTAGTGTTTGTGGCGGATCTCCTCGGCCAGGCGGTAGTTCTGCGTCTTCTCCACTTTGCCCGAGCCATAGTCCATCGCGCTGAGCCGGTGGGCCTCGTCGAAAATGATCAGGTCCCACTTGCGGTTCTCCAGCAGTACCTTCTTGTGGTGAGCGCGATTGAGCGTGTCCAGCGAGGCGATGGCTTTGGCCTGCAGATCCCAAATCCGCGGATTTCTGTCCGCGAAATCTCGACCGAATATCAGGAAAGTCGCGCCGAACTTGTCCTGCATCTCTTCCTGCCACTGGGTGGTCAGGCCGGCGGGCGTGATGATCAGCGTGCGTCTGGCCTGGTCGCGCTGCTCCAGGGCCTGCCAGACCATGCCCGCCTCGATCGTCTTGCCCAGGCCCACTTCATCAGCCAGAAGGAAACGCCGTTTGGCCGAAGTGACCACGCGGTGCGCGGCGAAAATCTGGTGGGGCAGGATTTCGGTTCGGGCGTTGGAGAGCTGCCCGCCCTTGTTGCCGGTGAGAAACCGGGCGGCGAGCATTTTCATCTCGAACCGCCACGGCTCGTCCCAGCGGCCGGCGGTGGCCCGGTCCAGCGGCGTATCGATCTTCTCGATCTCCGCCAGTTGCAGGATTCTGTTCTCGGAGCGGTAGGGCGGCTGCATGAAGACCGACGGGTCGAACTCGACCTTGGCGTGTTCGACGCGGATTTTTTGAATCCGCCCGACGCCGTAGTCCCGGTAGATGTCGAGGGTGCTCCGCGCCAGATCGCCCGGCTCGAAGCGCGTCGTGCAGGCTTCGGCCTGCCGGCGGAACGCGGAGAGCATCGCTTCGTCAACGATCCGAGCTTCGCTCCAGCATCGTTCGAAGCGAGCGAGGACCTGTTGGGCCGGCTCGTCGTCGGGCCGAGCGTGACGGACCATGCCGCCCCCCTCGGCGTCGGCGCACAACTCGGGGTAGAGCATGCCCAGCGACGTGGCAAGAACCGTGAGTTCTTTGCCGTCGGAAATGAGGAAGTCCGTCGTGCCGAACCGCGGCTCGCCGTCCGCGAAGGCGACCTGGACCCCTTGGGTCGCCAGCAGCTTGGCGAGGGCATCGGGAGAGGTGCGCCGGGGATCGGGCCAGAGAAGGACGCGCAGCGGTCCGTGCTCCTCGGCGAAAAACCACAGCCGCGCCCGCAACTCCACGTAGTGGCGCATGGTGAAGGCGGTGCCCGCCACGCAAAAAAGCTCCGCCCGCGCAAGAATCTCGTTCGCGATGCGGACCGCCCGCGCGTCATAGTCGGGCAGCGGCCTTACCGAGAGCGTCTCAGCCTTCACTCGTCAGCCTCCCGTGCCTCCGGGATAGTCTTTCGTCGACTCCGTCGATGCGACTTGTGTCCCTCCGCAAGGGCGTCGCGAATCGCGTTGAGTTCGCGTTTTGAAGTTCCCCAAAGGCTCGCTGCCACGCCATCAACTTCAAGTTCCAAGGCATGGACTTGCCCAGCATCGTCTCTTTGCGCGGTATCATGGCAGGCATTCCCGAGATCCGCCAAGCGTTTGTGCTCCGGGATGCGCTTACTGTACTTCGGAATCTGAACATGCTCCAGTACATGCGGTGACGGATGCAGCACGATGTAACCGCGTGTCACGGCCTGCGCGGGCGTCGAGTTTAGGAGTGCAGCGAGATAGTACGCCTCATGCTCATTCTCGCATGGGATCGCGACAACCGTGTGATCGGGCAGGCTGGGCTTCGGAACATCCTCCACTGGCCGCGGACCGCAGATTCCGCATTCAACTGTCTGTCCAACCTCGGGCCAAAGCACCTTCCATTTGGTGAGTATCTGCGAGCAAACGTTGTACATCGAGTAAAAAGGGTCCGTCGGACGGAAGTACTGCTTGTACAACGCCCGTCCCCGCAATGTTCCCCGTTTCGGATCGGCTGGATCACCCTCGAAGTGTTTGAGGTACTTAAACGTCTTGGGGTACTTGCGCTTCATGTCGGCTTCAGCGATCCCTTTTCCCTTTTCGGGATCCTGCGCGAGGATGACGTACGCCGACGGTTCGGCGCGCCAACGCGACACGTCCCGGCCGCGCAAGAGAGGATAAACGAGGTCCGGCTCGATGGCGGCTTGCACCCTCTCGACCTTGATCTTGCCGACGTCGTTCATGTTCTCGATAAGAAGGTCGCCACTGGGGAGCTCCTTCAGGATGCGAATCCAGTAGCAGCCGTTGAGGCCTCCCGTGTTGACGCCTTCATAAGCCTTGTAGTCGCTCTTGCCGATTACCTTTTCGATGCCTGCAAGCGCGTCCCTTGGGGCGGTCAACCACGGCGAAGTAGTCTTCCCCCGCTCGACGGGCACGGCGCCAAGCTCGGTTTGCCGTGTCATCTCTCGCACGTGGGGCAGCGTCTCGTCCTGCGCGATCCGCGACGGTCCTCGCCACTGGATGTACGGAACCGGATAGGTGAACGCCCGCGTCTGCTTTTCGCAGATGAAGACCGCCGTGCGGTTGGTCGCACCCTCGAAGACTTGCATGTCGCTGAGGTCGTGGACGGAGACGGGCTTGATCACGACCTTCTTGTTGGCGCTGTTCTTGTACTGGAGTTGCCGGAAGCCGTCGCCGGCCCCCTTGGTCTTGAACACGGTCTGCGTAATGAGGAAGCCGAGACGACCGCCGTCTTTCAGGTAGTCGTCCACCGCAGCGTAGACGAACAGCATCGACAGGTCTTTCTTGCCGCCGCCGAGGCGCCCGGCCGAGCCGGAGAGGGTGAATAGGCCGTACTTCTGCCAAAGGGGCTTCAAAGTGTCGCGGTAGTCATCGGGGAGGCTCTCCCAGTTGACCCACGGCGGGTTGCCGGCGACGTAATCGACCGGCTCCACGAACAGCGGGGCAAAGGCGTTCTTGATGATCCGCGCCCAAACGCCGTTCTTGTTCTCCTTGTCGAGTTCCCGCAGATCCTCGAAGAGCTTGAGGTGGTCGTCCCGCTCCTTGCAGGGGAGGCCGTCGTCTTCGAGCCGTTGCAGGAATTCTTCCGGCGAGTAGCCGCTCTTCACGGGCGCGAGTTCGGCGAGGAGGTTGGTGTACCGCGCAAGCACTTCGCGCTCGATTGTCACCGCGCGCGGAATGAAGAACGGCGTGGGCTTCGCACCGGTCTGGAGCTGCATCGGGCGTCCGAACATCTCTTGGCCAGACTCGCCGTACTCGGCCGGGGCGAGGATCGAGTCGCAGAGGTAGATCGGAATCTCCACGTGGTCCACGTGCCGGAGCAAGTCGCGGATCGCAATCAGGTAGTTCGTCCGCGCGGCCAGGACGGCGAGGGGATTGAGGTCGAAGCCGACGACGTTGTCCGCGATTCTGCGACAGAGTTCGCCTTCGTCGTAGGTGCGTGCTTCGCGGTTGGCGTCGTACCAGCGGCGAATTCGGTTGATCGCCATGACGAGGAACGTGCCGGAGCCGCAGGCCGGATCGAGCAGCCGCTTGTCGGGATCCCCTTCGTAGCCGAGTTCGTCAAGGACGAGTTCAGCGAGCCAGTCAGGAGTGTAGTATTCGCCGAGGTCGTGACGGACGCTCTTGGGAAAGAGCTGGTGGTACAGCTTCTTCAACAAATCGCGACAAACGGCCGGATCCTCGGAGAGCGTGTCGGGATTGTAGCGGTCGAGGCGCGCGACCATGTCCCGAACGAGTCTCTCGATGGGAGCGGACCAGGCCGGCAGGTACCAGGCGAACAAGTCTCCTTCGAGGAAATTGGTGATGTTCAATTGCGGAAAGATGCCTCCGGATTCCAGTTTCTCCAGTTCGCGGCGCAATTGCGTTCCCGTTGCGGCCCGTGCCAGCCCTTCCAGCGGACTCGTCATCCGCCGCACGCTCGGGAAGTTGATGATCTCATTCGCGAGCAACTTCATGAGCAGCGCGTAGTACGTGTGGAGCGCGAAGAGCAGTTCGGCCGTTCGCAGCCCCTTTTCGGGGATCTCGTAGGAGTGCGCGAGCTTGCGGATCTTCTCGGACGGCTTTTCGACATCGTAACCGCAGACCTCGCCAAACAGGATCTTCCACTGGTTGAAGAAGGTCAGCGCCTTGGGGTTGTCGGCGGTGCGAATCGCCTCGTACAGCGTCCGCACGCCGTTGCGGGCGAGCGTCCCTTCGCGCTCCGCGCCGAAATCCCCCGCGAGGTATTCCGGCGTGAACGGCTGCCCGGCTGTACCGAGGTTGAACAGCGCCCAGAGAAAACGCTCGGCCGAATGCCGGTTGACTTCGACCGGATCCTGGACTTGCCACTTGTCGTCGCGGAAGCGAACGAAGATAAAGTAGTTGCCGTCCAGTCCTACCCCGAACAGGGTATTGAGCGGCTGGCCGTGCTCGGCCCGCATGTCGTAGAACCGCTTCTTGATCTGGGCAACCACCTTCTTACTGCCCGGCGAATCGCCCCTGGGGCCGATGTGGTCGCCGGCGCTGGAGGGGTTCTTGTACTCGATGATCACCCGGTCATAGACCGAGTCAATCCGACCGCTGGCCACGGTGAACTCGTGTCTCCCTTCCAGCTTGATCCCCGCTGCCTTCTCGATGAAGGCGAGTTGCCGCTCGGTCGCGACGCGGATTTCCTCTTCCTTGTCGGCCATCGCGGCAACGGCCCTGATCTCAAGTGCGAATTCCGACGCCTTGCGGGAAATCAGCTCGTCGAGTGACTGGATTCTCGGCATCGTCTGCTCCTGGCATCGGGGGGGTGCTGGGCCTGAAAACCCCTTTGGGCCGATTGGGCCCCAAACTCTTGACTTTCCGGAGCGTCCAGTTTACCAAATCAGGCCGTTGCAAGTAGCCCCTCTGGCGAAGCAGAGCCAGCGGCACCCTACCGCGCTGCGTCGGGCTTCTTCTTATAGGTGATGATCGCCGCGCCGGGCTGGCTTGCGATCGTGATCGAGAGGCCGCCGTCCATCAGTTCTCGACCGTGCTTTTCGGTCGCGCCGGGAACGTCAAAATTGGTGAGCACGTAGACGGCGTCCGGCTCCAGCCCCCGCGGGCGACACCGCAGCGATGCCTCGGTGCACTCGCCGCGGCGGAAGGCTTGCACGACGCCTTCGCCAAGCTCGGGTCGGTCGAATTGCCAGGCGATCCATCGATCGAGCTGGCGACTGTACGGCGTGAGCGCGTAGTAGTCGCCGAAGAGCATGGTGGGAGCAATCCGGCGGCATTCGTCGTACGCCTTCGTTTGCGCCGCGACGTTTTCCGGACTGAGTCCGCCCATCCCGAATGAGGGCAGGTAGAAACTGCGGTAGGAGTACGGATCGTAGGTATAGACTCCCGTGCCTTGAAAGGGCAGCCAGAACGACAGCCCGTAGGTATGCCCCTGATTTCCTTCCACAACGCTCTTCGACTCCGGAAACTGGAAATCGCTGCGCAGCAGCGGGACGGCGCGGCGCATGGTCTCCAGGTCGTTGCGGCGTCCCCCGGAGGCGCACGAGTCGATCCGCAGATGGGGATGGCGGCGCCGGAGTTCGTCCCAGAACTTCAGATGTCCCCGCACGTAAAAGTTCTCCGTAATCCCCTGACGATCGACGGCGTCACGGTTGCGCCACGCCGGCAGCGGGCCGCCGCCGTTCATGTCCTCGCGATACCAGTCGATTCCCTGGACGCGGATCATTTCGCTGACGTGCTCTATCAGCCAGTCCATCGCATCGGGATTGCCCAAGTTGAGCAAGTCGCCCACGGTCGAACCGGTGCCCGGCAGAAGCCACTCGGGATGACTCTTGCCCAGCCACGAGTTGGGATCGCCGACCCGTTCCGGTTCGAACCACAGAAGAAACTTCATTCCATGGGCGTGGACCCAGTCGCTGAACGGTCTGAATCCGTTAGGGTATCTTGCCGGGTCGACCTCCCAGGTGCCGGTGTTGAGCCAGGCGTCCTTGCCCCGGTGGGGACCGGCATCGAGCGGATACCAAGCCGCGTCGCGCCAGCAGACGTCGGGCCGGATGCCAGCCCGGAGGAAACCCTCGACATGGGCGATGTCCGCCTCCGCGCCGCCAACCTGGATTTGGGCCACGGGAGGCTGCGGCTGTCCTTCGACGCGCGGCAAGTTGTGGGCGAGGTACCAGCGCCGCCAGAGGTTTTGCGAGCGCGCGACGTCGGTTCCTCGCCAGAAGAGCACCGCGATCAAGGGCGTGCGGATCTCCTCGCCCGGCTTGAGCGCCAGATGCGTGATCTGTTGACCGGCGCGAATCCTCATGCCGCGATCGGGGTCGCGCGCAAACGACGAACTCCATTGTCCCGGCCAACCCACGGCGAGAATCACGCCTCCGCCGGGCATTTGCAGGTTGTAGTAGGGCCACCCTTCGGGGCCGTCGCAGGATTTCCCTGAAGACGCGGGCGGAGCCCCTTCCTTCACCGCGCCGGGAGCGAGCTCGAGCCGATAGGGCTCATAGCTTTCGGCCGAGTAGAAGTCGCCCTTGATCCCGTGGAGCACGAACTCGCCGTCGGTCGCGCGCTGGAGCCGCAGGTCCAGCGCCTGGATGTCCTCGATAATGGGGGTGTCTTGTTGACCGGCATTCTTGAAGTAGAGCGTCCATTCCACGACCGGGAAATCGCCGTATTCGACGCCGACCAAACGCAGCGCCAAGCCCGTTGTCGGATCCGTGTAGACGATCGTGAATTCGGTGCGTTGGTCGTCGAGCACCCGGTTGGATCGCTGGCACTTCCACGTTTTCAGCACTTCCGCCGACGGCTTTCCGTCGTAGCGGAAGGAGAAGAACGGTTCGTCGTCGCGCGTTGGCCTGTCGGTCCCGGGCGGCTCGGCGTCGTGCCGGCCTTCGAATCGCGCGGCTGCCCACCGACGCGACTCGGCCATTTCCTCGGGGGCGGGCGAAACGGCCCAGCCCCAACGAGGCAGCAAGGCCGCCGTTGCGATGACCAGGAAGGCAATCCGCGGGCGAGTCGTCATGGCTACCATCTCCGATTGACACACGAAACCCGGCGAGACCATGCGCAAGCTGACCGTCGCACGCGAGGCGGCAGGGGCCTCAAGGGCTTGGCGCGGCCGTCTGGACAATCCGCCCTTGGGAAGCGGCGGACTCAAGGCACGCATCCACCACCTGTTGCGTCGCGAGCACCATGGCGCCCCAGTATTCATCCGGCCTGCCCGAGAGGGTCAGCGCCGCGAAACTGCGGAACATATTCGCTTCCTGGGAGTTGGGGACACTGTTGCTATACTCTCGCACGGCCACCCGCCGCCGGTGGTCCTCCATGTTGAAATCGCACCCCGTTATTTGATAGACGGGATTGGAGATCTCGAAACCCAGTTCGGCGCCGTAACGGGGCAGCACGAAGTCCGGCACGTAAATGGATCCCTTGGTGCCGCCGATGCTGGCCCATTGCTGAATCTCGGCCAGGAAAGAACAGTAGAAACTGGCCGACACCCCCTCGGGAAAGAACAATTCGCCCGAGAACTCGATCGGCACCGGCGCCGGGCTGTCCGGCCGTCCGCGGCCGGAGAGCAGGTGACCGCAGACCTGTGTCGGCCACATCCCGTCAAGCACGCACAGGGTAAAGCGGATGCAGTACCAGCCCAAGTCGCCGAGACAGCCCAGCGGCTCCAGTCCGCTGTGGGCGCGGATGTTGCCCTCGAAGAACTCCGGCGGCGCGCCGAACGAGAACTGGGAGACGATCCGCCGGATCTCTCCGACGCTCTGGACGTCGTTGACGACCTCCCGGATGCGGTCCAACCGCCGGCTGTGCATGAACATCACCCCGTCCATGAACTGCACTCCGTTGCGGCGGCAGGCGGCGAGGATCTCCCGCACGTCCTCGGCGTTGGCTCCGGCGGGCTTCTCGGACAGCACGTGCTTTCCCGCCTCGGCCGCGCGGATCAGCCACGCCTTGCGGATGCCCGTCGGAAGGGGAACATACACGGCGTCCACCGTGTCGCCGGCCAACAGTTCCTCGTAGCTGCCCAACGCAAGCGGCGGGGGGTCAAACGCAGCGCGCCGCTGGCAGTCGGCGATGAACCGCCGAGCACGCTCTGAGTCTCTGCTGGCCACGGCCGCCAACGTGCAATTCTCGGCACTGTGGATTGCCAGCCAGTTCTTCCGCGCGATCTCCGCCGTACCTAAGATCCCCCACCGACAAACCGTCCGACCTGCCGCGTCGCCCGCAATGTCTTCGTCCCGCATGAATCGACCTCTCCGCGCGTGGCTGGTGTCCGGAATCCCAAACCGTTATTCTTCCCCCGGCCGGCCGCTGTGTCCAGCCCCGCGGGCGCTGTTGGCTCTGGGCGCCACTGGCTGGTACAAGAATCACGGTCACGATGCGGACTCCGGGGGAAGAGAAGCAGGATATCCCCTCGGTATTTCGACATGGGGGCACAGAAGAAACGACACCCGTGCTTACTGAAGCAAAGAGTATCAGAAGCGTCGTTGCCCGTCAATCATCGCGTCTCCCCCGCCAGCCGCCTGACCACCTCCAACGCTTCCTGGACGTGGCGGTCGGCGGCGAGTTGGGAATTGAAGACGAGGCGGACGATGCCTTCCCGGTCGATCACGTAGGTGACCCGGCCGGGCAGAACGCCGAGGGTCTTGGGCACGCCGAACGCTTTGCGCAGGCTGCCCGAGGCGTCGGACAACAGAGTGAAGGGCAGCCGATGGTGGGCGGCGAACGCGCGATGCGACTCGACCGAGTCGCCGCTGGCGCCGAGAACGACCGCGCCGGCCTCGACGAACGCTTCGTAGGCGTCGCGGAAGGAGCACGCCTCCTTGGTGCAGACCGAGGTCTCGTCCTTGGGATAGAAATAGAGAACGACGACGCTTCGGCCGCGAAACTGCCCGAGCGACACCTCCTCGCCCGACTGACTCGGCAGGGCGATGTCCGGAACGGGGTCTCCGACGTCGATGGGGCTCATGACGTGGCCTCGCGAAAAAGGCCGGGCATCCCAAGGCGGGACGCCCGGCCGATAATCTTAGGCAAGCGTTCGGACTCGTGTCAACCTAAAACCCGTATTTCCCCATGAACTCGAACCGCGTGGATTCGCCGGGCGTCCGATCCTTGTAGAGCGTCGTCCACTGGGACACTTCGAAGCCGAGCTTGAACTGTTTGGTCACGGCGTAGATCACGTTGGCGTAGTAGGCCTGGTTGTAGATGCGGGCGGAGGCGGCGGTCAGGTCGCTATCGAGCGGGTCGTCGAGCGTGTAGCCGACGTTGCTCTGCCATTGCGGCGCCCAGTCCCACCAGACCTCGCCCCAGCCGCCGGTGGCGCGGATGGGCTCGCCCGTCGCGATGTTGACGCCCTGGAGGATTCCGCCGAGGAACGCGCCGAGGTTCTCGCCGGTGAAGAACTCGCCGTGAACGCCGAAGGTCTCGGTAATCGGCATGTTCAGGTCGGCGTTGCAGGACCACGTGCGCGCGTTGAACTCGGGGGGCAGCGTGGCGATCGTTGTGTCGAAGACCTGCTCGCCGATGTGGCCCGAGAAACCCACCGTCGTCGGCAGGTCACCCTTGCCGCGATGACCGACCGTCCAGGCGGCGCGCCCTTCGATCAAGGGCCAAGCGGAGTGGTCGCCCTGGATGTCGTCGTCGGTGGCGGTGAAGTCGGTAACGACGTCCACGTTGAGCGAACTCTGCAGGGTCACCAGCGACGTGTCGGAGAACTTCAGAAAACGCTCGCCGCGGAGCTGCGCCCGGCGATAGCCGATGTTGCCCGCGCCCCAGTACACCGAATACATGATCGTGTTGGGATACAACGGCGAGATCACGTCCCAGGTTTGGCCCATCAAGAGGCGGAAATCGTCGTCCTTGACTTCCCAGTAGGCATGGCGCAAGAGAACGCTGCCCTTGTTCTCGGTGATGAACGAACCGAAGAAGTCCAGTTCGACCTTGCCGCCACTAGGGGCGCAGTTGAAGATCCGCAGCCGCGGCCCCGCCACGTCGATGCCCAGCCGTGTCGCCTGGGCGCTCAGGTGGAAGGCCTTGTCGCCGTTGGTTTCGGGCGAATAGACGTACAGCGTGGTGTCTCCGTCGTTGGAGCGTTCGGTCTCGTAGACCATGTTTCCCCAGAGAAAGCCGTAGGGCGTGACGGTGAAATCGCCCTTCGTCCAGGCGTACTTCTTGGCCGTGGAGGTCATCATCGCCTGAACCTGGTCGAAGGTGTACGTGTCTTCGTCCGTTTGGGCCGGCGCGGACATGCTCACCGGGGCGGCTTCGACCTGCGGGAGCCGAACCGGGTGCTCGCGGAGCCACTGCAGTTCGGTTCGCAACACTTGTGTTTCGGACTCCAGTTGTCCAAGGCGATCGGCCAACGCCGCGTCGTCGGCCTGGAGCGGGGTCGCGGCGAACAACAAGGTTCCCAGGACCATGGGCAGAAGATGTTTCATGACTTTCCTTCCTATGTGCCCCGAGAGTCACCCCGTTGCGCAGAGGCGTCCGGCGCCGGGCGACGGTGTACGAATCCGGCCGCCCGTGCCGTGACATTCCAACAAAGCGTTATGCGCAGTATCGTCCGCAGGGACGTAAAACTTGACAAGATGACTAGAACACGGGGAATAGGAATAGTGGGATAGTTCGATAAGGCAAGCCATGATGGTTAAACCACTTATAGCGTCTTGGCACGGTCGGCAAGGGCCGCCGGCGAAGCGTCGGCGGCGATGGGCAACCCGTCCCGCACCGTCGTGGGGGCATCTTCCCGGAGGCTCGATTTCCGTTACAATGAAACGACTTCGGACAAGGCCGGGCCCGGGACGAAACGGAGGGTAAACACGCATGAGAACCAACGTGACGGTCCTGGTGCTCGGCGGCGGGCGCGGCACCCGGCTCTACCCGCTCACGCAGTTCCGCTCCAAGCCCGCCGTGCCGGTGGCCGGTAAGTACCGGCTCATCGACATCCCCCTGTCGAACTGCATCAACAGCGGGCTGAACCGGATTTACGTGCTGACGCAGTTCAACTCGGTCAGCCTGCACCGCCACATCCGGAGCACGTACAACTTCGACGCTTTCGACAACGGGTTCGTCGAGATCCTGGCCGCCCAGCAGACCCTGGCCGGCGCCAGTTGGTATCAGGGCACCGCCGACGCCGTGCGCCAGAATCTCCGCTACATCCAGCAGCCGGGCATCGAGTGCGTGCTGATTCTCTCGGGCGATCAACTCTACCGGATGAACTTCAACGAGATGCTCGCCACGCACAAGAAGGCCGGCGCCGACGTGACGATCTCCGCCGTGCCGGTGGCCAGTCGCGATGCGGCGGGCTTGGGGATCATGCGTCTGGACGAGACGGGCCGCGTCGTCGGATTCCTCGAGAAGCCGCGGTCCGAACAGGAACTCAAACACGTCCGGACCGATCCCGCCTGGATCGACGCGCAGGGCATACGGAGTCACGGGCGAGACTGCCTGGCGAGCATGGGCATCTACCTGTTCAACCGGGAGACCCTGGTCGAAGTGCTGACCAAGACCGACTACGAAGACTTTGGCAGGGAAGTCTTTCCCGCGTCGATCCGGAGCCGGCACGTCCAGGTCCACCTGTTCGACGGCTACTGGGAGGACATTGGGACGATCCGGTCGTTCTACGAGGCCAATCTGAAACTCGCCGCGAAGGTGCCTCCCTTCGAGTTGATGTCCGCCGACGCCCCCCTCTATTCCCGGGGGAGATTTCTTCCCCCCTCGCGGATCGACGCCGCCACGATCCGCGGCAGCCTGGTCGCCGATGGGTGCATGATCGAAGAAGGCGCGACCATCGAGAACAGCGTGATCGGACTGCGGTGCCGCATCGGAAAGAACGTCGTCATCCGCGACTCCGTCCTGATGGGCAACGACTACTACCAGCCGCCCGACGAATTCGAGCGTGACGCTTCCAACGGCCAGCCTCCGCTGGGGATCGGCTCGGGCACCATGATCGAAGGCGCGATCGTCGACAAGAACTGCCGCATCGGCCGCAACGTCCGGATTATCAACCACGACGGCGTCGACTCGACGGAGGAGACCGAACAAGGCATGATCCGCGACGGCATCGCCGTCATCCCCAAGGACGCCGTTTTGCCCGATGGCTGGACGCTGTGACGGTATAATCACGTAACTGTCTCGACCGACTGCATGAGGAGTGCCGACGATGATGTTTCCGGCCAAAGCGACCTTCACGACCCTTGTTGCCGTCTCACTTCTTGCCGGAGCGGCTTGGGCCGCCGATTCGCCCGAGTGGCCCCGATTCCACGGCCCCAAGGGAGACAACATCTCGGCGGAGACCGGCTTGCTCACCGCTTGGTCCGAGGGAGGGCCCAGGCTCCTTGGGACCGTCACGGGGATCGGCGAGGGTTACGCCGGCGTGACGATTGCCGACGGGATGATCTACACGGCCGGCAACGTCGAGGAGAAGA
Organism: Planctomycetia bacterium; assembly: GCA_026401055.1. Lineage (GTDB taxonomy): Bacteria > Planctomycetota > Planctomycetia > Pirellulales > Thermoguttaceae > JAPLNP01. The sequence continues at coordinate 19,943 of JAPLNP010000226.1, forward strand.
CGGTCATCACCGCGCTGGACATCAAGGGGCATCGGCGGTGGCAGGTCGAAAACGGCGAGGCCTGGACCAAGAGCAACCCCGGCAGCCGCGGCACCCCGACGATCGACGGCGACCGCCTGTACCACGAAAACGCCTTCGGCGACCTGGTTTGCCTGAATGCCAAGACCGGCAAGAAAATCTGGTCCACCAACATCCTCGATCAATTTCAGGGCAAGAACATCGAGTGGGGCCTGGCCGAGTCGGTCCTCGTCGACGGCGACCGGCTGATCTGCTGCCCCGGCGGGCCGGAAACCGCCGTCGTGGCGCTCGACAAACGCACGGGTAAGACGGTGTGGAAATCGCCCAGTGCCGAGGGCGACTCGATCGGCTACGCCTCGCCGCTGTTGGCCGAGTGCAACGGACTGCGGATGATCCTGACGATGACCTTGAAGGCCGTGATCGGGGTCAACGCCGACGACGGCGACTTGTTGTTCCGCTTCGAGAATCCGACGAAATACGACGTCAACGCGACCATGCCCATCTACCACGACGGCCACATCCTGATCAGTTCGGGCTACGGCACGACCGGCACGACGCTCTTGAAGCTCGACGTCGCCGGCAAGAAGGCGAGCGTGACCAAGGTGTGGAACTCGCGGGAGCTGGACAATCACCATGGCGGTTTGATCCTGGTGGACGGCTACGTCTACGGCGCGGCCCACGACTTCAACGGCGGCAAGTGGATCTGCCTCGACTGGAAGACCGGCGAGAAACAGTACGCCGAGAAGGGCGTCGGCAAGGGCTCGGCGACGTGCGCCGAGGGCATGCTCTACACGCTCAGCGAGAGTCGCGCCGTGGGCCTGGTGAAAGCCACGCCGGAGGGGCACGTGCTCGTGGGCGAGTTCAAGATTCCGTCGCAAGGCGAAGGGCCCACTTGGGCACACCCCGTCGTCTGCGGCGGCAGGCTCTACATCCGCCACGGCAACTTCCTTTACGCCTACGATGTGCGAGGGAAATAGCCAAGCGCCCTCCCATGGATCAACTCCCGCTCGTGACGCCGGTTTCGGTGCTGGTCCTGTTCGGGCTAGCGATGTGGGTGGCGGTGGCGGTTTGGGCGACGGTGTATCGGCGTTGGCGCGCCGGGCTGCCGTTGTTGCCGTTCCAGCCACGGCGGCAGGTGCCGTGGCGCGGCGTTGACATGGCGATGATCCTGGTCGTCTATATCGGCGCGATGAGCGGCGCGGCCGGCCTGGCCCGCCTGGTGCTGGGCTCCGAGATCACCCAGCCGCTTCCCGCCTCGGCGAAGGTCAACGAGCACATCCTGGTCCAATTGTTTGTCAGCGGGAACGTTTGGACCGTAATTGCCTGCCTTATTATGGCGGCGGGAATCGCGCCGCTCGCCGAGGAGATTCTCTTCCGACTGTTTCTGCAAGGCTGGCTCGAGTCGCTCGACCGGCGGGTACGCCGGTTCATGCCCGGGGTGCGGGGGTGGGCCCGCTGGGGAACCCTGCCCGTGATGGTCTCGTCGCTGCTGTTCGCCTTGCCCCACATCCGCGACTCGACACAGTACGGTCTGGATTTCCTCCTGCTCAGGATGATCGGCGGCGCGCTTGCCACGTTGACCACGGTGGCGTTCGCGGTGGCACTGGCCCGACTCGCGCGCGGCGCGACGGCCGCCGACTTGGGGTTTGATCGTGAGAAGATCCTCCCAGACATTGGCCTGGGGCTCGTGGCCTTCGGGAGCATCGCGGCGCCGCTGTTCGCAGCCCAATCGGCGTTACTCAATCTGGTCCCGCCCGCGATCGCTCCGGATCCCTTTGTGCTTTTTCCCTTCGCCCTCGTGCTGGGCACGCTTTACTGCCGCACGCACCGCATTGTGCCCGCGATCGTGTTGCACGCGGCGTTGAACACGACGAGCCTGGTCCTGCTTTGGCTGCAGATGCTCGGCTGAGCGAGCTTCCCGCTCCTTGACCCCGCTGTCGGCCACGGATACGCTGTAGGGTAGGCCGAGCGCGGCGAGTTTCACCATCCGGCCTTCATGCTCCAGACTCAACCGTCGAGCCACCCCCATGAAAACCATCGGCCTTGTCGGCGGCGTCAGTTGGGAGTCGTCGATCGAGTATTACCGGATCATCAACGAGTCGGTTCGGGCCCGGCTCGGCGGGTTTCATAGCGCGCCAAGCGTGATGGTCTCGGTCGACTTCGCCGACATCGTGCCCGTCCAACACGACCTCGATTGGGACGCCTCCGCGCGGCACATGGCCGCGGCCGCCGTCGCGGTCCAACAGGCGGGCGCCGATTTTCTCGTCATCTGCTCCTGCACCATGAACAGCGTCGTCGATCGGGTGCAACAGCGCCTCGACATCCCCATCCTCCACGTCGCCGACGCCACGGCCGAAGCGGTCAAGGCCCGGGGCATGACCAAGGTCGGGCTGCTCGGCACCCGCTTCACCATGGAACAAGACTACTTCAAAGGCCGGCTCGAACGGCGCCACGGCCTGGAAGTCCTCGTCCCGAGCGAGGACGATCGCCAGCTCGTGCACCGGGTGATCTACGACGAGCTGGTCGTCGGCCGCGTCGAGCCGTCGTCGCGGGAGAAATACGCCGGCGTGATGCGTCGGCTGGCCGATCGCGGCGTCGAAGGGATCATCCTCGGCTGCACCGAGATCGGGCTGTTGGTCGGCGACGACCAGAGCCCGGTCCCCACGTTCGATAACACCAGAATCCACGCCGAAGACGCCGTGGAAGCCCTGACGCTTAAGCTCGGCCATCTGGGCTTTTACGTTGCCCACGCCGGAGCCCCAGGGCACGTCATGCATGGCCTTGGATTCACTCTGCTTCTTTTTACCGGTTGCCGGGGCTTTGGCTTGCGCCTGAGGCTCGTCGGGGACCAGGTCTTTGAAGTGCAGAGTAATGACACGGCCTTCGAGCTTCTTCAGGCACTCGACTGGATCCAGGCCGGACCTGAGCCAGTGGCCGGTGTCGGCGCAGGCTCCCATGAGCGGGGTGCGGCCCTGGACGGCCTCCAGGACGGTATCCGGATTCCAATAGTGCGAAGGCCTGGGATGGTTGTGAATCGCGACCTTGATGTTGTACTCCTTGCAGAGCTTCTCCACCGTATCGAGGGCCGCCGGCTCGGGCTCGGCCACC
>JAPLNP010000493.1 GCA_026401055.1 Planctomycetia bacterium
GGCCGGCGGCAGTTCGCCGGTGAGCATCGCGGTCTCGGAAACGATCAGATTGGCGAAGTAGTCGGAATAGGGCACGTTGTCCAACGGCCACTGCTGGACCGAAACCCGCGAGCCGTAGACGCCCGCCGCGTCGAGCGTCTTCTTCGCGGCGGCGACTTTCTCCGCGTCTGGCGAGACGGCGTAGATGGTCAGGTCGGTCCGCTTGGCAAGTTCCAGGGCAAGTTGCCCGGTTTCGCAGCCCAGAACCAGGCAGTAGCCGCGCGGGGCGCCCGTCTCGCGGACAATCGCCTCGGCCGCGGCCTTGAACATCGCGTCGTGGGGCGAGCCGGCGTAAGGCTGGTCATTGACCGGCTCGGTGACCGTCCCGTGTTGCGGAGATCCTTCGGGCCCAAACGAATAGATCATGCCGGTGTCGGTGCTGACCAGCAGGCGTCCGGCGGCGGCGGCGAGCCCTTTGGCTTTGCCGTCCACTTTGCCGCTCCAGAGCACTTTGCCCGAGGCGGCGTCGATCGCCACGACCTGGTCGGTTCCGCCGGCGAACAGGACGCCGTCGGCGAGCACGAGCGCGTCGTGGCAGGGGCACGCGGTCTTCCATCGTTCGGCCCCCGCGCCCTTCGTTTGCCGATCCAGCGCGATCACGTGGTCGTCGGTGGCCAGGTAGGCGACGTCGCCGGCGACGATCATCTTCCGTCCGGCAAACGTGGCGAAGCGGTCGCACGTTTCTTGATCGTAGGCCAGTATCTCCTCGGTTCCGGTGTAGACGTGCTTGCCGGCCAGCAGGGCATAGGTGCCGCCGATGGCCTTGCCGAAGGAATTCATGTATTTCATGCGTCCGTCGCGCCGGTCGAACGCCGCCGGCGACACCCGACCCATCGGCGCGTAGAGCGTCGACGCCGAAGCGAGCAGATAGCCCTGGGGAGAAACGGACATGCTCTCCCAGGCGTGCTCGCAGAAAGAGTCCCGTTGCCAGAGGGGTTTGCCGTCGCGGGCGTCCGCCGCGTGGAGGAACACGCCTTCGGTCGGGAAGATGCCGCCGGCAAAATAGGCCGTGCCGCCGTCGACCAGCACGCCGGTTCGCACCGGATACAGCGAGATCATCTTTCCGCTGCCGAGCACCCAACGATCTTCGGGCGAGGCGCGGAGCTTCCAGACGGTCGATCCGTCCTTGGCGTCGAGGCAGTAAACGCGGCCGTCGTCCGACCCGACGTACGCGCGGCCGTCGACGATCATCGGCGCGAGCCGCACGGGGCCGTCGGTGAGCGCGGTCCAGCGGATTTTGCCCGTCGCGGCGTCCAGACAGTAAACCTTGCCGTTGGCCGAGGAGCCGAAGAAGACCGCGCCGTCGGCCACCACGACGTGAAACACGTCGTCGAAGTGCGCGCGGCGGAGTTCGAGGACGTCCTCGACCGGCTCGGGTTTGGGGTCGCCCCAGGCCGGTTGCGGCTTATCCCGCGGTTGAAACACCCAGCACGGCGTCAACGGCGGCTTGACCGGATCGCTCGTCACGCCGCTTCGCGCGGCGTCATGTTGATAGGTGGGCCAATCTTCGGCCGCCGCGCCCGCCGAAAACACGCCGAGCGACAGGACCGCCCCCGCCGCGGCAACGAGAGAGATGAGAAACCGGCCCCGTGTTGTCCCATGAAGCGAATGCGTCCGGGGTCTCATCGTCAAGGTCTCCTTCGTGGTTGAACAAGTTGGGCGGGCGAGTGCGGAAGGCGGGAGCGAGTGCGTGCGCGCATCGGGTGGCAACGCCCCTTTACATACCCGACCGGAGGGCCGATGTCAAGCTTGAGCCTTAGATGCGTCCGCGGAGCCAATACCAGGCGATGCCGAGCCATTCGTGCGCGGCGGCTTCAGTCTTCCGCGCCTCGCAAGACATCGGGAGAAACGTCTCGGCGGACCATCTCCGCGACGTTGCCCGATAGTTGCACGCGGCGGGCACGACGTCGACGCCCAACCCGCGGAAACAGCCGGCGGAACGAAACATGTGTGCCGCGTCGGTAACCAACACGACGTCGGCAAGGTTCCTCTCCTCGAGCAACTCGCACGAATTGACCGCGTTCTCGTAGGTCGTGCGGGAGGTGTTCTCCACGACGATGTCCGACGCCGCGACGCCCAGGTCGATCAGCAGGACGCGCATCGCTTCGGAGGGCGCCGGGCCGGGGTCGCCGGCCGAGACCTTGCCCCCGCTGACGATCACCGGGCACGGGCCCGCCCGGCGATACACCTCGGCCGCGTGGATGCAGCGAAACGCGCCGCTCGGGTCCAACTCGACGTGCTCTTGGGGCCCTTCGATCACCCGAGTGCCCGCCCCCAAAACCACGATCACCCCGGCGTGGTCCGGCAGGGACGACTCCGGGGGGTACATCCACTCCAACGTGCCGATGGCCGGATGGCCGATCAGCCTCGTCGACGAGAGGGCCAGCAGCAACAGAATTGCGGTCAGCCACGCCAGACGCCGGCGGCGTCCGCGACGTTTTCGCCACAGCAGGGCGGTCGCCACCAACGCGCAGAGAAACCCGAGCGAAAGCGGCGCAACCAGACTCGCCACGAAACGATACACGCGAGCGTCCCCGATACGGCGTCCCCAACCACCGCCAGTTTACACCGGACGGACCCGGCGTTTCCAGGGGGGTGTGCTCGCGGTTGAGGCACGGGGCGCAACCAACCGCGCGTGGCGCCCCGCGGTCGCGGCCGCCGTGTCCTCGAGACTAATGCACCACTTTGTTGATCTCGTCGCGCGAGTACTCGAAGCAAGAGTTGGTCGCCTCGCCGAAAAGCGCTATGCTCGCAACCGCAACCAACAGGATCAACGCGAGCATCACGGCGTATTCGACGGCGGTGGGACCATCCTCGGACCGGATGAGGCGCAAAACTCTTCTGGCAAGTGTATTCATGTTCATTCTCGGCCGAAGCGATTGGCGGGCTGATGCCCCACGTCGGGTCGGGTCAGTTGACGATGGCGGCAACCTTGCCGGGGACGGACGCGCTCGTCCCCGGCCTCGGCAGATCCGTCCAACTCAACTCTAGGTCGCCGGGAGGGTTCGGGCAACTTTCCCGAGCACTCCGGGCAGCAAGGGAAGCCGGGGGGGAAGGATGCCGCCCTCGAAAACGGCGCCGGGGGCGCAATCCGGAGGGGGTGACCTCGAACGCTCCAAAGTGTCGCACCCGCTCGAATGAGTGGTTGGACTGAAGAAAGTGCCCGAGAATACGGCCTCTTCGTGGCGCGTGGACACGGCAGATCGGCCCATTCCGGCTACGTATGCCAATAATGAGGCAAACCCTCGAATAGCGTCCCTTCGACGGGCGAAGGGATCGCATCGGCAACACGCGATTTAGGAGGAAATAGGCAATGAGCGTTCTGGTGACCAAGGAAGCGCCGTGGTTGTCCGCCCAGGCGGTGATGCCCGACGGCACTTTCAAACAGGTGTCTCTCGAGGACTATCACGGAAAGTACGTCTTGCTGTTCTTCTATCCGTTGGATTTCACGTTCGTTTGCCCCACCGAGATCATTGCTTTCTCCGAGGCGATCGACCGCTTCGAGGCCCTGGGCGTCGCGGTGCTGGGCTGTTCGGTCGACAGCCAATACTCGCACCTGGCCTGGCGAAACACGCCGCGCCGCGAAGGAGGGATCGGCCAGATCAAGTACCCCCTGATCGCCGACCTCGATAAGAACATCGCCGCGGCCTACGACGTCCTGCACGACGACGCCGTCGCCCTGCGCGGATTGTTCCTGATCGACAAGGAGGGCATCGTCCGGCACCAGGTCGTCAACGATCTGCCACTGGGCCGCAGCGTCGACGAAGCCCTGCGCATGGTCAAGGCCCTGCAATTCTTCGAAGAACACGGCGAGGTCTGCCCGGCCAACTGGCATGAAGGCCAGGCCACGATCAAGCCCGAGCCGGCCGCCAGCCGCGAGTTCTTCGAGGCCGAATACGCGGATACGTAGTCTGCGTCAAAGGAGGCTCTCGAGCAGCAGTCGGATTTTGCGCATTTCGGCGGCTTGGTCGATCTCGGGCATCGGCATGATGTCGACCGACAGCGCCCGATTGTACCGGTGCTTGCTCAGTTGACTGACCAGTCGGCCGTATTCGACGTCGCCCTGCCCGACGCGGACCTGCATCTCGTCGGCGGTCGTGTCGCGGAGCCGGACATGGATGACGTAGTCCAGGATCTGGTCGTAGCCGCCTTTGGCATGGGGTCCGTAGATGTGGTGGCTCGGGTCGAGCGTGACGCCGAGCCCCTTGACGTTGTCGCAAAGGACCTTGGTGGTGGCCGGATCTTGGCTGATCCGGCCGGTCTCGGTCAAGAGCCCTACGACCGCCCCTTCCGAGGAGGCGATGGCGACCATTTCGCGCAGTCGCTCGACTTCGGCGTTGAACGGCGTGCCCAGTTCGGAGGCGCGCACCGTCAGCGTGATCACCTTCGTGGCCTTAGCCAGCTTGCAGCAGGCGGCGAACTGCCGGTAGTACTCGTTTTCCGGGGCCTCGATGTCGACGCTGTAGGCCGCCGTCGTCAATCGGTGTGTCTCGCGGCAGATTCTCACGGCGCGTTCGAGGTCGGCGAGCACCTCCGACGGCCTAACGTGCCCCCCCGTTTCGTGCAGCATGATCTCGACCGCCGAGTACTCCAAATCCACCAGTCTCCCCAGGGCGACATCCAGCGGCAAATTGGCGAAACATCGGCTCGTGGCGGCAACAAACACGGTGGACTCCTTACTCGTTACTCGACTGTCTGGATCGACTTGGCTCGCGAACCTTCGGCCGATAGCTTACCGCCAGACGGCACCTGGAGGCAACACCAAGCCGCTGGTCCGCCCGGGCCGAGCGCCAACGCCCACCAGCACCGCCGCGGATTTCGACGGGGGCCCGGGTACCCTTTCCGCTGTCCGTTGGGCTAGACTAAGGAAGAGTCGCAACGCAACCCTCGCCCCAACCCTCTCCGAGAGGGAGAGGGAGGTTGTGCCCCACCCAGTGCCCTCTAGGAGATGATTTCCATGGAACCCCAACCCATGCCGCCCGGATATCCCGAGACTCCGGTACCGGCCCAAATAGTCTACCAGCAACCCCCTCCACCGCCACCACGCCGCAAGCCAAGCGTCTTCCGTACGCTGCTGGTGCTGCTGATCCTGCTCGGATTGGGCGGCTCCATGCTGCTGAACCTGATCCTGATCGGCGGCGGCGGCCTGACCGCCTTCGAGAGCGACCACCGGGTGCGCGAGAAATACTTCTCCCACAACCGCGCCGGCGCGGACAAGGTGGCGATCATCTCCGTTGAAGGCACCATCCTCGGCGGCGACGGGTTCGTCAAGCGGGAAATCGACCGCGCCCGAGACGATGAGAACGTCAAGGCCATCGTGCTCCGCGTCGACTCGCCCGGCGGGACGGTCACCGGCAGCGACTACCTCTATCACCATCTTCGCGAGTTGGTCAAGAAGCGGAACATCCCGATCGTGGTGAGCATGGGGGGAATCGCGGCCAGCGGCGGCTATTACGTGTCCATGGCCGTCGGGGACACGCCCGAGTCGATCTTCGCCGAGCCGACCACCTGGACCGGCTCGATCGGCGTGAAGATTCCCCACTACGACCTGTCCGGACTCCTGAAGGATTGGGGCATCCAGGAGGACACGGTCGCCAGCGCCCGGCTGAAAACGATGGGCAGCCTGGCCAGGCCGATGACCGAGGAAGAACGCAAGATCTTCCAGGGACTGGTCGACGAGAGTTTCGACCGCTTCAAGACGATCATCCGGGAAGGCCGGCCCCGTTTCGCCAAGGATCCCGCGGAACTGGACAAGCTGGCCACCGGGCAGATCTACACCTCCGAACAGGCCCTGGCCAACGGCCTGGTCGACAAGATCGGCTTCGTCGAAGACGCCGTCGATCGGGCGATCGCGCTGGCAGGGCTCGACAAGGACCAGGTCTGCGTCGTCAAGTACAAGCCCGAGGGCGGACTGCTCTCGCTCGTGATGGAGAGCGAAAGCCAAGCCGGCCCGGTCCAGATGGACGCCCTGCTCGACGCGATGTCCCCCCGGGCGTACTACCTGTACACTTGGCTCCCGGCGGCGTTTGCCAGCCGGCAGTAGAAGCCGCAACGGTCTTGCCAGGCTGTTACCGAATCAGCACCGTGAAGCCCTCCTGCTGGAAGTGATGGTCATGGGTCAAAATGTCTCTAATCCCCTCCGCGTCCATCACGTTCATGGAGGAGCAATCCGTTAGACTGTACTCCTTGTCGGGCCTCTTGGAAAACCGTTCCAGTGCGCGCAAGAAGGAGTCACGTGATTGACCCACAACCTTCACGTTCGGGTTGTCGAGAAGCGTCCTGACGATCTGTACCGCCTTCTCTCGCAGCGTTGGCCCACCTCTCGCAAATGCGGTCACGAACTCACAGAGAACTTCGTCTGTCGTCACCATGATGCACGGGCCGATTGCTTGGCAGGCTTCTCTCGCTGCCGCCTGATAGGGATCGTCTGGTTTGACGATCGCTACCCAATAAAGCGTGTCGGCGAATACTGTGCGCATTATTTCGGCGTCCCGTAGACGTAGTGGTCGAGATTTTCGGTCAGGTCCGCCGGTAGCCGGTCCCATTCCGCCTTGGGAACGTCTGCCACGATGGCAGCCAACTCGTCTTCGATCGTCGGTGCGTTCGGATCGAACGCTCGCAAACCGCAACGGTTTCCCTTGTGATGACATGTCGACGGCACCCCGCACGCGGATCCGAACGGTGTGATGTTCCTTGAGGGCTGAGGTGACCAGTTCCTCGTGCGCGGCGTCAAACGTCGCCTGGACGGCGGTTTGTGCATCAACCCAAAGCTGAAAATGCCCGCGATGGACATCCGCTTCCAGACACTCGCCCGTCAAATCGACGACGGTTGATTGCGGCTGTTCCGCGAAGGAGGCCAAGTGGTCTCGTACCGCTCGATTGACCCGCACCGGCGCCCCGCCGCCGGCCGGTTGCAGCTCAATCTCATCCGCCTCTCCCAAGCTCTTCCCGAAGTCGACGAATTGGGCAACCAGGCTTCTCGGAACGTCCGTGGGAAGTTCGCCGCCGAGCGAAGCCGATTCCAGTACCCGATAAGCCAGCCCAATGGCTTCGTTGACCTCGAGCGGTTCGGGCTCCCAGAACTCAGGCTGCTCTGGAAGCTCCAGATAGACTTCCAAGGGCACCGTGGCGCTGCCGGGTTCGATTCGCCGCAAGCAGAGCCGCGTCCGTTCCTCGAAGTGCGCTGGGAGACGTTCGCGGTCTGGGTTCGCGGCGCGCCAAAGTGTTTTTGCCGTCTCCGCCACGATTTCCTGGAATTGCCGCAGCTCCGTAACGGCGGACAAGTCCAGCGCGTGGTCCCGGAAACGTTCTCCGTGGAAACGCAGACGGGCAACTTCTTTCCATTGGCCAGGCATGAGTTCCCCCTCTCTCGGCGCAGGAGCTGCTTCGGCCGACGATCGGCCGCTTGCTACTATTCTATCGGCCGTCTGCCCCCATTTCACCCCAGTTCAACGAGAGCGGCGCCCGTCCACCAGGGGTGCGTTTCCGCCCCTACTTCCCCATACCCGCCAGTCCCTGTAATCCGATTGATACCCGCCACGATGACGTCGTAGTGATAGGATAGGCCAACTAGCGGAATTGGATGAAATGCGGTTTTGCGGAAGGCCCACCCCTCCTGCGGGTATCCGCAGAGACGGCGTTGACTCGGCCGGGATGCTTCGCTACAGTACCGCGTCACGATTCCCGCGTTTCGCGCGATTTGGATTCGGAAGCGGTTATGACTCCTACCCTAAGTCATGCCAAGAGGAGCCGGACGGCCGCGATCGGCCCGTGGCTTCCCCCTCGAATAAGGGTGCTCTACATCGCCACGGCCAACCGGACGGGGGGGTGGCTAGCCGAGGCGTTCGCCGCCGACAGCGCGTCGGATGTCGTGCTCGAAGAAGCGGTCGGCAGCGTGGCCGGCCTGGCCCGACTTCGCGATGAACTCTTCGACGCCGTCCTGGTCAGCCATCAGCCCGGCGAACTCGACGCCCTGGAACTGATCGACGGCTATCGCACGGGCGTGGCCGACGCGCCGATCATCGTGCTGGGCACCGAAAGCGAACAGGAGATGGCGGCCGCCTGCTACGAACTCGGCGCCGACGCCTACGTCTGCGTCAACACGACCACCACGCGGAATCTGATCTGGGTCGTCGCCCGGGCGGTCCAGCGGCACGAGTTGGTCCGCGAGAACCATCGTCTAACGCAGGCGCGGCAGCGGCAGCTTCGACAGGAGCACGACGAGGCGAATCGATTGTTGGCGCAGCAACAGGCATTGATCGACGCCTTGGAAGCCCTCGAGTGCCGCGGCGGCGCGTCGGAGCCGCTGGCGGTCCCGGAAGAGGCCTCGCCGGGCGGATCGCCGGCGGCGGTCCATTGCCGCGCCCCCGGTCTGCCGGCGGAACTGATCGCCCATTACCGCGAGTTGCTTCGGACCTACGTCATCATGGGCTCGGGCAATCTGGCTCGCGAGCTCAGCCGGTTGGCCGATCTGTTGACCACCGCCGGCGTCAGCGCCCGGGAAACCATGCAACTGCACTTGCACGTCCTGTAGGAGTTGGTCCAGGGTCTGGGCGTCCGGAGCACGCGGCACGTGATGACCCGGGCGGATCTGCTGGTGCTGGAGATCATGATTCATTTGGCGGAAGGTTACCGGTCGCGGTACCAGGAGCGGATGGACCCCGGGGCGCAGAGGACTCTGCCCGGCTTCGAGCACGCCGTGCCCGACGCATTTTGACGCCCTCTTGGCGAGTACCGATGACGGATCCCCAGCGAGCCGACTCGACGACGACGGTGGCCGAGTTGCGGCGGCTGATCGCGGATTTCGTCGATCGCCGCGATTGGCGGCAATTCCACTCGCCGAAGAACCTTTCGATGTCGCTGGCCATCGAAGCGGCCGAGCTGATGGAGCATTTCCAGTGGCTCACCGCCGACCAGTCGCGCAACGTCGCCGACGAGCCGGACAAGCTCGCCGACGTCGCCGACGAACTGGCCGACGTCCTGAGCTACGCGCTGGCGATGGCGAACCAGCTCGGGCTCGACCTGTCGACCGCCGTACGCAACAAAATGGCCAAGAACGAACGAAAATACCCGGCGGACGAGTATCGGGGACGCTTTGGGCCGGAGGATCACAGAACATGAACCGAAAACGCTGTGTTGCCGTCGTCTTCGTCGTCCTCTTGATCTCGCTGGGCGGCAGCGGTCTCTGGCTGCTGGGCGCGGGCCGAGGGACCCAAGGGGGACCGGCGGCGTTGAACGAGGCCATCGAACTGGCCGGCGGATACCTGACTCGTCAGTGCGGCGAAGACGGCCGGTTCGTCTATGTCGCCAATCTCGATCCAAATGTGCCCGTCGCCGACGAATACAACATCGTCCGCCACGCCGGCGCGATCTACGCGATGGCCACGTGCCAACAACACGCCGCCCAGACCGACCGGCGCGAGGCCATGCTCCGCGCCGTCGCGTTTCTCAAGCGAGAAGGCGTCGCTCCGGTGCCGGGCCACGAGGATCTGTTGGGCGTCTGGTCGCGCCGCGAGATCAGCCACGTGGGCCGGCCCGTCTACGTCAACCTCGGAGGCGTCGGAGTGGGGCTGATCGCCCTGATGAGCGTCGAGAAGGTCGAGCCGGGCACGACGTCGTTGGACGACCTCCGGCGGCTCGGCCGGTTCCTCGTCTTCATGCAAGAGCCCAGCGGCAACTTCTACTCGACCTACGACCCTTCGCAAGGCGGCCGGACCGATGCGGGCCATTCGCTCTATTATCCGGGCGAGGCCGCCTTGGGGCTCATGATGCTCTATGAATACGATCCGCAACCGATCTGGCTCGACACGGCCGCTCGCGCGATGGCGTACCTCGCTCGCCGCCGGGCCGATCAGACAACGGTCGAAGCCGATCATTGGGCCCTTCTGGCCACCGCCCGGCTGCTGCCGGTCTACGATCAATGTCGCCAGCCGCCCGCGACGCGCGAGGAGCTTCTGCGGCACGCCGCGCAGATCTGCGAGAGCATTTTGGCCGAGCGACCGGAGATTCCGGAGGACGCCGTCGAGCACGGCTCGATGACCGACGACGGC
>JAPLNP010000481.1 GCA_026401055.1 Planctomycetia bacterium
CTGCTTCTCGTACGAGAATCCGTCGGCGTCGGGGTAGAGGTCGATGTAGTTGTCGTGCGGCGCGAAGACGACGTCGTGCTCGCGGCAAACCCGGGCGAGGAAACCGAACTCGGGCAGGGTCGCTCCGGCCACGGTCCAGTCGGTCTTGCCACGGTTGACCCAAACCTCGCCCCCGCCGCTCCAGCGGACGTGCTGCCGGTGCAGGTTGCCCCCGTCGACGTCGTCGCCGACGAACTCGACGCCGTCGATCGTCCTGAGGGCCAACGCCCGCATCAGGTCGCGTAGGAGCCAATACTTGCGGACCACGTCGCGGTCGAAGGTGCGGCTGACCATGCCCGGGTGGCCGGTGAGCACCTCGGTGGCGATGTAGTCGTCGCTGTCGATGCCGTGCGTCCGCGGGTCCAGGCCGCCCTCGTACCTGCTCGGGTAGCCCGCCCCGTGGCAGACGAACCGGTCGTGATGCGCGGCGTCGAACCAGGGGATCCGCTCGGCGTCGGCGCAGGCGATGCTCCAGACGAACCACGTCGGCATGGCGGTGGCCGGCTGATCGACGCGGAGATGGTTGGTCTGGGAGCCGTCGAGCCAGCCGACGAGCTGGTCGTGGCCCGACTCGGAGATCTGCGGCGCGTTGCCGCCGAGGAAATCGCGGATCCAGGCGAATTGGCTCGCCCAAACGCCGCGGGTGTATTGCCGGTCGACGAAGCGGCCGTCGGCGGTCCAGTAGTCGTAGGGGCCGGCGCTGGACCAGACGTCGATGAAGTAGCCGGTCGCGGCGAAATTGTCGCGGATCAGTTGGAGGTTGCGGCGCAAGAGCGGCTCGATCGCGTCCGACCGATAGCGGTACGCTTGGGCGTCGCGGCCCTCGTTGAGCCAAGCCCGGACCGGCTGGCCGTTTTGGTAGAAGGCGATCTGCTTCTCGTACGAGAATCCGTCGGCGTCGGGGTAGAGGTCGATGTAGTTGTCGTGCGGCGCGAAGACGACGTCGTGCTCGCGGCAAACCCGGGCGAGCCGCCGGATGTCTTCGAGCGTGCCAAATTGTGGATTGGGCGGATAGATGTCGGGCAGCCGATAGTCGTAGCCCCAGCGCTGCCAGTTGTGCCAGACGACCATCGCGTCGGTCAGTCCGTAGCGAAATGCCTTCTCCAAGGCGTCGGCGGTCTCGGAGTATCGGCCGCCCCAGAGGTCGAAGACGAACCGACCGGCCACCTTTTGGACGCCGCCGCCCGGCTTCAGGCCATTGACGTTGCGCCAGACCTTCACGGCGTCCCAGACGTTTTCGGCCGGGATGAACGTCAACGTCGATGCATGCGGCACGTGGATCGAGTAGTGGCGATCGGCCGGCCGCACGGTCAGCCCGTTGCACGGCACGTCGACGGCCTCGACCAGCGACATGCCCGGCTCGAAGTCGAAGCCGACGAACGACGTGGCGAGACGGTGGCCGTCGAAGCCCAGGTCGAACGGCGCCTTGGGCTCGCGGATGACGTTGCCCGGCCCGGCGTAGATCCGCTCGGCCGTCGCGCTCCAAGGGCCGACGGCGAGGTCTTCAAGATAGCACGCCTGCCACGGCTCCGCCGGCGGCGTGTTTTCCAGGCGGAACGCCGTCCGGAGCGTGTCCCGTTCGACCGCTAGCCGCCCGACCAGGTCGAAGCTGCCTAGCAGGCTCTTCATGCGGTGCCGCACCTGGTAGCCGCCCTCGGTCGGTTCCTCGACGGCCTCCACGAGCAACGTGGGCGAACCGGGCCGGCTGATCTCGTCGCCGAACACTCGGGCTTCGAACCCGTGGAAGGCGAGTTGCCGCGTGCCGTCGGAAAACGCGATCGTCGCGTCGAACAGCCCGCGACGGCCCGGCCACAGCCGGACCTCGTACCGCGCACGGCCCCGGGCGAGCGTGCCCAGCAGTCGCGAGCCGGTCGCGTCCTTGGGCGGAAACGCCATCGGCTTGGGCGGTTCGCCGATCACCAGTCGCGGCTCGGCCCAGTAGGAGTGGTCCCACGAGGTGTCGTTCTTGGGCCCGGGGTGCGACTCGATTTGCAGCCGAACGGTCTTGCCCGCGAAACGGCTCAGGTCGACGGACGCCTCCTGCCAGGTTTTGGCGGCGGTGTGGCGATCGAAGACGATTTCGCCCTCTTGGCCGGCCGGGGCGTCGACCGCGAGCACCCGGACGCGGAACGTCACGCCGTCGCCGCCGGTGGCCGCCTCGTTGATGCCGTTGGCGAAGTGCATCACCTGGGGCGTTGTCTTGGGCAGCACGAGCGGCCACTCGACGAGGATGTGGCCCGGTTGGCCGGCGAACCAGGGCGGGTGGAGGAACATGACTGATCGGCCGTCGCCGCCGAGCGTTTGCGGCCCGATGTTCACGCTCGCTCGATTCGTCGGCTCGGAGCCTTGCCAGCCGACCGGCATCACTTGCGGCTCCTTTCCCAACGGCGCAATCACCGCGCGATAGATCGGCACCGACCACAAGGACAACTGCCCGTTGCTCGGCGCCGTGACCGGCGTGAAAGCAAGCGGACGGGTTACCCTCGGCGGGTCGGCCAGTTCCGTCCGGAGGATCAGGATGGGATGGGCGGTCCGCGGCTTGCCGTCCAGCGTGAATCGGGCGTAAGCGTGGATCGGGTAATGGGCGCTGTACGTGCCCTTGCCGGCGGTGACCGTGAACGCTTGGGTGACCGCGCCGCCGGCCGGGACCGAGAAGCGAACCGTGAAAGCCGGCGCGCCAGTGGCCCAAGCCATGACAAGGGCAACCAGCGTGGCAACCGACGGTACTGGCCAGTGTGCAGTTCTCGTTGACATGGGAGGCAACTCCTACGGGAATTCGGTTCGCAGTCGGGCCAATGCCCCTAGCAGCCCCTCTATCATCTCTTCGCCGTGGGCCCAGGTCAAACTCACCCGCAGACAGGCTTCCCGCTTGGGCACGGTGGGCGGACGAATCGCGGGAACGTAAAAGCCCTCGTCGCGGAGCCGCTCGGACAGACGAACCGCCCGGCCGGCATCGCCGAGGACGATCGGGATGATCTGGCTTTCGGACGTGCCGATCTGCCAGCCTTGCTGCCGGAGGCTCGCGCGAAGTCGCTCAGCCCGGTCCAGCAGTTGCACCCGGCGGTGCGGCTCGTTGCGAATAACGTCCAGCGCCGCCATCGCGGCGGCACAGCACGCGCCGGGCAGGGCGGTGGAAAAGACGTACGGCCGCGCCCGATTCACCAGCCACTCGACCAGCGAGCGACTCCCCGCCACGAAACCGCCGATCGAGCCGATTGCCTTGCTCAGGGTCCCGACGCGGACGTGAACTCGGTGCTCGACGCCGACGTGCTCGGCCACCCCGCGGCCAGAGGGGCCGAAAACCCCCGTAGCGTGGGCTTCGTCGACCATCAGGATCGCCTCGTGCCGCTCGGCCACGTCGGCGAGTTGCACCAGCGGGGCCAAGTCGCCGTCCATGCTGAAGAGGCTGTCGGTCACGATCAGCCGACGCCGGCAGCCCTTGGACTTGGCCGCCAGCCGGTCGAGCCGTCGCCAATCGCCGTGCGGATAGACGCGGACGTCCGCCCGGGAGAGCCGGCAGCCGTCAAACAGGCTCGCATGGTTTTTCCGATCGCCGAAAACGACGTCGCCGGGCCCGACCAGCGCGGAGACACATCCGGCGTTGGCGGCGAAGCCGGAGGAGAACAATAGGGTGGATTCAGTCCCCTCGAATTGGGCAAGTTGTTCTTCTAGCCGCTGATGTATTTGGGCGTAGCCGGTCACGAGCGGACTTGCGCCACTTCCCCAGCCGTCCATCTTGGTCGCACCCGCCACGGCGTCAGCGAGCCGCATGTCGGCGGCCAAGCCCAAGTAGTCGTTGGAGCCGAAGCTAACTCCTTGCCAGCTTTCGAGTTGGAGCTGAGCAGCCTGGGGGCTCGTTCGGGTGGTGCGATGGCGAAGCAAGTCCTGCTGGGCCAAACGATCCAGCTCGCGATCGATCCAATCCAAAGGGCGGTGCGTAGTATTGTCTGACATGCGTTGGCCGGCGAGTCCTCGTTTGGGCGGAGCAACCAACGATTCTATCGTGACGGGACGGCCCGGCCAAACGTGGCGCGAAATAAGGCGTAAGCTTTTTCGAGAAAGCGATTTACGATCGCCGAGCGCTGGAACTCCGCGATTCGCCCGTCGCGGTACAAGATTGTCGGCCCCGCGGAAACATTACTCATGGCCACGATGCGATCCGGCAACCCGCAACGGCCAGCCCCCCCGGACACCGTGATGCCGATCAACTGGTCCGATGTCCTGACGGAGCACGACCGGTGGCTTCGGACGATCGTTTACGCGCGGGTGGGCGAGCCGGAGGGCGTCGAGGAGGTGATGCAGGAGGTGTCGATGGCGGCGGTCCGGCAGCAGGCGCCGCTGGCCGACCCGAGCAAAGTGGCCCCCTGGTTGTACCGCCTGGCGGTGACCCAATCGCTGTTGTACCGGAGAAAGCAAGGGCGGCGACGGAAGCTCACCGATCGCTACGCCGAGCGGAACCGGCCGGTCGAGGCGGACAATCGGGAAATGGACCCGTTGGGATGGCTGCTGGCGGATGAACGCCGAGAGTTGATCCGCCAGGCGATAGGCCGATTGCCCCAGCGGGACGCGGAACTGTTGCTCCTGAAGTACACTGAGGACTGGAGTTATCACGACCTCGCCGAGCACTTGGGAATCACGGCCAGTGCGGTCGAAGCCCGACTGCACCGGGCGAGAAAGCGACTGCGGAGCGAATTGACCGCCCTTGAGGTGGTCGAGGTGGAACCATGACCCGAATCCCCGACGAAACCCATCCGAACCCCGTGCCGCCGGACGACGAGCGGCTGTTCGACCTGTTGGTCGACGACGAGCTCGAGGAAGCCCGGCGACGGGAGCTTCTGACCGGTCTGGACCACCGGCCGGGCGGATGGCGACGTTGCGCCCTGGCCTTTCTCGAAGCCCAATCGTGGAAGCGGGAACTGGGCACGCTGGCGCGAAAGCCGCTGTCACGAACGCCCGAAAGCACGCCGGCCGCCGACGAAACGGTCGGCCGCGTGAAAGGCGACCAGCGGCGACGGCGATCGCCGGGCTGGATCACCACGGGCCTGGGGATGGCGGCCAGCTTTCTTCTGGCCGTGGGTTTAACGATGCTCAGCCGCGACTTGCGGCGGCCGGCCGCCCCCGGCTTGGCGCCGTCCGGTCAATTGGCCGGCATGACGGGCTCGGAATTCGGCTCGCCGGGGATTCTGACGCCGCGATCGCCCCTTGGCGGGAGTCGTCGCGCGCCCGGCCAGCGCGGCAACGTGCAAGTGGTGGGCATGGCGGCGCTGGATCCCGACGGCGTTTCGCGGACGGCCAGATTGCCCGCCGTGTCGCAAGACCGCCTGGACGAGGACTGGCTGCGCAACGCCCCGAGTGCGATTCCCGACGGCGTTGCTCAAGCCTTCGAACACGCCGGTCACGACGTAAGCCGTTCGCGGCAGTTGCTTCCGATGCGGATGAAAGACGGTCGCCAGTTGATGGTTCCGGTCGACCAACTCGATATTCATTACGTGGACAACCCCACGTATCAGTAGAGTCGCGCGGAGGAGAGTCCCATGCAAAGCCTCGGTTGGACCAACGTGCTCGGGATCGCCGGCGTGTTGCTGTTGGCGACGATGAGTCGGGCCGTCGAGCCGGCCGGACAGACGGAGCCGGGTGTCGCCACGGCCGAGGATCTCCAAGTGCCGGCCGTCGAGTCCGACGCGAAACTCAGCGAGTACTGGATCGGCGTGCTGTGCCAGCCCGAATTGCCCGAGGTCTTGCGGGCCCAGGTCGAGTTGCCCAAAGGACAAGGGCTGCTGGTCGAGGAGGTGGTTCCGGAAGGTCCGGGGGCCAAGGTGGGCATCCGGCCGATGGACATCCTCGTGAAGATCGACGGCAAATCGATCGGGAAGATCGCGGACCTGGTCGCGGCGGTCGACGAGGCGAAAGAGAAGGAGGTGTCGATCGAGTTGCTCCGCAAGGGCAAGTCGCAGACGGTCAAACTCGTGCCGGCGAAACGTCCAGCCGAGTACCAGGCAAAGCAGTACCCCACGGTGCCGGACCAGCCCGAACTCGAAGGCATCTACCGGTGGTTCGAGCGGGCGCATCCCGGTTGGGGTGGGAAACCGCCGATGCGGCTTCGGTTCTTTCACCCCGGCTTCGTTCTCCCGCCCGACGCGCCGATCCATCCGCCGCTACCCGAGGGCATGAGCGTCACGATCACGAAGGAGGGCAGCCAACCGACGCGAATCACGGTCAAGCGGGGTGAAGAAACCTGGGACGTCACGGAGAAAGAACTCGACAAGCTGCCCGCGGACATCCGACCCGCCGTCGATCGAATGCTCGGCGGGATGGTCCTCGGCCCGGAAGGCGTCGGCTCGCGGTTCGATTTCCTGCCGGACTTTGCCGCGTCGGGGGCGCCGGACAAGCCCTCGGACGACCGAGGCGGCCTGAGCGATCGGCTCGAAGAGCGGCTCGACAAGATGAATCAGCGCATCGAGCGGATGCAGGAAATGCTCGAAGGACTACAGAAGGCGGGGCCGGAACAGAAGAAGTAACGGTGGCCGCGTCGACCACCGATGACGATCCCACGGAAGGGATGGCCGCGGCTCGGTAGGGACCGCAGCCGATAGACGTGTCTCCTCCTTCAAGGGCGGCGATCGGATCGCCGCCCTCTTTTTTTGATCCGCGGGCAAACGAATGGAGATTTCCTAACTACCCTACTCTGCGTATTTATCACTAAACCCCCATCCTGTCCCCCACCACGGCCAGCGTGTCAAGAAAATCCCCGCGCCAACTGTTCCACCATGCCGGAATCCGCTAAGCTATCAACGACTTAAGCAAAAAGGAGTAGACCATGTCTGGTGGACTGCCCGTCTTGTTGGCCCTGGCTGGCGGCTGGATCGTTGCCATTGTCGTCTTCGCGGTCATCGCCATTGGCGTGGGAGGCATCCTGGTGCTGATCTACGGGAACCTCTGGTTCCAGGCGTACATGTCCGGGGCAAGGGTCAGCTTGTTGAGCCTCGTCGGCATGACCTTCCGCCAAGTCAACGCGCGGACGATCGTCCAGGCGAAGATCATGGCGATGCAGGCGGGCCTGGCCAAGGAACTCGGCTCGGGCATCACCACGCGCCGGCTCGAAGCCCATTATCTCGCCGGCGGAAACGTCCCCAATGTGATCCGCGCGATCATCGCCTCGCACCGCGCCGACATCGACTTGGACTTCGACCGGGCGGCCGCCATCGACCTGGCCGGCCGCGACGTCCTCGAAGCCGTCCAGACCAGCGTCTACCCCAAGGTGATCGACTGCCCCGATCCCAAAAAATCGAAGCGAACCACCCTGAGCGCCATCGCCAAGAACGGCGTTGAGTTGAAAGTCCGTGCCCGGGTGACCGTCCGCACCAACCTGGCGGGCCTGATCGGCGGGGCGACCGAGGACACGATCATCGCCCGGGTGGGAGAAGGCATCATCACGTCGATCGGTTCGGCCGAGACGCACTTGAAGGTGATGGAGAACCCGGACATGGTCTCCCGCGCGGTGCTCGATCGAGGGCTGGACGCGCAGACGGCGTTCGAGATCGTCTCGATCGACATCGCCGACATCGACGTGGGCGAGAACATCGGCGCCCGATTGCAGGCCGACCAGGCCGAGGCGGACACCCGCGTTGCCCAGGCGAACGCCGAAGTTCGCCGCGCGATGGCCACCGCCCGCGAGCAAGAGATGCGAGCCGGCGTCGCCCGCAACCGCGCCAAGGTCGTTCTGGCGGAAGCCGAAGTCCCGCTAGCGATGGCCGCCGCCTTCCGCGAGGGCAACCTCGAGCGCGTCGCCCCGAAAGGTGGGAAGTAGGGGCTGGGCGGCCGTGTCGGGTGCCACGTGCGCGCCGGGGTGCCATGTCCACGCTTGTCTTGGACATGCTGCGGGAGAAACGGGTGCAGGAACCACCTGCGTCCCCGTTCCGACTTCTCATGAAGGAATGGCTCAATGCAGTTCCTCGCCTCACCACGTGAAATCGAGAGCACGCTCACTCGCTTACTCCACAAATGCGAACAGCTTCGTTGGGCCGTGGCTTGGGCCTCGCACGCCGCGCCACTGTTCCCCTTACTCAAACGGTACGAGCGCAAAATTCAGCAGTTGACCATAGGCATTCATTTCTACCAGACACATCCAGATTTCATCGAAGCATTCCTGAATCATGAGTCGGTGCGATTCGTGATGCACCCAGACGGTGTGTTTCACCCGAAGCTATACCTTTTTGAGTCCGAGGGCGGTCAATGGGATTGCGTGACGGGCAGTCCCAACTTCACACACGGCGCCTTTACCGGAAACGTCGAGGTTGCCGTTCACTTTTCCCACTTCGACGTCGAGGCGTCTGCAACGCATGAGAAGATCGAATCCACACTGGATTCGTACTCATCGAAAGCCAAAAAGCTGACGAACGCAGACTTGGATGCGTATCGCTCGATTTGGATGCGCCAGCAGCGCCGACTAAATCCTCTGTCTGGAAGCTACGAGCCGCCTAAGAAAAGTAAGAAGCCGACGAAATCACCGCTCGATGTTCCTTTGTTCGTAGCACGCTGGCCAGAATACTACCAATCCGTTAAGGAGGACACGAAACATACCATCGAGGGACGACTTGCCGTTCTGGAGAAAGCAAGCGGGTTGCTATCGACACACGAACACTTCAACGAACTCAGTGACGGCGAACGGAAGGGAATCGCAGGGTTTGGCAATACGGAGGAACTGGACTGGCTCTGGTTCGGGAGCATGAAGGGGGCTGGCTATTTCAAGCAGGCCATCAACCAGAACAGCAAGGAGATTTCCGATGCATTGGATGAGATACCTCTGACCGGCGAAGTCACTAGAACACATTTTGAGCGATACGTGGGCATCTTCCAGACGGCATTTCGGAATCCGGCAACCGCTACGGCAAGTCGTTTGCTGGCCTTCAAGCGGCCAGATTATTTCGTCTGCCTTGACAGCAAGAATCGCAGGAAGTTGTGCAAGGAATTCGAAATCTCCCAGAACGTCGAATTGAACGACTATTGGGAAAGGGTCGTCGAGCGTATTACGGATTCCAATTGGTGGAATTCTCCGAAACCGGCAAAGAGCCTTGAACAGCGAATCTGGAAATGTCGAGCAGCATTTTTGGATGTCAGGTTCTACGAACCGGACTAGATCGTGTGCTGTCGTGCGTAGCACCATGCCGTCGATATGAGAGAATCTCAACAGACAAGAATCGTGTCTTTCCGGAAAGCCTGTGTGGGGGAATAGGGGAGTCGGGCGTTTTCTCTGCATGTTGGCTCACGGAGAACGCAAAGACTCCCGACTCCCTAATTCCATCCCGAGTGGATGCGAAATGGGAAATGCAGGTCTTCGGCAAGGGCAGTCACAACCATGCAAAAAAATCGCTGGATGCCATGGGATCGCCTGATGCGGGCGTCGCATCTTTACACGGGCCTGCTGCTGGTGCCGTGGATGATGGTCTACGCGGTCAGCGCGCTGTTGATCAATCACAGCACCTGGTTCGTCGATCCGCCCCGGACCGGGCCGAAGTGGGAGCCCGTGCGCGAGGTGCCGTTCCCCATCGACGACGAGTTTCCCCAAGAGCCGGACGAGCAGGCCAAGGCGATCCTCGATCGCCTGGACTTGGCCGGAGCCTACCGGATCGCGGGCGATCCCGCGGGCAACCCGATGGTCATCTACCGCAGTTGCGCCGCCGGTCTGTACCAGGTCGCCTGGCACCGCGAGCCGTCGCGGCTGGTCGTCCAGCGCTACGGGCCGTCGACGCTGTACATGCTGGTCAACAACCTGCACTTCCAGCACGGATACGACCAAGAAGGCCCGGCCTATCGGACCTGGGCGATCATCGTCGACGTGGTGACGATCTCGACGGTTATCTGGATCATCTCCGGCATCTACCTGTGGGCGCGGCGGCCGCGCAAGCGACTGCTGGGCGGGGCGTGCCTCGCCGCGGGACTGCTGTTGTTCGTCGGACTGGTGGTGGCCCTGTGCCAGTGAGACCTACGGGGGGTAATAAGGATAGCCGCGGAAACGATTGTCGCCTTTCGCTCCGCGAAAGACCGCCACATTCGCGGAGCGAAAGGCGACAATCCGACAGTTATTGATCCGCCGGTCCTAATTCTACAACATCATTTTCGCGGAACGGGGTTTAGGTGTTTTGCCAGCCATCTTTTGCGATGCGAGGCTTTGGCCTGCTTGTTGTGGGC
>JAPLNP010000200.1 GCA_026401055.1 Planctomycetia bacterium
AGGGCCAGAACCGCGCCGGCGGTGGCGCTATCGCCCGCCCCGGTCGGATCGGTGGGCCCCTCGACCGCCACGCCCGGCACGAGCGTCATCTCCGGATCGGTGACGACCATCCCCCGCGCGCCGCGGGTGGCGACGACTGGGGCGCCGGTCGTCTGGCGCAACCGCGCGAGCGTCGCGGCGAGTTGGTCCAGATCGACCTCGTAGCCCGGCGGAGGGTTCTCGGTGCCCAGGGCCTCGAACTGGTTCGGTTTGATGATCACGTTGCGGAACTGGCGGATCCGTAGCCGGCTGTCGCCCCAGAAGACGACGCCGGGCCATCGCCTGGCACGATCGGCGACGACGTCGCGAAGCACCGCGGTGACGACGCCGCAGTCGGCTTCCTCGACCTGGTCCAACACGATCACGGCGTCGAGTTGCGGCAGCAGGGCGTCGAGTGAGCGGACGACTTGCTGGTCCATCGCCGGGGAAGTCCGCCGCCGGTTCTTCGTGTCGTAGCGCTCATGTTCGCCGGCGAGGCTCGCGTCGTTGCGGTTGCGTGGTTTCAAGTAGGTGGGCGTCATCCGCTCGGGGTCGCAGTGGAGATGATCCGTGCCGCAGCCCAGCGCGGCCAGGCCCTTGCGCAGGTCGTACGACTCGCCGTCGTCGCCGGTGAAGCCGACGGCGTGGAGCGTGCCCGCCCCGAGCGCGGCCAGGTTGCACACGACCGTGCCCGCCGCTCCGGGACTCGTGCGGATCGCCGCCACCTGATGGGCCGTCTTGCCGGTCTCGATGCTGAACTCCGCCCAGGCCGGTTCGACGTCGAGATACTTGTCCAGAAAGAAATCCCCCAGCACGGCGATCCGCGACCGCGGGAACCGCCCGACGATCTCTTGCAGCCGCTCGGTGGTCATGCCGGCAAAAGTCTTCACCGCTGGGCCCTTGCGAGAATCTGGTCATACAGCGCCGGCACCGTCAGCCGGTGGTCGCCTTCGACGTAGAAGCTCTTGCCCCCGTCGGCGACGGTCCGCACCAGGATGGTCTTGTACGGGCGGAAGTAATACTTGGGGTCGGTCTTGGCCGCCTCGCTGTCGAGCCGGTCGCCCAGCGGAGCCAGGTCGAACACCGCAGTGGCGAAGTCCTGGATGAGCCGGCCTTCTTGCCGGGCGACGTTTCGGGCCATGGTCAGGGCCTTCAAATACACCTCGGGCCCCATCACGGCGGTGCCGATATTGAGGAAAACGCCGCCCTCCAACCGCGTCAGGCTCTCGGTGAACACGAGGAAATCGGCGTAGGTCGCCGAGCCGGTGGCCGCCGGGTCGAAATTGGGGTGCTCGTGAATGATGTCCTGCCCGATCGCCACATGGACGGTGACCGGCACGCCCAGCCGGTAGCCCGCCGCCAGCACGCTCGTCTGGCGGTACGGGAACTTCTCCTCTTCGATCATCCGTCCGACGGCCTCGCCGAATCCGATGCCGTCCCGGGCGCCCGCCGCGGCCGCGTCGTTGATCCGGCCGGTCTCGTTCCACAGGCCGAACTCGCCGGTGCGGACGTATCGGGCGACGCTCTCGCAGGTGCTGCCGATCATGGCAGCGCGAGATGCGTCAACAGCC
The DNA here is from genome assembly GCA_026401055.1 of Planctomycetia bacterium. Taxonomy (GTDB): domain Bacteria; phylum Planctomycetota; class Planctomycetia; order Pirellulales; family Thermoguttaceae; genus JAPLNP01. Next base: position 1,590 of record JAPLNP010000200.1, read on the forward strand.
CCCGCTCCATCAGGTCGATCAGGAGCGGCCCGTTGCCCTTGCGCAGCACGTGCGCCCCGCAACAGAACATCACCGTGCTTCCCGATCGGGCACCGTCAACGATCCGCCGAGCCAACTCGGGCAGGGCCGCGTGGACGAACGGCTCCCGAGGGCTGTCCGGATACATCATGCACGAGCGGTCCACGTCGTGCGTGCGATCGGCCAGCGGCTGAAGACGCAGCCGGCTCCGGTCGAATTGCGTGAAAGCCATCAGTTCCCCCCCCTCGTCCGCGTTCCACAGGTAATCGACCAGCGGACGCCAATCCTGGAAGTCGGGGATGACCAGGTCCGCTCCGACGCCGATCAGGCGGTCGCGTTTCCACGGATCGGGCTTGCCGCTGCGTCCGGCCTCGTCGCTGGCCACCGCCACGGCAATCCCGCCCGCCTCCTTGATGTTCGCAATCTCGACGTACCCGTCGCCAAAACCCACCAGCACACCGCCGTCCACCCGATTCTCGGTCAGAATCCGCTGGATCACCTGGGCCTTCGAGAACGTCCTGTAATCGTCCTGGGCGCCGTAGACGTGCTTGCCGAAATACTCGGTCAGCCCGAGCAACTCGACCTCCTCGACCACGTATCGCTCGTCCGTGCCGCTGGCCAGGTAGACCTCGACGCCCCGGCGGCGAAGCTCGCCGAGCAGTTCGCGCGAGCCGGGCACAAGCATGTCCTCCGGCGCAACCGTGCCATCGCGCAGCGCCTCGCGGCGGCCGGCAATCCGCGCCATCAGCCGATCGTGGTACCGTTGCTTGTAGACCAGCGGCTCCTCGGGCGCGCCGCCTCGTTTGCGGACCTCTTCGGCCAGCCGGATCATCTGGTAGATCGTCTGCTTGCCGTTGAGCTCCATGACGAACTCGAGGGCAAGCTCGCCGAGCGCGTCGGCCGATTCGTCCGTCCCGGTCGCCTGGAGGACTTCGACCATCATGGGGATCATCACCTTGGGCCAGCCCTCGCGAACCAGGCTGAGCGTGCCGTCGAAGTCGAAGAGAGCATGTCTGGGGGGACACCTCCCTTCAAACTGGTGGATGATCTCGACGCGCGACCCCGGCAGAAAGCGGGTTGGCCCCACTTCCCTCACCACGCGGCGATAATCCTGCTCGTGTCCCGCCATCACGCCGGCTCCCGTCGCGTGTCCACCATCGAAGTCGCACCGCCAAGCCAAACTAGCTGCCAAGCCAGATTATCCGGGACACCCGATTTCACGCAAGGGGGGAAGCGAGGTCGTCATCGCCCAATACGGGCGAGCTTGGGCTAATCGCAATACTTCGCCCTCGTGTTCGGCTCCGCCTTGCCGGCTTGGACGGGGGCCCATCACGGGCCGTACTTGACGTGCCCCCGCCCCCACAGTACCGTGATTCGCAGCCCCTCACCCCCGGGCGGAACCATGCACGCGAAGCAAACCGGATACCACCTCTCGGCCGACGACCAGAAACGTCTCGACGATCTCTTTGAGACGATCCTCCGAGAGCAGCAGCGCTTCGTCGGTTACCCCTGCAACGCGCTGTTCGACTACCACTCGCTGTTCAAGTTCCTCGATCATCCGATCAACAACGTCGGCGATCCGTACGTCGCCAGCAATTTCCATCTCAACACGCACGCCATCGAGCGCGAAGTGCTCGGCATCTTCCACGAACTCACGCACGCCGTGCCCGAGGAGTCCTGGGGCTACATCAGCAGCGGCGGCACCGAGGGGAACATGTACGGGATCTTCCTCGGCCGCGAACTGTTCCCCGACGGAATGGTCTACTACAGCGAGGACACGCACTACTCGGTCAACAAGATCCTCCGCTGTCTGCACGTTCGCAACATCATGATCAAGAGTTGCCCGGACGGACGGATCGACCTCGAAGACCTCCGCGAGACGATCCGCATCCATCGCGACCTGCCGCCGATCATCTTCGCCAACGTCGGCACCACGATGCGCGGGGCGATCGACGACCTGGAGGGCATCCGGGCGATCCTCGACGACCTGGCGATCCACCGGGCCTACATTCACGTCGACGCCGCGCTCGGCGGCATGATCCTCCCGTTCGTCGACGATCCGCAGCCGTGGGACTTTCGGGCCGGGATCGACAGCATCGCGATCAGCGGTCACAAGATGGTCGGCTCGCCGCTGCCGTGCGGCATCGTCCTTGCGAAGAAAGTCCACGTCGATCGGATCGCGCGGAGCATCGAATACGTCGGCACGCTCGACACGACGATCCTCGGCTCGCGCAACGCCATTACGCCGCTGTTCATGTGGTATGCGTTCCGGACGGTCGGCATCGAGGGATTTCGCCGGTGGATCCGGCAGTGTTTCGAGACGGCCGACTACGCCGTCGCCCGGCTCAACGAGATCGGCCGCAACGCCTGGCGTCATCGCAACTCGGTGACGGTCGTGTTCGACCGGCCGTCGCCGGAGATGGCGCACCGGTGGCAGTTGGCCGCCGAGCACGACATCGTCCACCTGATTACGATGCCCCACGTGACCACCGAGCAGATCGATCGCCTGGTCGACGAACTCGTCCGAAGGTCCCCGGTCACGACAACCCCAAAGGCAAACGCATGAAACAGATCATCATTGTCAGCGAGGATCGCCCCGGCGTGGGCGCCGCCATCGCCGAGGCGGTGGCCGCCGCCGGCGTGAACATCGAGACCTTCACCGCCGAGACCCTCGGCGGTTCGGCGGTCACGATTCTGACAGTCGACCGTTACGACGATGCCCTTCGGGCGTTGGCCAGGGCGGGCTTCCACGCGATTAGCGAGAACGCCCTGGTCGTCCAGCTCGACGACAGGCCCGGCGAACTGGCCCGGATCATGCGCCGCTTCAAGGAGGCCGACATCAACGTCCGCAGCGTCCGTATCATCCGCCGCGACGGCAAGAAGACCATCGTCGCCGTGGGCGCGGAGCGGACTGAGGAGGCCATGGAACTGCTCAAGGACGTGCTCGTATCGAATTTGACGCGGGGGGAGGGGGAGTGAGCCCAATGGCCTCGGAACTCGCGGCGGGTTTCGGCGTCCGCCCGCGACTTGCGTCTTGGCCGGATGGTTCTGGTGCTGCTCAACGGGACTGTGGAACAACGGTCGCACGTCGCTTCGGCGAGTTGTTGTTTAGAAAGGGGATTTCGTATGGTTGCCAGATTCCGATCGCGGTGGGCTCCAGGTGTGGCGGCTTGCTTCTGCCTCGTCGCGGGCGATGTCTTCGCGCAAGAGGGGGCGAAACAGGTGGTGCGCGACGGGGCAATTGCCGTTGTTGCCAGAGAAGTCTACATGCCGTGCCCAAGGGAAGGGCAGAGCTACGTGATCGGCAACCAGTATGCCGGCCATGAAGGCGTGCGTCTGCTCCAAGTGCGGACGTTGCAGGTACACGACGACGTCTACCAGGACGCGGAAATCCGGTTCTCCACGGACAACGGCAAGACCTGGACGCCGTTCCAACGCGACCCCGAGCGCGACATCGCGGTGAAAAACGGCTACGCGCGCGAGCCCTACCTATTCGGCGCGTGCTACGATCCGCAGTCGAAGCGGATGGTCCGCACGACGCTCTTGCGCACGCACAAGGGCGATCCTCGCGTCGGCGGACTCACGAGTTACTCGGACCACACGCTCTGGCAGACCTCGGCGGACGACGGCGCCACGTGGGACGCGCCGAAGCTGCTGAAGTACGAAGACGGCGGCGACTACCCGGCCGAGGATTTCGGGAATGCCGAGTACCTGGGCCACAACCAGTCCTACAGCGGCTACAACGTGATTTCGCTCAAAGAGGGCGGCGTGGCGACCGGCTACTGCCGGACCGTGAGCTTCACGAACTCCAAAGGCGAGAAGGAGAGCGTCTGTGGCGTCGTGCTCGCCGTGGGCCGATGGGACCAGGCGACCAGCGCCTATCAATGGACGCACTCCAGTCCGGTCGCGGTCAGCCTCGCCACGTCGGATCGCGGCCTGATGGAGCCGTGGGTCGCGCAGTTGAGCAACGGCGAGGTGTTGGTGGATATGCGCGGCAACGCGACGAAGATCAACCCCGGCCGCAACTTCTACGCCCTTTCGAAAGACGGAGGCAAAACGCTCGGCGAGGCTCGGGAACTCACATTCGACGATGGCGAGCAATTCTACGCTCCCTCCAGTCTCAGCATGGTGTTCAGGCACTCGAAGACGGGGGTTCTCTACTGGTTCGGCAACCTATCGGACAAACCGACCTCGGGCAACTCGCCCCGCTACCCGCTGTATATCGCCGAGATCGACGAGACCAAGCCGGCGATCATTCGCAAGACGCTGACGGTCATCGACGACTACGACCCCAAGACGCAGACCGCCGCGGTGCAGTTTTCCAACTTCTCGCTCGTCGAGAACCGCGAGACCCACGACTACGATCTGTACATGACCGTCTGGGGCGAGTTCCCCATCGTCTACCAGGCGAACGTGTACAAGTACGCGATCAAGCTCAAGCCGAGATGATCGACACAACATGTGGGAAGGCTTCTTCCGATGCCAGGAACGGGTGGACTTCGTCAATACCTCACGGGTGACTTCAAGGAGCGCGATTCATGAACGCAAACAGGTTGGTCTGGTTGAGTAGTGCGGCGGCCTTGTGGCTGGTGGGCGCTCAAGCGGCGTGGGCCATTGTGCCGACGCCGGCCGAGATGGCCGAGGCGCGGCAATGGGTGGCGGCCAGGTTCGAGGGCGTCGAACAAGCGAAGCCGGAAGCGGGCCGCTCGGCGATCGACGCAACGAGTTTCTTTTCGTTCACCTACGACGGCCGGCCGTCGGCCGAGGTGTTGAAGACGTGGGAATTGAAGCAGGCCAGTCGCGCGCTCGACGAAAAGCGGACCGAGCACTCGCTCACCTACACGGACGCGAAGACGGGCCTGGTGTTGCGTTGCGTCGGCGTCGAGTACCGCGACTTCCCCGCCGTCGAATGGGTGATCACCTTCGAGAACACCGGCCAGGCCGATACGCCGATCTTGGAGGCGATCCAGGCGATCGACACGCCGCTGCCGCGGAGCGAGGCCGGGCAGTCGGTGCTGCACTGGGCCAAGGGCTCCGTGGCGTCGTTCGACGACTTCGCGCCCCAGGAGACCGAGTTGAAGCCCGACGCCAACGTTCACCTCCAGCCCGGCGATGGGCGATCGTCCTGTCAAGTGCTGCCGTTCTTCAACGTCGCCAATCCCGGCGGCGGCGTGGTCCTCGCCGTCGGCTGGAGCGGCGAGTGGGCGGCCGATTTCTCCCGCAATCCGCACGGAGTGGCGGTCAAGGCCGGCATGGCCCGCACCCACCTGCGGCTGCACCCGGGCGAATCCACCCGCACGCCGCGGATGCTGCTGGTGTTCTACGAGCGCGACCGGTGGCGGGGGCAGAATCTCCTGCGGCAGGTTATCTTGAGCCACTATCGGCCGAAGCGCAACGGACAACCGCTCGTGGCTCCCATCACGTGGGGCACTTGGGGCGGCTCGCGCTGCGATGTACATCTGGATTACATCCAAAAGATCGTTCAACACGACCTGCCGATCGACTACTACTGGATGGACGCGGAGTGGTACGGCCAGGGCTCCTGGGCGACGAGCGTCGGCGACTGGCAGATTCGCAAGGACCTGTTCCCCGAGGGCTTCAAGCCGCTCCGCGATGCGATTTCCCCCTCCGGTCGCCAATTGATGTTGTGGTTTGAGCCGGAGCGGGTGTTCAAAGGCACGCCGTGGCACAAGGAGCATCGCGACTGGCTCCTGGACATCGGCAATGACAACTGTCTGTGGAACCTCGGCAATCCGGCGGCCCGAAAGTTCCTCACCGACTTCATCTCCACGAAAATCGAGGAGTTCGGCCTGGGCTGCTACCGGCAGGACTTCAACATGAGCCCCTTGCCCTACTGGCAAGCCGCCGATCCGGCCGATCGGCAGGGAATCGCCGAGATTCGCCACGTCGAGGGTCTGTATGCCTTCTGGGACGAGTTGCTCGCCCGACACCCCAACCTGATTATCGACAACTGTGCCAGCGGCGGCCGGCGGATCGACTTGGAGACGACCGGACGCAGCACGCCCTTCTGGCGAACCGACGGACCTCGCGACGCGGTTGCGCACCAATGCCATACCTACGGGCTGATGGCGTGGGTGCCGCTGAGCGCGACGAGCCAGGACCTGGAGGGGAACAACTATGAGTTCCGCAGCAGCATGTCGAGCGCTCTGTGCGTGAACTGGTTCCATTCGGGCGACGGGCCGATGAAGAAGCTGCCCGCCGACTTCCCCTTTGCCTGGGCCAAGCAGACCTTGGAGCAGTACTTGACACTGCGGCCTCTGTACTACGGGGATTATTACCCGCTGACGCCCTACACCCAAGAGCGCGCCGCCTGGATGGCTTGGCAGTTCGACCGGCCCGACCTCGGCCAGGGAATGGTGCAGGCGTTCCGCCGCGACAAGAGCGACGACGAGTCGGCACGCGTGAAACTCCACGCTCTGGAGCCGGACGCCCGCTACACGCTCACCAACGTCGATGCCGCCGGCGCGACGGAGATGACCGGCCGCGAGTTGATGGCCGATGGACTGGCGATTGCGATCAAGGATCGGCCCGGGGCCGTGGTGATCACCTATCGCAAGGCGAAGTGACGGAAGGATGTGGGTGGCGCGGGCTGTCCCCAGGCCGGACCCCGGGGGGTACAATCCGGACGTTGACGTTTCATGCCACCTAAGAGAGATTGCACGCGGACCGCGTTCCGTCCGCCGCCGGGGGGCCGCGCGGTTTTCGGACGCTATTCTTTCGGGCTCTCCGGCCGTGGTCCGGAAACGCACCAAACGCTACGCGCCAAATGACCAGGTATGATCTCACCTGAAGTAGGGTTTGACTTTTTTCCCCTGCCGGGGGATCATAAGGTCCAGCGGCGGCTCTGACCCCGCTAGCTGGTGGTTCACTGGCCAGCCGGAACTTTCTCACCCTCGATCGCGTCTCATTCAGTGAGCCTGCTTTGGACGACGACGCTGGACTGATCGAAGCGACCCTGACGGGCAAGTCAGCGGCTTTTGGACAACTGGTGCTGAAGCATCAGGACCGGCTGTTCAACAGCTTGATGCACATGACCGCCAACCGGGAGGACGCCCGGGACCTGGTCCAGGAGGCGTTCGTTCAGGCGTTCGTCAAGTTGGACACGTTCCAGGGGGCCAGCGCGTTTTACACCTGGCTGTACCGGATTGCGTTCAACCTGGCGGCGACGCATCACCGACGAAGAAAGCCGGCGGCGTCGGTCGAGCAGATTCACGAGACCAGCGGCGAGGAGCCGGTCGAACCCGGCGACGGCCCGCACGAACGGCTCGAACGAGACGAGCGCAATCGGCAGGTCCGCCTGGCCCTGGCGCAATTGGGAGACGAACATCGCGCGGTGTTGATCCTTAGGGAGATCGACGACTGCGATTATGACACGATCGCCGAGATCCTCGACGTGCCGGTGGGCACGGTCCGCAGCCGGCTGCACCGCGCCCGGCTGCAACTGCGAGAACATCTCGAGGAAATCTTGACCGTCGACGAGTGACACCGCCCGAGTTGAAAACAAGAGATACGAATCGAAGACACTGGACCCCGTCGAAAACCTATCCGTCGTCATCCGGGGGGGTGACCTGCCTCGATCGCCGACACTCTCGGTCGGCGGCGACGGAGCGATACTATGAACGAGTTGCCCCAAAACGAACTCCTCAGCGCCTATCTTGACGGCGAATTGACCGCCGGCGAGCGCGCTCGGGTCGAAGAGCTTCTGGCCGCCGACCCCGCCGCGCGCCGGCTCGTGGACGAGTTTCGGGCGGTCCGCGACCGGCTTCACGCCTTGCCGAAATACACCGTGGGCGAAGACCTCGGCGATCGCGTGCTCCGGGCAGCCGAACGGCGGATGCTCGGCCAAGCGACCGCGCCGACCGCCGCGGAGGAGACGCCCTCGTCGCCTGAAATGCGGCCTTGGCGGTCCGTCGCGCGGCGGTTTCTGTCGCCGCGGACGCTGGCGTGGTCCGTGGCAGCGGCG
>JAPLNP010000539.1 GCA_026401055.1 Planctomycetia bacterium
CACATCCTCGCCGACGCCGAGGCCAGCCCCTTCTCGCTGGTCGCGCCGCTCCTGAAGACCGATCGCGTCCAGATGCAAAAACTCAAGGCCGACTGCAAGCTTACGTGGCAGTCGGGCAAAGTCGCCGTCGAGCAGGCGAAGATCGACTCCGACCTGGGCAACGTCACGCTGACCGGCGAATTCGCCTCGGGCGGCGGCGACGCCGCCGGAGCGTTCGATTCGTTCCTGCGCCAGACGTACCACGCGCAAGGCCGGATCGACCTCGCCCGGCTGGCCACCATGCTCCCCGAAACGCTCCACATTCACAAAGAAACCCGCGTGAGTTCGGGCGAGTTGACCGTCGACTTGGACAGCCGGCGCGGCCAGGACGGAATGTCTTGGAAGGCCAACGTCCGGACCAGCGACCTCACGGCCATGCGGCAGAACAAGGAACTCGTCTGGCAGCAGCCGATCGTCCTGACGCTCGACGCCCGGGAAACCAAGGACGGCCCGGTGATCGACAGCCTCAAATGCGAGTCGCATTTTCTGACGATCAACGCGGCGGGCCGGCGCGAAGACCTGGCCGCCTCGCTCGAATTCGACCTGGACCGCCTCGTCGAGCGGCTCGGCGGCTTCATCGATCTCGATGGCTTGAAGATGGAGGGCAAGGGCTGGGCGAACCTCAACTGGCGGCGCGATCGCCAGAACGCCTTCACGCTGGACGCCAACGCGCAGGTCCGCAATCTGCAATTGGCCCTCTCCGACCGCCCGCCGTGGCAAGAAGAGAACCTCGTGGTGTTTCTCGCCTCGACCGGGCGGACCACGTTCGGGACCGATACGCGACTGGACACGGCCGAATTGGAGGTCAAGGCCGGCTCGGAGCACCTGCGGCTGCGGCTGACCCAGCCCGTCGACGGGCTCAAGCCGGACGGCTCGTGGCCCCTGGCCCTGGACACGTCGGGCGAGCTGGCGCGATGGATCGTTCGGGCGCGAGCCTGGAAGCTGCTCGACGACTGGGACGCCGCCGGCGCGTACCGTCTTGCGGCCGAGGGCACCGGTTCGGCCTCCGGCGTCGCGCTGCGAAGCTCCAAGCTCGACGTCGAGAAGCTCCGCATGGTCGGGCACGGCCTGAACCTCGTCGAACCGTCCGTCGCGCTAAGCGCGGCCGGTCAGTATGTCCACGGAGATCGACGGATGCTCTTGAGCAAGGCCGAACTGAACACGGCGACGCTCACGGTCAACGCAAGCGACGTCATCGTCGGCGTGCCCGGCGGCAAGCCGATGGAACTGGCCGGCAACGTGTCCTACCGCGGGGACCTCGCTCGACTGCGGCAGTGGATCCCCGAGCCCAGCGCGACGCCGACCTGGAACGTCGGCGGACAGATCACCGGCGAGGCCCGGCTGAAACAAGTCGCCGGGGTGACCACCGGCCGGCTGGACGCGACGGTCCGCGACCTCGTGTTCCAGAGCGCGGCGGGCAAGCAGTTGCGCGAACCGACGGTTCAACTGGCGGCCCTGGGCGCCTACGACCAGCCCTCGCGAATGCTCAAGATCGAGCAGTTCAAGCTCACGTCCGACGCCCTGAGCGGCGATGCCAAGGGCGGGGTGGCCGAACTGGGCGCCGGCGCGAACGCCCAACTGACCGGCAAGCTTGACTACGACACGGAGAAGCTCGCCACGCTGTTGCGTCCCTATCTCGGCGGTGGTGTCTATCTCGCGGGGCGCGGCAGCCGGCCCTTCTCGCTCGGAGGCCCGATCGACCTGGCCCAAGCCACCGCCTCGGCCGGCGCTGATTGGTCGGGGGCCTACGTCTATGGGTTCCGCGTCGGGCCGGGCGAGCTCAAGATGGGACTCGCCGGCGGCATCCTCCAGATCGAACCGCTCGATCTGCCGGTCAGCGAAGGCCGCGTCCACCTGGTGTCCCGCATGAGGCTCGCGCCCGGGCCGATGGAACTCGACGTCGATCCCGGCCCGCTGGTCCAGCAGGTCCGCATCGACCCGGACATGTGCGCGTACGCCTTGCAGTACATCGCGCCGGTTCTGGCGGGCGTGGCCACGGCCCAGGGCAAGTTCTCGATCGACTTGGAGCGTTGCCGCATCCCGATCGACAACCCGGGCCAAGGCGACCTGGCCGGCCGCTTCACGGTTCATTCAGTGGAAATCGGCCCGGGCCCGCTCACCCGGGAACTGGCCGTGCTGCTTGCACGGGAATCGGCCGCCAAGCTCACCCGAGAGTCGGTCATCCAGTTCCGCATGGTCGACGGGAAGGTGTATCACGAGGGGCTCGAGTTGGTCTTTCCCGAGTTGACGATCCGCACGCATGGCTGGGTCGGGCTGGACCAGTCGATGGCGATCGTCGCGGAGATGCCGATTCCGCCCAAGTGGCTCTCGGCCAACAACGCGATTGGCGACGCCCTGCGCAACCAGACCGTCGTGCTGCCCATCGGCGGCACGCTCGGCCGGCCCCAGATCGACCGCCAAAAGCTCAACCAGTACACCCAGCAATTCGTGCGCAAGGCAACCGAGAAGGCCGTCCAGGGCGAGGTGAACCGGCAACTTGACCGGCTGCTGCGGCCGCGGTAGCATAGGCCCATGCAAATCGTCCTCCTTGGCACGACCGGCTACCATCCCAACGACCGGCGGCACACGCCGTGCATGGTGATCCCCGAGTGCGGCGTGATGCTCGACGCGGGCACGGGCATGTACCGGGCCGAGCGGTACCTCGAAACCGCCGAACTGGACATCTTTCTCACCCACGCCCATCTCGACCACGTCGTCGGCCTGACGTTCCTGTTGAACGTGCTCCGGGCGCATCCGATGAATCGCGTCACCGTCCATGCCCTGCCGGAGAAGCTCTCGGCCATCGACGAGCACCTGTTCTCGCGGGCGTTGTTTCCCGTCAAGCCGCCGTATGAATCGCGGCCGCTGATCGGCGACGTCGCTTTGGCCAAGGGCGGGCGGCTCACGCATTTTCCGCTTGCGCACCGGGGCGGCTCGGTCGGGTTCCGCCTCGATTGGCCCGGCCACGCGATGGCCTACGTCACCGACACGACGGCCGATCCGGCGGCCGACTACGTCGAACGAATCCGCGGCGTCGACCTGCTCTTGCACGAGTGCTATTATCCCGACGAGGACGCGGCCTGGGCCAAGAAGACCGGCCACAGTTCGACCACCAAGGTGGCTCAAGTCGCCCGGGCAGCCGGCGTCGGCCGCCTCGTCCTGGTTCACATGAATCCCCAGCGGACCGAGGACGACCCGATCGGCCTGGACGTCGCCCGGGCGATTTTTCCGGCGACCGAAATCGGCGAGGACCTGATGGAGTTGGAGTTCTAAAACGATGACCGCACGCGCGATGCCGATCGTCCCGCTTTCGGAAATGGTTAACGGCCAGGAAGCCGACGTGTTCGCCCTGATGACCGCCAAGCAGTCGCTGACGACGCGGGAGGGCAAGCCCTATTTCCGCGTGGCGTTCCGCGACGCCCGGCGCGAGGTGAGCTTCCCCGTCTGGGACAACGCGCCGTTGGCCGCCGACTGCCGCGAGGCGTGGACGCCGGGCGCGTTTTACAAGATCCGCGCCGTCTATCGCGATACCGAATACGGCCCGCAACTGGACATCCGCCGGATCCGCGAAGTGACCGACGCCGACGCCGACGACGGGTTCGACCCGATGATGTGCCTGGCCCGATCGCGCCGCGATCCGGAGGGCATGCTCAGCGAGCTATTCTTGCTGGTCCAACAGCTCATCGCGGACGCCGGGCTGCGAACGCTTGTCGAGTCGATTATCCTGTCCCACCGCGAGGCCCTGCTGGTGATGCCCGCCGCGCGGCACAACCACCACGCCTACGTCGGCGGGCTGTTGGAGCACACGCTGAGCGTCACGCGGACGTGCGCTTACCTGGCCGGCAAATACGCGGAACAGTACCCGGACATGACGCCGCCGTTGGACGAGAGCATGGTGGTGGCGGGCGGCGTGCTGCACGACGTCGGCAAGCTCCGCGAGATCGACCAGCGGCCGGCCGCGACGGTCTACACGCCCGAGGGCGAACTGATCGGCCACATGCTGCTGGGCCGCGACATGGTGCGCGAGGCCGCCGGCCGACTGCGGGACGCGGGGAAGCCCTTGGCGGACGAAACGCTCCTGCGACTGGAGCACCTGATCCTGTCGCATCAGCGTCTGCCCGAGTGGGGCTCGCCCAAGCCGCCGATGACGCCCGAGGCGCTGTTGGTCCACTACGCCGACGACATCGACGCGAAGTACCACATGATGGCCGCGATCCTCCGCGACGACGCCACGCCCGGCCCGGTCACCTCGAACAAGAACGTCCTGCGTCAAAAGGTGTTTCGCGGGCTGGGGAGCGATTGAGGCCCAAGAAGTGAGTGGGCCCAAATCGGGGGGTACTTTCCGAGCGGGGGTCGATCAAGGTAAGATAGAACATGGGACCGCGGGGCGGCACGGTTATTGCGACCGCGGTTGTTGGGGGAGTGTCGAAAATGACTGACGGAAACAGAATCTCCGTACGACTCGTTGGAGCCGACGAGGACGACGGCATTGTCCGTTTTGATGATTTTCGGAACTTCTGTGACAGTCTCGCCGCGTGCCTGCGAAAGTCGGAGGAGCTACTCACATCGGGACCCACAAGAATCCGCTATCGAATCGTCGGTCTTGAAAATGCGAGTGCGGCGGTAACGCTGGAGGCAATTGCCCCAACGAATGGACGCGACCCAAGGCCGGAAGTCCTCGGCCTGTTCCGCGAGACCGTGGTGAATCTCCAGTCGGGCCGACCGGTGGACTCCCGGATTGGCCGCGATGTCCTTGCAGCCTACCGCGAACTCATCAGTCCACTCCATCGCCGCACCAAGGAGGTGTGGGTCGATTCGTCTTGCCTGACCACGCAATACGGGGCCAGTATTGACGAAATCCTTGGAAGTTCGATTCCGTCCGAGGGCTCTGTCCGCGGCGTTCTGGAGCGCGTGAATGTCCACAATCGAAATGAATTCGTGCTCTATCCGCCACTACCAGGATACTCCGTGAGCTGCTCGTTCCCCGATTCCATGCTGGAACAGGTTCGCCGTGCCATTAAATCGAACGTCACTGTCTGGGGCAGGCTCCACTTTCAGCCTGATGCGCCCTTTCCCCACCAGGTTCACGCTTCGCGAATGGAAATCCATCCGCCTGACGACGAATTGCCGACGTTTTCGGATCTGCGGGGCACCGCGAAGGAATGTACCGGCACGTTGACTTCGGTGGCCTTTGTACGAGCCGTTCGCGATGAGCAGGCGGATTAAATACTGCTGGGACACGTCGGTCTTTGTGGCCTGGCTCAAAGAGGAGTCGTCGGCTCCCCTGGCGGATATGAATCTCGTCGTGGGGGACATCGACTCGGGGAAGGCGGTACTGGTAGTCTCGGTTACGACGGCAACCGAAATGCTGGAGACAAAACATACGCCCGAGCAATGGGAACGTTTCCAGAAATGCCTGAATCGCTCGAATGTGATTCTCGCCGATATCACGTTGGCCATAGCCGAACTGGCCAGCCGCATTCGCGCCGACGCCCAGACCCAGGGTAGAAGGCTCCAGACGCCCGACGCGCAGATCATTGCCACCGCCATAACCTACCGGGTGGACGCCCTCCATTCGCTCGATCCTCACATGCTCGGCCTCAATGGAAGTCCCATTGTCAACGGCATGCGCATCACTCAGCCACTTCTGCTCGACGGGCAACAGGGGCTCGTTGGTCTCGTCGAATAGGGCGAGACTCGGCGGCCCGGAGTCAGCATCGTCCCCCACTGGGACACGACCCGCCGGCGCCCCTTGTTGAGTCTCCTTTCGCCGGATAGGATGAGCGACAGGGGCTCCCTCGGGCGTCTCGCTCGATCTTGGGCCGACAAGGGGCAACACGCGACGGCGGGGTCCGACATGCCACAACCGCTGACTGACTACATCGGTGCCTTCTCCGGCGTTTGGCTCGTGTGCGCGGCGGCGGCGGTCGTGCTTGCCGCGGCGTGGATCCTGTGGCGGCGCTTCGGCCGGCGCCGCGAGCCGGATGTGGTCCCGCCGGACTTGGAGGTCGACGTCACGGCGCTGCCCGACTTGGCGCCGCCGCCGGGACCGCCGACGTTGGAGTTCTACAACCTGCCGGTGCGGCTGGCGGCGATCGTGTTGGCGCCGGTCGGCCGCGTGCGGACGCTGCCGTCGCGCGAGGACTTGCCCGGCGTGGTCGATTCGATCGTGCCGGGGCTCGATCGCGTGGCGATCGCCCACAAGCCGCTCATCCGCGCGTGGCCGGCGCAGGTCAGCGCCCGCGGCTTCGCCCACGCCTTCTTCCAGCACGTCCGGCTGCCCGGCGACCACGGCAAGAAGACGCCCTGGTGCAGCGTGGCGGGCCGGTTCATGGTCGACGATCAGCCGATGATGGCCGGCCTGGTGCTCCGCGCGGCCGCGCCAAATCGTCACGGCCAATACGTCATGGAACGCGAGGAGCAGTGGCTCGGGATCCTGCGAATCCGCCTGGACGCGTCCTAACCGAGCCGCGACCGTCAGGAAGCGGTATGATGCGGCATGAGCGGCGAGTCTCTATCACCGCTCCCTCACGGTCGCGGCTCGGTTTGGGCGGGAATACGCACTTCAACAGGAATCGTGCAATGCAACGAACGCCCGGACAACTCCGCGACGACGCGATGCGGATCTGGCAGGCCGGAGTCGACGCCGTCCGCTCCGACCGGCTGGTGCGCGAGGCGATGGCGGTCGACGGCTCGACCCTGGTCATCGGTCCCCAGCGGCTGCCCTTGGACCCAATCGGCCGGATCGTGGTGGTCGGGGCGGGCAAGGCGGGCGCGGGCATGGCCGCCGGGGTCGAGGAAGTGCTCGGCGAGCGACTGCTGGCCGAAAAACACGTCGCCGGCTGGGTCAATGTGCCCGACGATTGCGTCCGCGAACTGAGCCACATCTGGCTGCACGGGTCGCGCGGGCCGGGCGTGAACGAGCCGACGGCGGCCGGAGCCATCGGCGCGGGCGAAATCCTTCAACTCGTCGAGTCGATTGGCCCGGACGACTTGTGCCTCGCGCTCATCTCCGGCGGCGGCTCGGCGCTGTTGCCGGCGCCGGTTCCCGAAATCACGCTGGCCGACAAGCTCGCCGTGACGCGCCACCTCAGCGCCGCCGGCGCGACCATCGAGCAACTCAACACCGTTCGCAAGCAGCTCAGCCGTATCAAGGGCGGAGGATTGCTGCGGGCGTGCCGGACGGGCCGCCTCGTGTCGCTGGTGATCTCCGACGTGCCCGGCGACCCGCTGGACGTGATCGCCTCGGGCCCGACGGTCCCGGACACCTCGACCGCGCGGCAGGCCCTGGAGGTGCTCGAAGCGTTCGACGCCAAGGCGGCAGGCATCTCGTCGGCGGTGTTCGAGTTTCTCCAACGGAAGCGCCGAGTCGAACCCTCCGTGGCGGCCTGCACGCCGGTGAACGTGATCATCGGCAACAACGCGACGGCGGTGGACGCCTCGGGCACGGAGGCCGAGCGGCTCGGCTACTCTCACGCGATGCAAAGCGCCGCTGAGCCGGAGGGCGCGGCGGAGGAGATCGGCCGGCACCTGGCCGACATGGCGCTGGCGATGCGCGGCAGCACGGGGCCCGATTGTCTCATCAGCGGCGGCGAGCCGGTCGTCACGCTCTGCGACGCCGCCCGGCGCGGCAAGGGCGGCCGGAATCAGCAGTTGGTCCTCGCCGCACTGGGACGTTTGGCCAGCGACGGCGCCTCGGGCATCGCGATCCTCTCCGGCGGCACGGACGGCGAGGACGGTCCGACCGACGCGGCCGGCGCGGTCCTGGACGCCTCGATCGTCGACGCCGCCCGGCAGCGAGGTCTCGACCCGGCCGACTATCTCGCCCGAAACGACGCCTACCATTTCTTCGAGCCGCTCGGCGCCCTGATGAAGACCGGCCCGACCCACACGAACGTCTGCGACATCCGCGTGGTCGTCGTAAGTCGGTGATTTCGATGGAGGACAAAGGGTGACCAAAGTCGCACCAGGCTCGGAGTTGTGTCATCCGCTACCCCGTGCTCTTGACGGAAGGGAGGTCGGTGATGTCCAAACTCTCTCGTTGGCAGTGTAGTCTGATGTTGGGATACGCGCGATTCACAAGAAGGTGTTCCGTACCAATAGGAGGGCACGCGATGATTCAGCGACTTCTGCTTGGCGTTCTCGCAATCGCGAGTTCGATGGTTGGTGGATGCGCCAAACCGGAGTCGGCGGAAGCGCCGCCGTTGGAAGTCGCATGGTCGGAGAGCAGTTCGATAGTCAAGGATGACCAGCAACTTTGCGTCCATTTCGAATACATGGCTTGGCCAGACGGAGGCTCCCTGGCCATTATCGTCCCCTTCTCGCTGCCGGAGAAGGAACGAGTTGCCGAACCGGACCATGACACGAACTGTGTCTTCGTCTCGCACAAGGAAGGCGTCGTCTACAAGAACGGAGAAGTGCTCCTCGCGTTTCCGAAGCCGGACAATCGCTGCTACATCCTGGGCAACGACCTCCTACTTCACGATTCGGGCCGCTCGGCCGAGTGGTTCTGCAACGCCATCGGGCTCACGTCGTTTGAAGAGCCGCGACGCGAGGTCATGGGGGAAAGAGGAAAGGTCACAATCGAGAGAGTGAGACCTTCTTCGCAACGCCTCTACGGTGAACTGCAGGATTTGTGGCAACAGACCAAAACGAGGGCGTTTGATGCCGGATGGCGCTACTGTCCCCCGTGGACCAAGGTGTCGGCTGGCGCGTGGACAGACAAGCCGGTGGCGAACGACTGGCCCTTCTCGCCGAAATGGGACCTGCATCGTCTGGAAGAACGGCCTGAGACTTGGCAATCTACCTATCCCAGGGACGACTGGTCTCGTTACCACGATGATCTGCCGGCACCGTAGATCGCCATCGATTTCCGGGTGCCGCCGTCGCGCCCTGGCATCTCGCGGAGCGCCACCGCTGCCGCCGGGGTCTTGACGAACGCTAGTCGACAGGGCGGCCCGTGTTGGCCTACGCCAAGTGCTATAATTCGCAGTGCAGGTTTAATGCTGGATGAGGCGACTCCCTTGGTGCCAAGACCGAGGCGTCGCGCCGGTGCCCATCGGCCTTGCTCAGCACAAGCCGTTGCGAGAAAACGAGTTAGCCTCAATGAACGAACCGTCGGACCTCCGGAAACCACCGACGAGCGATGCCAGACCCGTCGGGATCGACCTTGGCACGACCAATTCCGCCGTGGCTTGGGTCGACTCGGCGGGCCGGACCGCAATGGTGACTAACGCCGACGGGGAGATACTTACCCCCAGCATTGTCCTCTTCCGGGACAGCGACGTCGTCGTCGGCAAGGAGGCCCGACGCTCGACGACCATCGAACCGCAGCGGGTGGCGGAGTGGGTCAAGCGGGACATGGGCTCCCCAGTGTACAGTCACCCAATTCAGGGGGAATATCTTCCCCCCGAGGTGATCCAGGCCTGCATCCTTCGCAAGCTCAAGGTCGACCTGGTCGGCACCCTGGGGCCCAACGCCCGGGTCGTCATCACCGTGCCCGCCTACTTCGACGAAACCCGACGCAAGGCGACCGCGGACGCCGGGGAGATGGCCGGGCTGAATCTTCTGGACATCGTCAACGAGCCGACCGCCGCCGCGCTGGCCTTCGGCGAGACGATCGGCTACCTCTCGCCCATCGGCGACGTGCGCGACGAAATGACCGTCCTGGTGTACGACCTCGGCGGCGGGACGTTCGACGTGACGTTGTTGCGGATGGCCCCGGGCGACATCCAGTGTCTGGCGACCGACGGCGACGTGCAACTCGGCGGCCACGACTGGGACCAGCGGCTGGTCGATCACCTGGCCGAGGCGTTCAAGGCGCGTCACAGCGCCGACCCTCGCGAGGACCCCGTCGGCCTGAACCGGCTCTTCCAACTGGCGGTCGACGCCAAGCACGCGCTGAGCGCGCGAAGTCGAACGACGGCGCGCGTCGACCACGCCGGCCGGAGCCTGGACGTGCCGATCACCCGCGACCAGTTCGAGGAGATGACCGCCGACCTGCTCGAGCGGACGTTGCACACGACGCGGCAGGTTTTGGCCGAGATGAAGATGCGGTTCAGCGACGTGAACCGGCTGTTGCTCGTCGGCGGATCGACGCGGATGCCGATCGTGGCCTCGCGCCTGCAAGCGATGACCGGGCTGACGCCCGAGCGATCGGTCAATCCGGACGAGGCCGTCGCGAGGGGAGCGGCCCTGTACGCGCGGTATCTCTTGGCCAAAGAGGCCGCGGCGGCCGGCGCGGGCAAGCCGGATACGGGCTTCACCGTCACCAACGTCAACGCGCACAGCTTGGGCATCGAAGGGATCGACCCGGCGACGCTTCGCAAGACCAACGTCAAGCTGATCCCGCGGAACACGCCGTTGCCGGCCGCGTTCACGGAAAAATTCACGACCCGGTCGGAGAACCAGCGGTCGATCATCATCCAGATCCTTCAGGGCGAAAACACGCTGCCCGAGGAGTGTACGCCGATCGGCCGCACGGCCGTCGAGAATCTTCCCGAGGGGCTTCCCAAGGGCTGGCCGGTGGAGGTGACCTTCGAGTACGAATCGAACGGCCGGCTGACGGTCCGCGCGGTCGTGCCCGGCACGCACCGCGAGACGACGCTGAAGCTGGAGCGGACGACGGGCTTGTCGAGCGAGGGCCTGGGGCACTGGCGCGAGGTGGTCGAGTCGGCGGCGGGCTTCGACGCCTTCGAGGCGCTGATCCAGGAGGCGTTGGAGGAGCAGATCACGCCGCTGGCGCCGGCCGCGGTTTCTTCGCCGAGTCCCTCGCAGCCGGTGCCGCCGGGCGGGTCGCGGCCGATGCGTTCGGCGCCGATGGCCCCCATGGCGCCCCCGGTTCTGGAGCGATTGCCTCCGGCGTCCGCCGGGTTGGACGGCAACGGTGGCGCGAGGGGTCCCGTCCATCCGGCGTCGCGGGAATCGCATCCGACGATGCCGGGAACCGGCGCACAGGCCGAGCCGTTTGCATCCGAGTCGTTTGCAGCCGAGTCGGTCGAGGTGCCCTCCAACCACCGCGGCGCGCCGCGTGGCTCGTCCGGCGCGAGGCGATGGCTGTCGATCCTGCTGTTTTACGTCACGTCGGCCGCGGTCGGTTCGGCGCTGGCTTATTACGTGCTGTCCCGATGGCATCCGGAGGAGTTTCCGTTACCATGGTAGCGCCAACCGCGGCTCGGCGGCGGGGTGGCACGCCCTGAGCCCTGGGGCGAAGGGCGTGGCCAACGTCAACGGCAGTTCAGCCACGCCCTTCGCCGGAGGCTCAGGGACGTGCCACCCAACCGATAACCGATAACCGATAACCGACATCCGACAACTGACCACTGACCAGCAACCGTCGCCATGGACGAAACCATCATCGGCATCGATCTCGGCACCACCTTCTCCGTCGCCGCGCGGCTCGACGCCGACGGGCATCCGGAGACGCTGGTCAATGCCGAGGGCGACCGCCTCACGCCGAGCGTCGTGCTGTTTGACGGCGACGACGTCGTGGTGGGCAAGGAGGCGCTCAAGGCGATCGGGACCGAAACGGAACACGTCGCCGAGTGCTCCAAGCGGGACGTCGGCCACCCCGTGTTCCACAAAGTGATCGGCGGCAAACAGTATCCGCCCGAGGTGATCGAAGCCTGGATCCTCAACAAGCTCCGCGTGGACGTGACGGCCCAGATTGGCCCCGTGCGCCGGGCCGTCGTCACCGTGCCCGCCTATTTCGACGAGGTTCGCCGCAAGGCCACGCAGGACGCCGGCTACATGGCCGGGCTGGAGGTGCTGGACATCATCAACGAGCCGACCGCGGCGGCCGTGGCCTTCGGGCACCAGAAGGGATTGCTCGACCGCAAAGGCGAGACCGAGCCGATGCGCGTCGTCGTCTACGACCTCGGCGGCGGGACGTTCGACGTGACCGTGATGGAGATCCGCGGCAGCCACCTGGTCACGCTCGCCACCGACGGCGACGTCCGGCTCGGCGGCTACGACTGGGACCAGCGGCTCGTGGACCTCGTGGCCGAAGGCGTCATCCGCGAGCGCTACGTCGACCCGCGCGAAGACCTCGTCGCCGCCGGCAAGCTCTGGCGCGAATGCGAAGACGCCAAGCGAACCCTCTCGGCCCGCGGCAAGGTCGTGGTGCCTTACGACCACCACGGCAGCGTTGCCCGGGTTGAAGTCACGCGGGAGCAGTTCGAGGAGTCCACGCAGGACCTGCTGGACCGCACGCGATTCACGGTCAACCAGGCGCTTAAGGCGGCGGGGCTCGCGTGGAACCGGATCGACCGGCTGCTTCTGGTGGGCGGCTCGACGCGGATGCCCATGGTCCGCCGGATGCTCCGTGAAATCTCCGGCCTCGAGCCCGACGCTTCCGTGGCCGCCGACGAGGCGGTCGCGCACGGGGCGGCGCTGTTGGCCGGGCAGTTGCTGGCCAAGAGCCAGGGCAAGCCGCCGCGGTTCAAGATCAAGAACGTCAACTCGCACAGCCTTGGCGTCGTGGGCATCGACCGCGAGACGCAGCGGCGCCGCAACGGCATCCTGATCCCCCGCAACACGCCGATTCCCGTCACCGCCCACCGGGTGTTCCGGACGCGGAAGGCCGACCAGAAGTCGATTCTCGTTCAGGTTGTCGAGGGCGAGAGCCGTTCGGCCGACGAGTGTACCGAGATCGGCAAGTGTACGGTCCGCAGCCTGCCGCCGAACCTGCCGGCCCAATCGCCGGTGGACGTCGAGTTCCACTACAAGCCCGACGGACGCCTGCAAGTCCGCGTGACGGTGCCGGACGCCGCGAGTAAGATCGAAGCCGAGTTCGCCCGGGAGAATACCCTCAGCCAGGAGCACCTCGACGGCTGGCGCCGGTACATCGCGAGAATGGAGCCGGAGCCGTAGGGATTGGCGAGTGTCGCCTTTCGCTCCGCGAAAGTAGCGGCCTCTCCTGGAGCGAAAGACCGCTATTCTCACGCCGGCGTGGCGTTGGCCCGGGGCGAGGCGGGGCAAACCAAGGCGTCAGAACCGGCGGTGCTCCTGCTGGCGGACTCGAAGGACGATTTGCCCACGTTGGCCAGTCGGCTGGCCGCCGAGGGCTATCGGGTCGAACGGTCGGACCAGTCGGGCATCCACGCCGGGCTGGAGCGATTCCATACGGTCGTCGTCTACGTGCATCAGCCACTCGTGCCCGGGGTCGAGACGGCGCTCATCGACTACGCCCGAGGCGGCGGGCGTCTCTTGGTGCTGCACCACGCGATCGCCTCGGCCAAGATGGCCAACCCGCGGTGGCTCGCTTTTCTGGGCATTTCGCTGGCCCCGCGTGACGCGGCGAAGTATCCGTGGCACGTCTCCGGCGGCGTCACCTTCACGATGGTCAACCTGGCGCCGGAGCACTTGGTCACGATGACGCGGCAATTCCCGGAATCCTGAATGGTGGGGGATAGCGATACCGCCGAACGAGATGTTGCGGGATTTGGCGCGCCCGGTGGTTCGCCCCGCTGCCATATAACGCCACTGGTCCGCCGCTGCCGGGGCACCTCTCCTGTGAGCCGACTTCCCAATTATCTTTGCGACGATGCACTAGATAATCTTCGGCTTAGGTTCGCCAGTTCCAGTTCCAGTCGTTTAATTTCGCGTGCAAGCGAGTTCTTGTTCAGTTCCAGCCAATACCAGACTTTCATCATGGCGATCGCGAATACGCCGACGACAAAGCCGGTCGCCCATGCGATCATCTCCCGTGTGGATTCCACATGAAAGAACTGGTACGCCACGACGAATTCCAGCAGACCAATCGCCGTGCCTGTCGTGAACACCAGCACAACAAGCCATCGGTGTCTGCTGCGAAACGAGTCGATAATCATCTGGGGGATGGATTGCTCGTTACGATAGTGCTCCAGCAATTCCGAGTCTTCCTTTTGCAGCACTTCGCGGATTTTCTCATCAATGTCCTTCATTGGTTTCTCCTTTCGATTACCTCTTTCAGATTGTTGCGGGCATAGTGCAGCCGTGACTTCACCGTCCCCACTGGCAAGGATAACGCCTCAGCAATGTTTCGGATGGACAACTCCTCGACGTAGAACAACGACAGGATCGCCTGTTGCCCGTGCGGAAGCTGCCCAATCGCCTCGCGTATGGCCGCCACATCGTCCTGCGTGTCTTCGGCCGACGCCTCCTTGGCGGCAGGTTCGACAACCAGAGGCACAAGGTTGGCCCGCTGCCGCTGTCGCTGCCGCGTCCAGTCCGCGCATTTGTTGGTCACAATCCGATAGACCCAAGGCGCGAAACAGGCAGGGTCGTCAAGGCGACGTATCCCCCGCACAATCGCCACCCAGGCATCCTGCACAACGTCCATTGCGGCTTCGTGCTCGCGCGTCAGCCGCATTGCATGACACAACAAACGCGGTTGCCAACGGTTGACAAGAGCGGTGAGCGACTCACCATCGCCGTCCTGGCACCCCATCACCAGCAGTTCGTCGTGAACATCCTCGGCGGTCCTCATCGTTCCTCCGTCATTACAGTCGCGCAGACTTGCCAGAGGTTCAATAAAATAGTGGATGCTCGCTAACTCGGGGGGTGGGGGCAGCAGGAATCTGTCCCCAAGCCGGGTGCCATGTCCACGCTTGTCGTGGACATGCCTCATGGAAATTCCCCCTGCGGTGTTCGCGTCACCATGGGCGACGACTGGCGATCCAGGCCGATTGGCTTGTCGATGCCCGTTTCCCGGGCGTCGACTACAAGCCCGGGCAGTTCTCACACCGCTGCAATAACGCTCTGAGCCTTGCCCTCGACGTCCTATCGTTTGCGCCGTTCTCGATGGCCCCCGCTCAGGGCTCGATTCTACCGCCGAAGCATGTGCACGACAAGCGTGGACATCGCACCTCGCCCTTGCGACGGCCCGCGCCCGGCGGTATCTTGACGGGCTGCGTCGCCAATGCGGCGTGAGGGGATGCTTCCCCGCCAGCGCTCACCCAACCCCGGAACCCGCCTGCCATGACGATCAACAAACGCAGTGCCTACGCCTTTGCCATCTCGTTTGTGGCGGCCGTCGGCGGGTTTCTGTTCGGCTTCGATTTGGCCGTGATGGGGGCCGCCAATCTTTTCCTGCGGGATCAGTTCCAACTGTCCGACGCCCAGTTCGGCTTCACCACGGCCAGCGCCACGCTGGGCTGCATCGTCGGCCCCTTCATGGGCGCCTGGCTGTGCGACGCGGTGGGCCGCAACCGAACGATGATCGTCGCCTGCGGGCTGTTGGGCGTCAATGCCATCATGACGGCGATCGCCCCGGACATCATCACGTTCAACGTCTTTCGGATCGTCGGCGGCGTCGGCGTCGGACTGTGTTCCATCGCCTCGCCCATGTACATCGCCGAGGTGGCGCCGCCGCGGATGCGGGGCGGGCTGGGGCTGATGTACCAGTTGGCCATCGTCGTCGGAAGCATCGCGGCGCCGCTAATCGCCGCGCCTCTGGCCGAATACCTTCCGGACACGATCAGTTGGCGGTGGATGTTCGCCTCGGAGATGGCGGCCGTTGTGCCGTTCGCGGTGTTGCTCTTCTTCATACCGCCCAGCCCGAGATGGCTTGCCGAAAAAGGGCGATTCGAGGAAGCCGCCGCCGTGCTCCGCCGGGTGGATGGCCCCGAGTACGCCCGACTCGAAATGGACGAGATCCGCCGGGCGCTGTCGGAAGAGAGCGGCACGCTGGCGGACCTATTCCAGCCCGGACTCCGCCGCGCCCTGCTGATCGGGCTCCTGCTGGCGTTCTTCAACAACTGGACGGGCTGGAGCGTCATCGGCGGCTACGTCCCCATGCTGTTGGAGATGTCCGGATTGCAGGACCGGTCGTCGGCCATCTTGCAGTACGCGGTGACCTACGGGTTCATGGGGTTGACGACCTTCCTGTGCTGCCTGTTGGCCGATCGGGTGGGACGACGGCCGCTCTGGATGTTCGCCTCGTCGCTGATGGCCGTGGTCACGCTGCTGGCCGGCGCCGTGTTCTTCTTCAAGCTCGGCGGCCCCGTGGTCCTCGTGGTCATCCTGTTGTGTACCGTGCCGCACGGCCTGGCCCTGGGCGGACTGCCGTGGCTGATGATGTCGGAGATTTTCCCCACGCGGATTCGCGCCAAAGCCGTCGCCCTGACCACGACGTTCCTGTGGATCACGATCTACAGCGGAGCCCAATTGTTTCCGCTGCTGACGGGCTACAGCGAGAAACTGCTCGGCTCGCCCGGCGGCGCGTTTTGGGTGTTCACCGTGATCTGTCTGGCGGCGGTGTGGTTTGGCTGGAAGATGCTGCCGGAAACCAGACGGCAGACCCTGGAGCAGATCGGCGAGTCGTGGAAACGCTAAATGGGTTTTCGTGATTATGGAACACGCCGGAGCGCGGGCGTCCCGCCCGCTAGATGCGGCCGAGACGGCCGCGCTCCAGAATCACGAAAGGTGATTTAGAGCAGGGTTGCCCGCCGGCGGGCCTCGGCATCACAACCAGCCGGCAGCCGCGCCGCGATCGTGGCCATGTTGTGGAAGCCCCCTGGGGCAGAGAGCGAAAAGCCGCCATCACGGATTGCCGGCTGTCCGGTTCGCCGCAATCAGCGACGTGCCCCTTTGTCCTCCGGCAAGAACAGAATCGCTATCCCGTGTTCTCCGATTGCCGCAGCGTCTTTTGCAGCATCTCCACCGCTCCGGCCGACCACTGCAATTGGGTCGTGAAGCCGGGGGCGTAGGCGGCGACGGGCTGGAATCCTTGCGATCGCAGCGACATCAGCAAGAGGTCCTCGGCCGACAGGGTCATTCGGCCGGTCCGCCGGGTGAGCGCGAACGTCAGGCCGCCCAGGCCCTCGTAGGATCGATAAACCACCTCGGTGCAGACGAGCCGATCGGAGCGGGTGAAGTCGAAATCGAAGTCGTAGGGCTTGCCGACGTGACGAAACCCGCGGGCCAGCGCTGTGCGGACGTCCTCCCGCTCAAGCCGCGGGCGCAGCACGGCAATCGCGTCGCACCCGAGCGGCGACGACGCCGGACGGATCCGCACGCCGTCCTTGAGCGCCTCGAGCACGCGGGATTCCTCCCCGCCGCCGCAATCGTGAAACGCCGCCAGCCACGGCCGGACCTGTTCGTCGTCGGCCAGCCCGAGTTCCCCGAGCGTCGCCTCCCGGCCGACGTAAAGCGCCGCGTGCGGCCAGTAGCCCGGCAGAAAGTAGTTCGTCACCGCGTACTCCTTCCGCGTAATGAGCACGTCGCCCGGCGAGAGTTGCGCGAGGATCTGCGCGACGACCATCCTGGGCAACCCCGGCGAATGATGGGGCCGGGTGTACTTTTCGGACAGAAACTGGGAGAC
>JAPLNP010000407.1 GCA_026401055.1 Planctomycetia bacterium
GGCGGCAGTGACGGTGATCCGGTCGAAGGGCGCTCGGTCCGGGCAGCCTCGCGTGCCGTCGTCCACCAGCAGGGTGACGTTCCAATATCCAAGGGCGGACAGCCGGGCCTCGGCTTGGCTCGATAGGACCGGGTGACGCTCGATGGTGATGACTTCCCGGGCCAACTCCGCCAGGATCGCCGTCTGATAGCCGCTGCCGGTGCCGATTTCCAGAACCTTCTCCGAACCGGTCAATTCCAGCGCCTGGCTCATCAGCGCCACGATGTAGGGTTGGCTGATCGTCTGGTCGCACTCGATCGGTAAGGCACGATCGGCGTAGGCGTGGCGCCTCGCGGATAGCGGGACGAACTGTTCGCGGGGCACCCGGGCCATCGCCGCCAGGACGCGGGGATCGTCGATGCCGCGGGACTCGAGTTGGGTCCGGACCATCCGCTCGCGGCTCGCCTGGTATTCCTCGCTCGGCGCGTCTATCGGACTCACGGGCTTCACTCGGGGTTCGTCGCTTGCGAGGGATCGTAGTCGGGATTGGGCGTGGGCATCTGGGCGTCGACGCTCTTTAGCCAATCGGCCAGTTTCCGGCGAAGCTGTTGGGTTTTCTCCGGCATTGCGGCCGCGAGGTCGTTCTTTTCGCCGACGTCGTCGCTCAGACGGTAGAGTTCGACGCGGTGATCCTCGTGGAACTCGACGAGCCGGTAGTCGCCGTCGCGGATGGCGCTGTAGGGAGTGGCCCCGCCCGGATGATAGTGCGGATAGTGCCAGTAGATGGCGTCTCGCCCGAGCGGCCCGGTCTGTCGGAGCAGGGGCACAAGGCTCTTGCCGTCGGGCTCGTGGGTCGCGGTGCCCGCCTGGCCGACGATGTCGAGGATCGTCGGGTAGAGATCGATGCTGATGACCGGCGCGTGGCAGACGCTGCCGGGCTGGGTGACGCCGGGCCAATGGACCACGAGCGGCACGCGAACGCCGCCTTCATAGGCCGAGCCCTTGCCGGCCCGCAACGGCGCGTTCGACGTGACCGGGCGACCGCCGCATTGGGGGAGCGTCAGTCCGCCGTTGTCCGAGGTGAAAACGATCACGGTCCTGTCGTCCAGTTTTCGCTTGCGCAGTTCCTCGACGATGCGGCCGACGCTCTCGTCGAGGCTTTGGATCATGGCGGCGTAGACGGGGCACTGCTGGCCGCCGGAGTCTTTCCTCGCGTCGAGTTTGGCCTGGTAATGGGCGATTAGCTCCTTCTTCGCTTCCAGCGGCGCGTGGACCGCGTAGTGGGCGAAGTAGAGGAAGAACGGTTTGTCGCGGTGCGAATCGATGAAGCGGATTGCCTCGTCGGTGAGCCGGTCGGTGAGGTATTCGCCGGGCTTTCCGCCGCCCAGCGGCACGGCGCGGCCGACCGGCTTGCCGCTGGCGCGTTGCCGGTACGGCCAGAAGTACGAGGCCGGCGACCCCCAGTGATCGCCGCCGATGTTCAGGTCGAAGCCCTGGTGCTCCGGGTAGTAGGGCTCGTCGCCGAGGTGCCATTTGCCGATGTGGCCGGTGGCGTATCCGGCCGGCTTGAGCGCTTCGGCCAGCGTGACTTCCTCGAGCGGAAGATGCTGCGTCCAATCGGGGATCAACAGCTTGGGGTTGCGGCGTTGGTGGCCGGCGATCCAGTCGGTCAGATGCAGCCGCGCCGGATATTTGCCGGTCAGCACGGCGGCCCGGGTGGGGGAACAGACGGTACACGCGGCGTAGGCGTCGGTGAAACGCATTCCCCGTTCGGCGAGCCGGTCGATGTTCGGCGTCTCGTAGAAGTCGCTTCCGAAGCAGCCCAAGTCCGTCCAGCCCAGGTCGTCGATCAGGAAGAGGATGACATTGGGACGCTCGACGGGTTTCTCCGCCGTCGGAGACGGAATGGCCCAGACGAACAACGCCAGGAGAGCAGCGGCGGGCCAAAGGTGACGATCGAGCATGGTGTTTCTCCTCCGCGAACCACCTCTATCGCGTCTGCTGTTTGATGGCTCGAAGCAGGTCGTTCTTCCATCGCCCGTCCAGGCAGCGAATACCCGAGCGCTGGTCGAAGACCTCCTGATCCTGGTAGGCATAAATCCACCACCCGGCGAAGCCATATTCGGCGCACTTCTGGAAGTGCCACGTGAGCATGTCGCTGGGCGAGTGCGCTGCGGCGGAGATAATGGAGTCCTTGATCTCTTGATCGTGGCCGGGCCCCTTGAAGTCGGTGGAGATGATCCGCGAGGCGTTCTCTTTGCCCAGGATCTCGACGATCCTCCGAAGATAGTACACGCCGTCGGGCGCTGGGTCGCAGTAGCAGTACGTCGTCATCGGCCAATAGTCGGGCGGGAGAGCAAGGTCGTCGACGAGCCACTTCTTCAGGTTGCTGAAGGCCGCGAGACGCGACTCGGGAGTCTTCGCCATCCAATAGGAGTTGTTTGAGAAGATCGGCAACATGATCGGCGAGGCTTTCGGCCGCTTTCCGGCTGCTCTGAACGCCGGCCAGACGTTCTTCACGAACTTCTCGGTGTACCGCGAGACGGCGGGATTGAGGTCGTTTCCCCAGAGGTCGGGCTCGGCCGTGCCGAGTTGATAATGTCCCATCATGCCCCACATGGCGATGTTTTCGGGATGCTTCGCGTGGGATTCGATATAGTCGATGACCTCGCTGAACCACGTGGCCGACTCGTCCCAGGGAGTGTCATCGGCCACCGGCCAACAATTGCCTCCCGGACGTCCGAGGTGGTGTTGCGAATCCACGCAGTAGGGTATCCACCGGTTGTCTGCCAGGTCGAACTCGACGAAGATGCCTGCGTCGTGGCAATCGTCGACAAAGGCCGCCGCGTTGTCCAGGTAGGCAATGTTCGCCCACTCGTGGAGCGGCTGACCCGCCCGAGGAGCCTGTGGGGGCCGAGCCAAGGTGAATGGAATGGGAATGAAGACATCAATGAAGTTGAGTTTCGCGTCGTCGGCTATTTCGTGCAATGCCGCGCGTATCTTGCCGCGGTATTCCGGGCCGTACGGATCGAACGTCGGCCAGGGGTAATCTGAGAAGTTCGCATGCCGAATACTCGGATTGAAGAAGACCCCGCGGAATCCACCGGGCGGCGTCGAGCTGGACAAGCCGGTCGGCGCGGCCGCGGAACAAGGCCACAGATCGGAGAACGTCACCGTCGCGGCGGCCAGACACATCAATGCGACGACGCTTGCCCGAAACATGGCGTGCTCCTCTCAGGCTCTGGCCCCGTGCATCTCACGTCCCCTGCCAGTCGACCAGGTGCAGTTCGACGCTTTGCCGGCCGCGGAAGTCGTTGATCACCGGGCGAAAGGCGACGTCGATTTGGCCCGCGGCGGCCAGGTCGTCCGCCCAGTCGCCCCCGCCGAACGCGACCGCGCGGAGCCGCACGTCGTGCTGTGTCAATTGCAGCGACAGATGATGCCCGGAACCGATCGGCTTGGGCGGTCCGGCGAGGCTCACGCCGCTGGTACACACCAACGGCCGGGCGTTGCCTTGACCGAACGGGGCCAGTTGCTCCATCTGGCGGACCGTCTGCAAGGTGAACGCGCTCAGGGGGGCCTCGGCGTCGATCGCCAGCTCGGCGACCCGCTGGCCGTCGGTCATCTCGGCGGCGACGTGCTCGCAAAAATCCGCGCGAAAGCGTTCGAGCTTGTCCTCCTCGATCCGAAGCCCCGCCGCCGCCGCGTGGCCCCCGTGGCCCAGCAGGTGCTCGTCGCAGGCCGCCAACGCGGCGTGGAGATTGAACCCCGGCACACTCCGCGCCGAGCCGATCCCCGGCTTCATGCCGAACTTGTCCCACGAAATCAGCACGACCGGCCGGTGATATTTCTCGGCCAGACGCCCCGCCACGATGCCGATCACGCCCGGGTTCCAGCCGTGGTCGGCCAGCACCAGCGCCGCGTCGGCCTCCGGGTCGAACTGCTCCCTGGCCTGCTTGCCGGCGGCCAACAGGATGCGGCGCTCCAGCGACTGGCGGTCGGTGTTGAGTTGATCGACGTATCGGGCGAGTTCCTCCGCGCGGTCCGGGCGGTCGGTGATGAGCAACTCGACGGCCAACAGGGCCTGGCCGAGTCGACCGGCGGCATTCAGCCGCGGCCCGAGCACGAAGCCGATGTCCTCGGCCGACAGCCGCGTCTTGTCTTCGATTTTGGCGATCTGCATGAGGGCCTGCAAGCCCGGGCCGGGCCGCTGCTTGAGGCTCAACAGGCCGTGAGTGACCAGGGCGCGATTCTCGTCGACCAGCGGCACCATGTCGGCCACGGTGCCCATCGCCGCCAGACCGGTGGCCTGAAGCAGAAACGTCTTCATCCGCTCGCCGACGCGTTTGGCCGCGCTGGCCTGCTGGCAGATCGCCCAGGCGAGTTTGAAGGCCACGCCCGAGCCGCTCAGGCCGCCGAACGGATAGTCCGAGCCGGGCAACCGGGCATGGACGACCGCGGCCGCCCGGGGAAGCTCGGGCCCCGGCTCGTGGTGGTCGGTGACGATCAGTTCCAGGCCACACTCGCCGGCCGTGGCGGCCTCATCGGTACTGCCGATGCCGCAATCGACCGTGATGAGCATCTCGGTCTTTTGGGATGCCAGCACGCGGATCGACTCGTGATTCAGCCCGTAGCCTTCGTCGACCCGATGGGGGATGTAGTAGCCCACGTTGGCCCCGAGCATCTTGAGACACTGCCAGAGCAGGGCCGTGCCCGTGATGCCGTCGACGTCGTAGTCGCCGTAGATGACGATCCGCCGTCCGGCGGCGACTGCGGCGTGAATCCGCTCGGCGGCGTGGGAACAGCCGGGCAGGAGTTCGGGGTCGCGCAAGGCCGAGAGCTTGGGTTCGAGAAACTCCTTGGCCGCCGCGGGGTTCGATATGCCGCGGCACAAGAGCAGCTTCGCCACGACCGCCGGGATGCCCGCGGCGCGGGCCAGCGCCACGATGGCGTCCTCGTCGTGCGGATGGATTCGCCAACGTTTGGCCATGACAGCGCGGGGGTCCAGGGGACTGTCCCAATTCTCGCGGCGCGGAAGACATTGGCCCGCCGACGAGCGTCTTCGCCGCGAAAATGGGACTGTCCCCTTCGGGTGAAGAAGGCCCCTCGCGGCGAGGAAGGGGACAGGTCCATTTTTCGGCCGACGCCTTGCCCGCAAAGCACGCCTTCGGAACCGAAGAATGGACCAACCCCCAGTCGGCCCGAACGGGCTTCGCGTCACCAAGGGTGGCCGCCGACGGTGGGCTACTTCTTCTTCTCGACGTGGACGGTGTGTTTGCGGAGTCGAGGGCAATACTTCTTGACTCTGAGTTTCTCGCCGCCCGGCTTGCGCCGCAAGACGTAGTTATAGTCGCCCGTCTCTTCACAAACGAGGAAAACCGTTTCCGATTTTTTCTTGCTTTTGGCCATCCCGACACTTCTCCGGGTCACGACACGTTTGACGGCCCCCTTTGGGGGCAAACCGCTAATTATAGCAGATTGGCGGTGGAAGGGAACGGAGGGGTACGGAATCGAGCAGCCACGAGCGTGATGTCTGGCAAGGTGACCCCGCTCGCTAACTCCAAGGTGGGGTGATGGTTCTTCGTGGGTTCGCGTAGACTGAAGATGGACAACAGGGCGAGACGAGGGGCCGCTTGCTGAAAACTCGGCCCTTGCGCTACAATGGGCTACGTAAGGAAGGGAGTTTGCGTTTTCCAGAGACGGGCGCGGCGCGATGGCTGAAGACTACTACAAGACGTTGGGGGTCCGGCGGGACGCGTCGCAGGCCGAGATTGAGGACGCCTATCGTGAACTCACCCGAAAGTGGCACCCCGACCGAAACCCCGACAAAGAGGCCAGCCGGAAGTTCCAGGAAATCCAGGCCGCGTTCGAAGTTCTGAGCGACCAGAAAAAACGGGATCTCTACGACCGCTACGGCAGTTCGTCTGAAGCTGACGCCGCCACTGCGTCCGCGGCCGACGACCAGACCAAGCCCGTCGAGGCATCGCCCGAGCAAGCCAAACCGAAGAAGCCGTCGCCGGATCGACGTCCGTTGGCCAAGAAGAAAGGGTCGCGCCGGTTCGGGGCGATGCCGGCCTGGGCGCGGGAACTGGTGCGGCAGACGCCCTGTTGGCTGGCCAGCATGGTCATCCACATGGCGTTGTTGATTCTGCTGGCGATGTTCTCCTTGCCGCCGGCGCCGACGGAGACGTTGCGCCAACTGGTGATCTCGCCCGACGAGTCGGCCGAGGAACTCGAGAACCTGGTGGATGAGCCGTTGGAGGCCATCAAGCTCGATGCCGTTTCCGACGACGTGATCGCGGTCGAGAACACGGTCGAGGCGGACACCCGGGTGTCGCCGGTTGAGAGCGTCGAGTCGGCGGCCGTGGCGGTCGAGTTGAACGATTTGGGATTCGAGAAGGCTCCGCGAAACGATCTTCTGGCCACGGTGGGCGCGTACAGCGGCGACGCGCTGTCGGGCCGCGGCGAGGCGGCGCGCAAGGGCCTGGTGGCCAAGTACGGCGGCTCGAAGGGCAGCGAGGCGGCCGTGGGGGCGGCGCTAGTGTGGTTGGCCGCGCACCAGATGCCCGACGGAGGTTGGACCTTCGCCCATCAACTCGGTCCCCGGTGTCATGGCCAGTGCCGCGATCCCGGCTTGTTGACGAACGCTCGGAACGCGGCGACGGGCCTGGCTCTGTTGCCGTTTCTGGGCGCCGGCCAGACGCACAAGAAGGGTGAATATCAGAAGGTGGTGCAGGCGGGTCTGAACTTCCTGACCAGTCGGATTGACCGCAGAACCGGCAGTCTATATGAGGCGGAGGGC
>JAPLNP010000459.1 GCA_026401055.1 Planctomycetia bacterium
GCGATACGATCTGCATTGGGAAGCTCCTTCTTCCAGCCGTGTTTTGTTCCAAACAGTGCTGGTTTAAGGACTTCCCGCTTTTATTGGAAGATCAAATACCTTAACTTCGTGCGTATGGGGCCGAGTGGAGCGAGTCCCACCGGAACTACGTCAACACCCCCTTGGTGGGGCTCGCTTCACTCGGCCCACCCTACCGTTCTGTACCTTCCGCAACAGAAACGAAGTCAATCCAGATCGATCCGGCACCACCGCCGAAAGGCCAGTCGGTAGAGCGACGCCACGGCCAACGCCGTCGCAATGATCGCCAGCGCCAGGCTCCCGGGCGGCCAGAACCCTCCATTGGTGAAGAGTGCCGCGGTCACCAAGGCCGCCGATACGAAGCTTGCCCCCGAGGTCCCGAGCACCAAGACCCAGAAGCGGCGAAAGGAGACCAGCCAGTACATAACGCAGTACCCCACGACGTATTGCGCCATCGTCAGCACTACCCAGCGGAGAAGCAGTCCATGCGGCCCTTGCGCAGAGAAGAATCCCAGCCAGACGACGAGCATCGCGCAATGCATCCCGGCCGCCGCCGCCGTGTCGCACGCCCTGGAAATCGCAACGTCGCTGACGAAATCCCGACGACCCAGGGGCCGGAGCGACTCGTGGGCAAAGTAAGGCCAGCATCGCAGCCACCAGCCGCCCACGATGCCCAGCGCCATTTGCATGGGAAAGAATGACAGAACGAGAACTTTACCAGCATCAACCGATTCCTGCGACCAGGACTGGAACCAAACCACAAAGAGCATCGTTGTGAACAGAACCGGCATCACGTGCAGGCTGGAGAATCCGCCGGCGAGTTGACGAAGCAACAAGCGGCGTAACGTACTCATGGGCGCGCCGTCGCGGAGGACGAGGCGAAACTCGGCGTCACGCAACCAACCCTGTGTTGGAGAGCGAGCGATCACCTGTGCCTCCCACCGCCGCCGGTCGCGATTGCCGGCCCGGGACGCCAAGTCCCAACGCATAGGCACTTGGCGGGAATACTCGGACATTTCTTCGTGCAGTGTTCGGAGCCGCGCGCCCAAGGCCGCCAATGCCGCAAGTCCGACGCACATGATCCCCACGGAGACGATCGGACGGTCGCTGAGCACTTGGATGAGTCCCGCGCCATACTGCGGCGCGAAGACGGCCGCAAAGATCAGGACGATGAGAAGATAGGAGCCGGCCACGCTCATCCAGTAACCAATCCACACGGCAGCGACAATCGCAACGAGCGTCAGGCTGAGCAGTGCCAACTGTGCGCCGGCCCCTGCCCAAGTGGAAACCAGGGCGGCCTTAATCGCCACGGCCACGCCGATAATCACTCCGCCCACGACGAGGTGGGCCGCCGCAAACCCGGGAAGCAACCGCGCCCGCGGATTGGCAAATTGCAGCTTGAGCATTGCCCCCATCACGATCCCCAGGAAAAGGTCACCCATCAGCGGCGTCATCATCGCGTGGGACAGCCGCTCCGCGGGCCGTAAGGAAGGCCAGGTCAACAAGGTAAACTGCGTCCCCAGCCAAGATGCCACAATCACCCAGCAAAGCCATTGCTTGGCATACGTCCGCAGCACCTGCCGAAGTTGATTAGCCCGCATGGTGCATCTCCAGGAAGATCTCTTCGAGCGAAAGGTCTTCGACGTCGACCGTGGCGTTCCATGTCGCGAGCAGCTCGTCGATCAAGCCGTTGCCCGCGTCGGCAACCGCCACCAACGCGCTGCGGCCCGACACTTCCACCCGCAACGCGCCGCGGACCGCGAAACTGGCGGGAAGGTCCCGGGCGGCCGTGATCCTAATCCGCTTGACGCTCTCCTTGAGCACGTCCAACTCGTCGTGAAACACGATGCGGCCGTCGCGCAATATCGCCACTCGATCCGCCACCCGCTCCAGGTCGCTGGTGATGTGCGTCGAGAACAGGATCGTGCGGGTCTCGCTCTGGGCGATGTCCAAAATCGTGCGGAGGAAGTCGCGTCGGGCAACGGGATCGAGCGTACCGACCGGCTCGTCGAGCACCAGCAACTCGGGCTCGTGGCC
This sequence comes from Planctomycetia bacterium, assembly GCA_026401055.1. Taxonomy (GTDB): domain Bacteria; phylum Planctomycetota; class Planctomycetia; order Pirellulales; family Thermoguttaceae; genus JAPLNP01. Next base: position 2,056 of record JAPLNP010000459.1, read on the forward strand.
CAGCGCCAGCACGATCGCGAGCTTCTGAAGCTGTCCGGGCGACAGCGGCCCAACCCGGTCGTTCGGCGGCAGCTCCCACTGGCGCACGAGCTTTTCGGCCAGCGCCGCATTCCACCGCGGATAGAACGCGGCCGTGTACTGGACGACCTGGCGGACTCGCATCCACCCGTAAAGGCTGACCTCCTGCGGCACGTAGCCCAGCCGCGACTTGCTCTCGGCCGAGAGCCACCAGGGCTCTTCGTTGAACACGCGGATCGTTCCGTCGTCGATCCGCAGGAGTCCCAGGAGGCACTTGATCAGCGTCGACTTGCCCGCCGCATTCTTGCCCAGGAGCCCCACGACCGAACCGCGCGGGACGGCGAGATCGACGCCGCGGAGCACCTCCTTGCTGCCGAATCGCCGGCACACACCTTGGGCTGAAACGACCGCTTCGCTTGTCATGGCTGGTGCTCCTTGAGGACCGGCTCGTTAAGGACCGATTGGACGACTTCGATGATCTCGGCGTCGTCGAGTTGCAGTTGCCTGGCACGGATCACGGCCTGTTCGACCAGCGGGCGGAGTTGCTGCCGGCGGTCGGCGAGGCTTCCGCGGGCGCTCGGCGGTCGGACCCGCATTCCCGTGCCGCGGACCCGCTCGATGACCCCGTCGCCTTCGAGCCGGGCGTAGGCTTTGGAGATGGTCATCATGTTGACCTGGAGTTCGGCGGCGAGTTGGCGGACGCTGGGCAGGAGATCGCCCGGGGCGAGCCGTCCGCCGGCCACTAGCGCGCGGACCTGATCCATGATCTGCCGGTAGATGGGCAGTCCGGAGGACGGGTGGACGGTGAATCGGAAGGTCGCGTCGTTCATATGTGTATTAGTATATCAATACACCAACGCCCGTCAAGCCCCATGCTTCGTCTTTCGTGTTTTCGTCTTTTCGTGCTTTCGTGGCAGACAAGATGAGAAGGTTCCCCATCGCGCGAGGATGGGCGGCTGTCGACGACGGGATCGCGAAAACACGAAAGTACGAAAACGCGAAAAAGACCATTCGAATATCCACTGATACCCCCCATGTGTTGTCAAATGATTCCCTCCTTTAGCGTACATTCCGCATGACGTAGAGTTGCACGGGACCGCCCCCGATCGGGTGCCGCCGTGCCCTGGTGGAACTCGGCCGGGGACGATAGAATTCCACGATTACCAACAGGCAACCTAACCCATTCCGGCGCGGGCGAAGGCAATTTGGCCTGCCCACGGCCAGAGGAGCGAAGAACATGATCGTCACGACCAACGACCTTTTTCGGCAGGCTTACGGCAAGTACGCCGTCGGCGCGTACAACATCAACAACCTCGAACAGACCGTCGGTCTGTTTCGCGGCGACCTGGGCAAGTCGAAGTCGAACGACGATCCTACCGATCCGGCCAAAAGCGCCCCGTTTATCATCCAGATTTCTCGTGGGGCTCGTAGCTACACCGACAAGCGGTTCCTCGAAAGCATGATCCGAACCGCCGGAGAGGTCTTCCCCGACGCGATCTTCGCCGTGCATCTGGATCACGGCACCGAGGAAGCCTGCTACGACTGCATCGAAAGCGGTTTCTACAGCTCCGTGATGATCGACGCTTCGCACGAGCCGCTGCCCAAGAACATCGAGATCACCAAGCGGGTGGTCGCTCGCGCCCATGCCAAGGGCATCGTCGTCGAGGCCGAACTCGGGCAACTCGGCGGCGTCGAAGAGGACGTCGTCGGCAGCGTCTGTCTCACCCGGCCGGACGAAGCGGTCGAGTTCGTCGACAAGAGCGGCTGCGACAGCCTGGCGGTGGCCATCGGCACGTCGCACGGCGCGTACAAGTTTTCGGGCAAGCAGGGTCTGCACTTCGACGTGCTGGACAGTATCCAGAAGGCCCTGCCCAAGCGATTTCCGCTGGTGATGCACGGCTCGTCGAGCGTGCCCAAGGAGTGGGTCGACCGGATCAACAACGCCGGCGGCAAGCTCGGCTCGGCCAGCGGCGTGGACGAGGCGCAGTATCTTCCGGCGGCAAAGCTCGGCGTGTGTAAGATCAACATCGACACCGACGGCCGGCTCGTTTGGTGCGCGATCCACCGCGAGTTCTTCCGCGACAAGCCCGAGGGCTTCGACCTGCGTGGCCCGGGCCAGGTCTTCATGCCCGCCTACGCCGACTACATCATCCACAAGAACCAGAAGCTCGGTTCGGCGGGCCAGCTCGAGGGCGTCCGCAAGGGGCTCGGGAAGTAGCGTCCTCACAGTGCCGGTTTGCACTTCTGGGCAAGCCAGCAGTGGCACCCTGCGCTTTAATCGGATGAACCCCGTTTCTGAAGCATGTCCAGGAGCCAGGGGTTCATGCCGCACACTTCCAGGATCGCCAAGAACCCGCCTTCCGGTGCGTACTCACCTGCCGCTTGAGGATCACCGCTGCGTCTTCCGCCCGCGAATTGACCGTCAACTGCCGCTTGTGCTGGTCGATACCAAGGTATAACATTCTGGGGTCTCCTGGAAAGAGTAGACTTGGGGTTCAAAACGCTCCCAAGCGTACTCTTCTTGGAGACCCCGGCTCTTTCATGGTATCTGTTTCAAGCCTCCCCTTCTTCCTTCCGTTCGTCGCCTTCGATCCATGTCCAGTTATCGAAGTCGTCGAACGTTCCGCCACACTCGCACTTACTCACAGAATCCCGGCGTTCAACCCGATGACAAGAGTCGCACATGACAACTTTGGCATGAATGGTCAGTGGATTGAGTCTCCTTCGGAGAATGATCTGTAGGATGTACACTACGGCAGCCGCGACCGTGCCGTCGAAGGCAGCCCACACGAGAGCCTCGCACCACGAATCAGGCCACCGCCGTTGACCGACGGGAGCGCGAGGCCCCTGGATTGCTAGCGCGATAGTCGCCACAAAGCAAATCAAGAACCATATGGCCGGCCCACGGAAAGACAGCCACACACGGCTGTGCTCCCTAGCCATCTGGTGATCGCTCTTGCGTACCCACATCCGACTTGCCTCCCGTTGCCGCCAAGGGGTAAGAACGGGGACGCAGCTAGTTTTCTGCACTACAACTTCCCAATACTAGCTGCGTCCCCGTTTCAAAAACCACCGCCGCATTACTTCTATCTCAAAAGGGCACTGTCAGAGCATCGCACAGGAATCGCATGAAGGAGCGACCGGCGGCGAAGGACGCTGCCACATGGTCCAGGAACCCCTTATGGAGGACGTCTCGCTCCTCCAACTCTTCGAGCCCGATGAAGTCCGTCCGCTTGAGATCCTCAATCCAAGGATGGTCGGACGGGAAGCCACGGGGCGGGCGTTCGAGGCTGCCGCCGTCCAAGGAGAATCGCTCGCGAAACTTCCCGTCGCGGCGCGCCCGCCGCCACCGGTCCGGCCACTCCACGATAGCCTGCCGGATCTTTCGGAGCGACACGGAGTCGGGGCACCATACGCCCAGCGCCAGAAAGCACTCGTCCGGCGCGATGTGGACGTAGAAGCCTGGGGCATGGACGTCCCGGCCGACCTCGTGTCGGAACTGGATGCCGACGTTTGTCTTGTACGGCTGGGCGTGCCTGGAGAATCGCGTGTCGCGGTAGACTCGCATGAGCGATCCCCCAACCCGCCGGTCGCTGGCCACGAAGTACGGAGAGAGTCGCTTCAGCCGGGGCTGGAAAGCGCGGATGAAGGCCGTCGAGGGTTCCAGAACATCGCGCTCATACCGCCCCTTGTTCTCCTGGAACCAGGGCCGGTCGTTGTTGGCGGCCAGTTGCTCCAGAAACTCGAGGAGCGTCGGGTGAAATCTCTCGAACTCCATCGCGCCCCATCCTCCGTAGGCAATTCCGACCAGGCAGTTGCCGTGCTCCTCGCTCTGGTTCCCCGTCAGATTTCCTTGCCCATGGCGAAGGCGTGGCCCAGCGAGGCCCCGACTCCATAGTACACCCGGTCGCCGGGCGAGAAGACGATCGGGAGGACCTTTTGGATGTCCGGCATTCCGGTGGCGTCCAGGACGTCCTCGTTGGCCTTCACGTCGAGAATCTGGCCGACGAATTGGGTGTGCAGCCCCAACTCGATGACGTGCAGGACCTTGCATTCCAGCACCAGCGGGCACTCCTCGACGTATGGGGCGTCGACCAAGTCGCTGCGAACGGGCGTCCAACCCGTGGCGGCGAACTTGTCCGTGTCACGGCCGCTCACCAAACCGAAGCGGTCGGCCTCCCTGGCTTGGCTCTGGCTGGGCACGCTGATGGTAAAGGCTCGGCGCTCCATAAGGTTGCCGTAGCTGTAGGTAGCCTTTCGCAGGGAGACGGCCACGCAGGGCGGGTCGGAGCAGCAGATGCCTCCCCAGGCCGCCGTCATGCCATTGGGCCTCCCCTGTTGGTCGTAAGACCCGACGATCCACACCGGGGTAGGGTAAATCAACGTCTTGGCGCCGAGTGAACGTTTCATGGACAAGCTCCTGCCTTGGACTGGTCGGGAAGTCCTCTCCATTGTGACGCCGAGACGGGCAGAATCAAGACGTCGCCGGCCGTCGGCCGCCACCCGGGCCCTGGATCCGGAGTGGGCCTTGGGCGTACGAACTTGACCACGCCAGTCGGCCAGGGTGTATTCAGACACAATACCGGTTCGGGCTGACTGGGCAATCGCCGCTTCCCGAAGTCAGCGCGATACCGCCCAGTTTGCGGCAATTGGCATTATGTCCCCGGAACTCGTGTTTGCGCCGCCAAGGCGATGCCGGCCAAGGTCAGATGGGGGATGTAGCGCGTCTGTTGGCCGAGGAGTTCGGCGACGGCCGAGCCCGCGCCGCCGGTGAGGAAAACCTGCGGTTCGGCCGGACTCCCCTCGGCCATCCTTTCGACCAACTGCCGGATCGAGCCCACCGCTCCCCAGAAAAGGCCGCTCTTCATGGCCGGCACGGTGGAGGTGCCCAACGCCGGCGGCGGACTGCCGAGTTCGGACATCTCGACCAGCGGCAGCAGGTCGGTGAACTCGTGCATCGCCCGGGCCGACATGGCGATGCCCGGCAGAATGGCTCCCCCCTGGAATGCTCCGTCCGCCGCGACGAGATCGACCGTGATGGCGGTGCCGACGTCGACCACAATCGCCGGGCAGCCCGGCCGGCGAAGCCGATTGGCGGCCACGGCGTCCAACAGCCGATCGACCCCGACCAAGTCCGGACGTTCCACGGCAACGACCAGCGGCAAGTCGCCCACGGCCAGCAACGTGATCGGGTCGTTGGGCCGCTCCGCGCGGAGCCAATCGACCAGGCTGGTGGCCGCCGGCCGGTTAACGCTACCGATCCACCACGCCGCCCGGCCGGTGTCCGCCTCCGCCAGCCACGCCGCCACCCGAGCGACTTCCAGCGGCCTGCCCGGCACGTGCAGCGTCCGGCTGGGTTCCGGAAACCCATCGCCGAAGTCCAACAATTCCAGCAGCCCAAACTTCACTCGGGCGTTGCCAACGTCGACGGCAATCAGGGGGAGAGTTACGCCCACGGCCAACCTCACCACTTGTCTTCGTCGCCTTTGAGTTCTCGGGCGATCGCGCCGACCAACGTGTTCAGACCCTGGCCAGTCACGGCGGAGATCAGCAGGACCGTGCCGCCGGTCGCTTCGGCCAGCGCATCGCGGACTTCCGCCGCGCCGGGCAGGTCGGCCTTGGTCACCGTCACAATCTCAGGCCGGCGTCCAAGCTGCTCGTCGTACTTCTCCAGCTCCTCGCGAATGGTGCGATAGTTCGTCAGGGGATCGGTCTGGTCGGTGGGCTCGGGCTCGACCAAGTGGACGAGGATGCCGGCTCGCTGGATGTGACGCAAAAACTCGTGCCCCAGCCCGCTCCCCGCGTGCGCCCCCTCGATCAAGCCCGGAATGTCCGCCATCACGAACGAGCGATCCATGTCGATCTGGACGCGGCCGAGGTTCGGATACTTGGTCGTGAACGGGTAGGCGGCGATCTCGGGCCGGGCACGCGACAGACGGCTCAACAGTGTGCTCTTGCCCGCATTGGGCTTGCCGACCAGACCGACGTCGGCAATGATCTTCAACTCCAGCCGCAGCGTTCTCGCCTCGCCCTCGGCACCGGGGGTCGACTCGCGGGGCGCCCGGTTGACGGAGGTCTTGAACCGGAGGTTCCCCTTGCCGCCGCGGCCACCCTGGGCCACCACGACCCGATCGCCGGCGGCGAGATCCTTGAGCACGAAATCGTGCCGGGCGTCGTGGACCACGGTGCCGGGCGGAACCCGGATGATCAGATCCTTGGCCGACGCGCCGTGGCATTGGTCCCCGCTGCCGGGCTGACCGCGGTCGGCCCGCCATTGCTTGCGGTGCGCCAGGGCGCTGAGGCTGTCAACGCCCTCTTCGGCCACGACCACGACGCTGCCACCGTCGCCACCGTCACCGCCGTCGGGCCCGCCGCGGGGAACGTACTTCTCCCGGCGGAAGCTGACACAACCGTCGCCGCCTCGGCCGGCTTCCACCTGGATTTCAACCTGGTCCACGAACATAGCGTTGCGCATCCGCCGTGGCCCGGAATGCCCGGAACCACAAAAAACGGGGATGGCCCTATGACAGGCCACCCCCTATTGGTAAGTGGTTTGATGATCGGGCCGATCAGGCCGACTCGGCGATGTTGACGCGGCGGCCGTTGCGGTCGAATTTGACATAGCCATCGACCAGGGCGTACAAGGTGTAGTCGTTTCCTTGGCCAACCCCCGTTCCGGGGTGGAACTTGGTGCCCACCTGACGCACGAGAATGTGCCCCGCGCGAACGAACTGGCCGCCAAAACGTTTCACGCCACGTCGTTGTCCGTTCGAATCGCGGCCGTTTCGGCTGGAGCCTTGTCCCTTTTTGTGTGCCATGACAACCTCATCGCGAGCGGTTGGCTCGATCGTAAGCTGTTTGTTAAGTGTGACTTAGGAGCCCAAAAGGCCAACGGCGTCGGGCGCGACGGCCGGCGGCAAACCTATTTTATACGACGCCGCCCGCGAGTCGTCAACCTCATGCGCCCACGAATCCATGGTATTGTCAACCGTGGCGACAACCTCGGGCTTCTCCCCCCAACCGGTTATGATAGAATCGTAGTGCGGCGCGCCTCCGACAACCGAAGCCGGCCAACGCATCATGGTTGCGTCCATCCCATTCATCGAACGGATCATCGAGACCTACGCCCAGGCGACCGCGGTCAATCTGCACGTGCCGGGCCGGCAGAACAGCGTCGTGGTGGTTACGCCCGAACTGGCCGACGAGGTGATGATCACCGGCGACCTGCACGGCAACCGGCGGAATTTCAACCTGATCCGCCGGATCGCCGACCTCGCGCGCCATCCCCGGCGGCAGTTGATCCTTCAGGAGGTCTGCCACGGCGGGCCGGTCTATCCGCAAAACGGCGGCTGCATGTCCCACGCCATGCTCGAGGACGTGGCCAAGCTGATCGTCCAGTTCCCCGGCCAGGTCCATTTCATCCTGGGCAACCACGAACTGGCGGAACTGACCGAATACCCGATCCAGAAGAACAAGCAGATGCTAAACCTGATGTTCCGGCTGGGTTTGCAGCACATGTACGGCCCGGCCACCGAGAAGGTCCGCGAGGCGTATCTGCCGTTCCTGGAAAGTTGTCCGCTGGCCATCCGGCTGCCCGGCGGCGTGTTCGTCTCGCACAGCGTGCCCGAAAAAGCCGACACCGACCGGTTCGACAAGACCGTTTTCACGCGCCAGCCCGGCTCGATGGAATTCTACGACCGCTCGAGCATTTTCGACCTGGTCTGGGGACGAGACTACCGTCCGGAGAATGCCCGGGCGTTTGCCGAGAAGGTCGGCGCCCGGGTGTTGGTCAACGGTCACGAGCCTTGCGCCGAGGGCTACAGCGTGCCGAACGACAGGCAGATCATTCTGGACTGCTGCGGCGAGCAAGCCCGGTACGTCATGTTGCCGACGCGGGACGAGTGGACCCAAGCCGAGATCGTCGCGCGGATCGAGAAGTTGGGCTAGTGCTTTGTCACAGCTTAATCTTGGGATGAAGGGCTTGAAATGCTGCGGTAATTGCCGAGTCAATCCGCATCCTCGATCCCAGTTTTTAGGTGTGACAAAGCACTAGGCCGGTCATGACGGAAACGCCTCCCACGCGCCGCCGGTTTCAGTTCAGCTTGGCGACGCTGTTGTTTCTGGTGTTGCCGGTGAGCATTCTGGCGGGGGCCCTGGCCGGCATGCTCCAACCCGGCGAGACCGGCATCCGGCTCCCGCGGAGCTTCTTCGTCATCCTGGCGGTGATGACGCCGGTGGGCCTGATGATTGCGGTGAGCCTGGTTCGCGCGGCGGTGGCGTGGCTGTCGGGCCGGGACCGGAGGCGGCTTTGAAAAAACTCGTCGAGTCAAGAAAACCGCCCTTGACGCGATTGAGGAAATGCCCTATTCTCGCCCCCTCATCGATGAAACAACCGCTCGCCGGGGACGTTGGCGGGCGGAGTGGAAACGGAAACGATCCACGTGGACGGGTCTGCACGGGGCCACTCGCCGAGTGCGCCTGCGGACCGCGAAGCGATTTACCGTCCGCACGGATGCGCGCCGGTACGCTTCGATTACAATGTTGCGTCGACCGAATGAGTCGGCCAGGGCGCTGCCCTGGTTAGCACGGCGACCAATCGCTCCCGGAAACGTGTGGTGTCCTTTGCCCCCCTGGGACGCGGCCTTTCCGGGGGCCTTTTTTGCGCGCTCAGATAATCGCCGCCGCGCCGGCTGTCTCGGGCGCATCTCCCGCCGTGACCCCCCAAGCCCCGCCAAGTTGCATCTGCTTCTCCGTTTGCCTATATTGACGTCGGCGGGACCGAGTTCCGGGTCGCTGCCCGGACTGTCCGCCGCCGATTGTCCAGAATTGTCCCCATGCTCACAGGAGATGACACGCGATGAGATTCTCAAGGCCAAAGCAACCGTGGTTCGTGGTCGTCTTGCTCTTGTTGGCCGGCGTTGCCCGGGCCGAGGTCCGCCACCCGATCCATTTCCCGGACCTGCCGGACCACAAAACGCTCGCCTGCGATTTGCACATGCACACCATGTTCTCCGACGGCCAGGTCTGGCCCCCGGTTCGCGTCGCCGAGGCCTGGCGGCAGGGCTTGGACGCGATCGCGATCGCCGACCATATCGAATACCAGCCGCACAAGGACGACGTGCCCACCAAACTCGGCCGCTCCTACGAACTCGCCTTGGATGGCGCCAAGACGGCCAACGTGCTGTTGATCCGAGCCGCCGAGATCACCCGCGACACCCCGCCGGGTCACTTCAACGCGCTGTTCCTCGACGACGTCAAACCCCTGGCCACGGAGGATTTTGTGGACGCCGTCGGCGCGGCCAACAAGCAGGGGGCCTTCGTCTTCTGGAACCATCACGGCTGGAAGGGCGAAGAGAAAGGCCGGTGGCTCGACGTCCACACGACGCTGTACGAGAAGAAATGGCTTCACGGGATGGAAGTCTGCAACGGAGACAGCTACTACCCCGGCGCGCATCAATGGTGTCTGGACAAAAACCTGACGATGCTCGGCAACACCGACATCCACGAGCCCGACCTCCGCAAGCAGAGCGCCCCGGGCGATCACCGAACCATGACCCTGGTCTTTGCCAAGGACCGGACGCCGGAGGCCCTGAAGGAGGCCCTGTTCGCCGGCCGCACGGCGGTCTGGTTCAACAACCAGATCATCGGCCGCCCGGAGTGGCTCGCGCCGCTGTTGGACCGGTGCCTCCGCGTCGCCGCGCCCCATCTTCGGTCGAAGGACGCCCTCTGGGTCGAGATCGAGAACGTCTGCGACGTGGAGATTCAGCTTGACCGCGTGGGCAACGTGGGCCCGGCGCGGCTCGCGCTCCCCGCCGGGACCATCAGCCTCGTGAAGATCGACACACCGACGCCCAGCGAGCCGCTCGAATTGGCGTACACGGCCGCCAATTTCCTTATCGCGCCGGGCAAGGGCATGCCGGTGACGCTCCGCATCGCGGGGGAAACCAAGCCGAAGTAGCCGATCGGTCCGGCGGCGCACGGGGATTGGGGACTGGTCCATTTTTCGGCGAGAAAGCGTGTTCCGTGGCAAAGCGTCGGCCGAAAAAATGGACCTGTCCCCTTCGGCGGCGCCGCCTCCCCGCGATTCTTCTGATCCTCGCCGCGAGTGCGACGGCCCGCGTGGACGCGGCCGAGATCGTGATGCCCGCGCTGCCCCGACATCCTGATCTGCAACATGGAGCGCCCGGGCAACGACTCGGCGTACGTCTCGGATACGATCGAGCGAAGATGCGCGTTCATTCAGTTGGAGGGGGCGGCGTGCTCGCCGGACGACATGGCCCGGCTGAAGACGGCCGGCGTGAAGGTCAACCTCTTCGGCACGAACGATCCGGGGGCGCTGAAGGCGCTGTATGAAGCGGGCGTGGACTTTCCGCTGGTGGACAAGACCGCTGGGATGATGGAAGCGGCCAAGGCGCTGGGCATCGAGCCGGTCAAGCCGGTCTATTGAGAACCATTCCCGGCGTCCTGTTGCACCACGGCCCTCGATCAGCGGCGGCGTTCCGACACGCGTGCCGCGGCAATCGCCGCTTTCAGCGCCGGCGTTTGGATGGCTTTTGCCCAAATGTAGACGGGCGCGCCGTAGCCATCGACGTGGAGCGGCACCCGAAAATGGCCCTCCTCGCGCGGCACCGTTACCGGCTCGCCTTTCTTGTTGGTGAACTCGACGTGGGATGGATCGATCGCGAATTCCACGTATCGGTTCGATTCGCCGTCGCGCAGGACGCCTGGGAAGAAAATGGCGAAAGGCCGCCCTTCCTTGCTCTCGGAAAGGTACAGACTCACGTCGGAGTCACCCAGGGCGACACGTTCCAGAAACTTGCCCGTCATGGCAAATGGCGCGTCGGGGAAGGTCAGTTCGTAGCGCATGGGAAAGCCCTTGGCCAGTCCCATGCCCTCGGCAAAATGCGCGGCGAAATTCGCGACGCAACCTTCGGTGGACTGCCCCCAACTCTCGGTTGACACCGTGGCGGGATCGTAAGTGTACCCTTTCTCGCGGAACCGCCGTTGGATTTCCCGGCCCCCCTCGTTGTTGGATTGGGTTCCGAAGAGAAGCAGATACCGATCGCCCAGATGCTCGCGCGCGACCCGAACGAGCGGAGCGATCGGCCCTTTCTCCAACTCGGCATCCGGGGGCCGGCCACCGAAGTAGTTGACGATCAGGGCGTCATTCGGACCGAGTTTGCCAACGGCCCGCGGCCAGCGGGACGACACACTGCGTTCCATGGCAACCAGGTCCGCCGCGCCGAAGTTGCCCCAACGATAGTCGTCCGCGCCGTGCGGATTTCTCGCGAACTGGAGTTCCCAGGCATAGGGATGACTGAGGAAGATCAGGCGTTCGAGTTGGCGGGGCGACGATTCTTCCGGGGACGCGGATCGGACTACCGTGCCCTCTGCCGTCGGGCCGCCCCCATCGCGCTCGCTCCCGCGGGTCAGGGTGCTACCCGACAGAAAGGTCATGACCGCTACTACGGCCGCAGTAACGTGCGATGGTACTTTCACGGGCGATCTTCGTTGTTGCGCCTCGTCAACTGGAGGGACACGTCAGGTTCGACCTCCAGCCTTCGATTGAGACTGAGCCCGTCGAATGGCGCGATTCCTCGCCTTCCGCTTCACATCCGAAGGCTTCTCATAATGCTCTCGACTCCGCATCTCACGCTTCAGCCCCGTGCGCTCGACGAGCTTCCGAAACCGACGCACTGCCTCCTGAACCGACTCCCGCTCCCGCAGCATGATCTTGACCACGCGGTTTTCTCCTGTAAGGCCCCACTGCACCACCCGTGACGATGGTGCCCCCCCTACTATACCAGCAATGACCAATTAGCGATACCCGTACCTGGCACAAACAGGGTATAATGCGATAATGCGATCCAGCGTCTCATTGCCTCCTACTGACTGAGGAAATAATGGAAAAGGTCGAAAAGGCCGCCCCGAAGAAGGAAGGACCCGTGGCGGTGCCGAACCACGCGGAAAAGATCAAGTCCCAGGTGTTGGCGAAAATCGGCAAGCCACCCCGTCTGGATCATGTGGAGGTGTCCCGGCACCACGGCGGCAACTACCG
>JAPLNP010000121.1 GCA_026401055.1 Planctomycetia bacterium
CCCGAGAATGAGCCCGCCGACGAAGATCGCCGGAAGAAAACACGCCTGAAGAGAATGTCTCCGGCGAGGCCTCTCCGGAAGCCATGCCTTCCGACGATGATCCTTCGGCGGATACGGCCGCGGATGCAACGCTTCCGCTAGACGCCGTGTCCTCGATAGAAAGCGTGCCGCTTCCCGACGCAACCGGCGAGGAGCCCGCTGTCTCCTCGACCGCCGAGAGCGAGACGGCGGAGCCCGAGACGGAATTGGCGGAGATCAGTGTTCCGTCTACCGACTCCTCGACCGCGCCAAGTGAGACGGCGGAGCCCGAGCCGGCCGAATCGCAGCCGCCGGCGGACGGGCCGGTGGACGAGAAGCCGAAACCGCCTCCCGCCGGACCTCCCAAGGCCCTCGGACCCAAGCCGAAGAAGCTCAATAAGGTCGAGTTGAAGAAGCAGCAGGCCCTGGAAAAGAAGCTCAAGGCGTTCACGGACTATTTCGCGTACGAGGAGGCGATTAAGAAGATCCCGCCGCATCGGGTGCTGGCGATCAACCGGGGCGAGCGGAGCAAGATCCTTCGGGTGAAGATCGAGGCCGATTCCGAGGCGATCGACGCGGCGCTGACGGAGTTGCTCGTCCCGGCCGATCATCCCCACGCCGACTTCCTCCGCGGCTGCGCGCGGGACGGCTTGACGCGGTTGATCCTGCCCAGCCTCGAACGCGAGATCCGCCGCGAATTGACCGACAAGGCCGAACTGCACGCCGTGAGCGTCTTCGCCCGAAATCTGCGGAACCTGCTCCTGCAGCCGCCCGTGCACGACCATCGCGTGCTGGCGGTCGATCCCGGCTTCAAGAGCGGGTGCAAGCTCGTCGCGCTGGATCAGTTCGGCAACGTGCTCGAGCACGGCGTGATCTATCTGGTGGGCAAGTCGAAGCGGAAGGACAAGGCCAAGCAGATCGTGACCGACCTGGTCGACCGCTTCAAGCTCGAGGTGGTGGTGATCGGCAACGGGACGGCCAGCCGCGAGACCGAGGACTTCTTCGCCGGCCTGATCGACGGCGAATTGAAGGAGCGCGGCCTGGCGTACGTGATCGTCAACGAGGCGGGGGCGAGCGTCTATTCGACCAGCCGCCTCGGACGCGAGGAGTTCCCCGCGTACGACGCCACGCTCCGCGGCGCGATCTCCATCGGCCGGCGGCTGCAGGACCCGTTGAGCGAACTCGTGAAGATCGACCCGGCCAACATCGGCGTGGGACTGTACCAGCACGACGTCAAGGCGAACCACCTCCGCGCATCGCTGGACGAGGTGGTCGAGTCGTGCGTGAACTACGTCGGCGTGAACGTGAACATGGCCAGTCCGGCGCTGTTGCGCTACGTTTCGGGTCTGAATCAACTGACGGCCCGGCGAGTCTACGAGCACCGGCTCGCCAACGGCCCCTTCCGCAATCGGCTCCAACTCAAGGCGGTGGCCGGCTTCGGCGAGGCGACGTTCGTCCAGGCGGCGGGTTTTCTGAAGATCGGCGGCGGCGACGAGCCGCTGGACGCGACGTGGATCCACCCCGAAAGCTACGTCGTCGCCGAGCGCGTCCTGGGCCGGCTGGGCTACACGGTCGATGATCTGCGGAGCAAGGAGAAGGCCGCCGCGCTGGCCGAGCAGGTTCGGCAGGTCAAGCTGGACGAGATAGCCGTCGAGTTGGGCGTCGGCATCCTTTCGCTGAAGGACATCGTGGCCCAGTTGGCCCGGCCGGGCCGCGACCCGCGCGAGGACCTGCCCGCCCCGGTGTTCCGGCGCGGCGTGCTGAAGCTCGAAGACCTCGCGGCCGGCATGGAGTTGACCGGCACGGTGCTCAACGTGGTCGATTTCGGGGCGTTTGTGGACATCGGCATGCACGACAGCGGACTGGTCCACGTCAGCCATCTGGCCAACCGCTTCGTGCAGGATCCGCACGATGTGGTCGCGGTGGGCGACATCGTCAAGGTTTGGGTCGTCGACGTCGACAAACAACGCCGGCGCGTGTCGTTGACCATGATCGCGCCGGGCACGGAGAAACCGCCTCGCCCCGAGCGCCGCTCGGATAAACCGGAGAGTCACGAACGCCCCGAGGGCCAGAAGCGTCCGGCGCCGCGTCCCGCCTCGCGACCCCCGGCCCGACCGCGTGCCGCCGACGACGGCAAGCCGCGAGGCAAGGGCGACTTCCGCGGCAAGGGCAAGCCCCGCGAGACCCGCGAGTACAAACCCAAGCCGCCCCCCAAGCCCATCGTCCCGATCACCGACAAGATGAAAAACGGCGTCGAGCCCATGCGGACGTTCGGGGACCTCGCCCAATTCTTCCAGACCAAGAGCAACCCGAACAAAGACGACTCTCAGGACGAGAAAAACGACGAGAAACGCGACGAGAAATGAGTCGCCCGCCAACCTCCCGGACACCCGCGAATCTCACGATGGACTTCAAAGAGCGACTGGCCAAGGCGATCGAACGGGGGGAACGAACCGGAGACGCCCGCGCCCGGGCCGAAGCGCAACGGCAACTCGACGAGCAGGAAATGCGCCGGCTGCACGGCGAGTACCGGCTCGATCTTTGCGAGCACGTCGAGCAGTGCGTCAAGACCCTGCCCGAGCACTTCCCCGGCTTCCGGTTCGAGACGGTCCTTGGCGAGCGCGGCTGGGGCGCCGCGGTGAGCCGGGACGATCTGGCGGTGAACCCGCAGCACGGCCGAACCAACCTGTTCAGCCGGCTCGAGGTGCTCGTGCGCCCCGTCTCCGAGTACTTCGTGCTCGAACTGGTCGCCAAAGGCACGATTCAGAACAAGGAAGTATTCCACCGGACCCACTACCAGCGCCTCGCCGAAGTCGATCTCGCCGCGTTCACCAAGCTGATCGACCTCTGGGTCATCGAGTACGCCGAACTCTACTCGGCCCAGCGGTGAATGGTCGAGCGTTCCTGACGGCTCGCCCGGCAGTGACGCGGAAGCACGACGATCACCCGCCACGATTACCTCCCCAAGCGTTCCGCCCACCACGCATACTCGGGCGCGCTGGCCCGCGGGGTGAAGTAGGCAAACCTTTGGATGTTCTGCAACACCTCGGCAATCTCTTCGTCACTGGCCTGCGTGTTCTCGGCCCAGAGCTTAACTAGCTCGGGCGTCGTGATGACCGCCAAGCCGGATTCGGTCGCAAATCGCCTCGCGCGCCGATCATCCGTAGCCATTGCCCAGCCGCGTTTGGCGGCGATCGCAAAACATGCCGCCTCGCCGTCGCCGAGTTGGGCCGCCATTTGGACGAACAGCTCGATCTCCTCGCGGTTTTCCAAGTCACATTTGTGAAGCAAGCCGGCGGCCGCGTGGTACTCCAGGTCAATCGGACACTTGACGAGTCTGCCGGGATCCTCCGGATCCGGTTGCAGGATATAGAGCGTTTCCTCGGCCACTTTGCTCGGGACATGAAGACTCAGACCAATGCCGGAGATGGCTTTCGGCGATGCCCCCGCGCCGGTTCGGCCGTGACGCGGAGGATCGCCCGAAGACGATTCCTTGCCGAGAACCCTTCCAGCCGCGCAGAGATTGATGAGACAGCAAGCATCCAGGGCTACGTCGCGCATGGGCTAACCGTCTCCTAACGACTGGCTCAATAACGAACGCTGGAACTCAAGCTGCACCGGGCGCTCGCTGCCGTCGTCTTCCATGACGTTCCCCGTAAGACATTCCATCACGGTTTTTCTCGCGGTGACGGGATCGCAACGAAGGAAATGCGCAAGTTGCTCCTCGCTGATCTTCTCTTGCTCAAAGGCACGGACAGCCAAGTACTTGTATCGCTCGGGGTAGTAGTCCAGCGTCTCATCGCGCGCCGGAAGGCCGAGAAGCGTCGCTGCTTCGCGTGGGGCGAACTTCGACTCCTTCATCAGTGCCCAGATTCCCTTGGGAATCAATCCAAGCTGCTCAAGCCGGATTGCCATTGCTTCAACAGAGGCGAAGAAGAAATGACTCAGGCGGCAGAGGTCCGCAACCTGGAAGTCTTTCGTGGTGGCCACGACCTCGTGGAAGCGTTGCCGGACTGCATTAGCGGGCATCAGAAAGCCGAGGGCGAACGCTTCCGCGAAACGCTCATTGGCCGGCTTGCGTCCGGGCATGGTCAGGTAGTCGATGCCCGGCTTGTACCGATCCACAATCAGATGGCCGTACTCGTGCAACATCGACGCGCGCCGCCGCTCGGCGGGATGCTTGCGATTGACCATGATGCAGCCACCCAGATCGTCCGCAAAGGCATACATGCCGGCAATGGGCGAGGGCAACGGCCAATAGAAGATGCGGAGACCGACGTCCCATTCCAGCAGGCGACGAAGCTCATCGACCGGCTGTTCGCCCAGCCCCAAACGGCGACGCTCCCCACTCGCCACCGACTCGGCCAACTCGACCACATCAAGAGGCGTGTCAAGATTCACTTGGGGCGGGTAGTTGTAGCGAAGCCGAGCACTCATCAATTGCTCCAACTCCCGATAGTCCGCCGCGAGACGCTGGAGGTCGCCGATCGCCGCGACAAGTTCACGTTCGTCCTTGCCCTTCATCTTTTCGGCGACGGCGCGAAGATGCGGCTGGAAGTCAACAACCGGCTCGCCCGGCCGGACGAGTTCCGACACCCGCCGACCGAAGCAGGAAGCCAATTTGACGATTTCCTCCGGTTTGGCCGGGCGTTCTCCCTTCTCGACGGCGATATACGTGGGACGACTGCAACCCAGGTAAGCGGCCACATCCTCCTGCGTGAGGCCTCTGGTCTTGCGAGCTTCCGCAAGACGCTGACCCAGAATCCGGGGATCAATCGTTTCAAGCTGAAGCATGGCGTCCTCTCCCCATCGGTGTGCCCCTCCGGAGACGGCCGGGACGGTTGCCTCCCGCAAATCGCCTCGTCACTACCATTATCGGCAATCGCTTTACAAAGTCAATGGACAATGGCAGTAAGTCTATTAACACGTAAATACACCCCCTCGATGGACTGGCCGTAAAGGACCTCGTGAGATAGACACCACACCCTTCCGACCAGAGCGACACAATCAGTGGGTGGTAGTCACCTGCCCGCAATGATGGTTTCCTATTCGAAGACGGTTTCGGAAAACCATCGGGGCTACCCGTTTCGTGCTCTCTTCAAGCAAGGCTGGCAACCCGTTTTTCGACGCGTGGTCAGTACGTAAGTAGTAGCCGATCCGAAACCACCTCCTCCTCCAGGGTCCTGCCGTTCATCTGAAAGCGTTTCAGCATGGATCGCCCGCAGTTCACGAAGGCTTCCCGCTCGAAAAGCCCTTCCGGGATCGGCAGATTGCAGAGAATATTCCCCGAGCGCTTCGTTCCGTCGATGCTTAGGACGACATAGACCCCTCGCGACTTGCAGGCTTGAATCGTGTCGAACAGATCCGTCAAGCTGAATGACTGCGCGCCGTAGAGAATGCTTTGCGTATGGCTGTACGGTGGGTCGCAATAGACGACATCTCCACGTTTCGCTCTGCTCATCGCGTGAGGTGGTCGGGGTTGTCAAGACAGAAAAGCGGAGTGTTTAAGGTGGATTCTAGGGTTGCTGTTGGGGGGC
>JAPLNP010000202.1 GCA_026401055.1 Planctomycetia bacterium
CTCCGAGAACAAATCCGCGCCTGGTCAAACGATGTCAACAAAACTCAGCGTGGCGTCGATTGGCAGATGAAAATCAACGATGCCCGCTGTAAACTCAAGTCAGTCTATCCCAAAATTAAGCTGTGACAAAGCACTAGGTTCCCGTCGCCCAGGATGATGCCATCCTCGGCCAACATTGCCGGTTCGTACATGCCCACGGCCACAGCGGCTGGCAGGCCAACAGATGCCCATACCAGCGCGACACCCATTGCACGCAACACGAATGGCCGTGAGGAAACCGGTGCCGAGTCTTCCGAGAAGGGGACCGTCCCATTCTTACTCCACAAAAACCGGAACAGTCCCCTAGGCCGCCACCGCAGCAGCGCCAACACGGCGGCTCCGTCAAGCACAAACGTATACGACGGGTTGACCTCGACGCGGCCGAAACAGCCGCAGGAAGCGTGGCCCGAGAGGGCCTTGTAGAGCGAAACGGCGGCGAAGAGCGCGAAACACGCAACCGCCGCGCGATGGGTCCACTTGGGCAATAGATTGGCCAGCAGCCAGAGGCCGAAGAACAACTCGAACTCGACGGTGGCCATCAGCAACCAGCGGGAATCAAGCAGTCCGTCGCCCGGCACCGGCGACGTGGCCAATTGATGGCACTTCAAGCCGGCGACGACAAGCAGGATCGCCGCCAACGCGACCCGAACCAAGTCATAGGGCGCGAGGTGCGCCCATCGAAAACTGATCGCGAAACGCCCCATCGAATCCTCCCACCCCGGTGAGAATCCGCTTTCCTATTACCACCTCATGTACGTAACGCCGACGATGACGAGATTATCGCTAAGGTAGCGACCACCGAGAGAATGTCAATAGACCCCCGGGTGGTGTGCTTATCGAATCCCTCTCCAGCGAAAATGCCACCATGCCTATGCGATTTTGTCCGACCAAGGTGGCACTTCTCACCTAAGAGCAACGATCGCCTGTGTAGCAAGCTGACGCCCTTTGTCAACTATTCCAGGCCGGCTAAATCAGAAAAAAGCTGATTTTTCCAGAAATTAACCCGATCTAGCGACCCCTGGTGTAGTGGGTACCCCCACTATATCGCCTCGGCCTGTCGCCAGCGGTTCAGCGTGATGCGAAGCGGCCGGGGTTCGGACCGTTAGTCGTCGATTTCCAGCACGAGCACGTCTTCGACGGCCGAGACGAAGCACCGGGCGTGAACGCCGTTGGCGTCCAGGGCGATCTTGGCCGCGGCGTCATTTGTGGATCGCCTGGTTTTCGAAGATCACCGGGCCGCCCCATTTGCCGGTGACGACGACGTCCAGATCGCCGTCGCCGTCGATGTCGACCACGGGGATATTCATCCCCGAACCGATGCCCGCGTTGAACGAAATGACGTGCTGCTTCCAGACGACTTCCGGCTTCCGCACGAGTTCGTACCAGTATACGCCCGGGGGAAGATCGTCCTCGGGGTCGTTGCCGTTGTGCGCGCGGAATCGCTTGCCGGTGAACAGGTCGAGGTCGCCGTCGCCGTCGACGTCGGCCAGGGTCAGGCTGTGCGCTTGGGTCCACGTGCTGTCGATCACGTGTTGCTTGAAGCTGCCGTCGGCCATCTGCTCGTACCAGAAGATGCCGTAACCATGGGCTGAACTGGTCACGATGTCGTTGCGCCCGTCGGCATTGACGTCGTAGACCAGGATCTGCGGCGTGTGGTCCGACTTGGTCGGATCGAGGTTCCCCAGCGCGATGGGGTGCTTCGTCCACTCGCCCTTGCGGCAGTCCTTGGGGGCTTCAAACCATTGCGAGGGACGAAGGACGTCGGGCCGCCCGTCGCCGTTGAGGTCGCCGGCGCCGGTGCCCCAGTCGCCGCCGGCTTCGGCGATTCGGTGGACGATCAGTCCGCGTTTTCCGTCGGGCAACGTGCCCACCTCGGCCCAGGACGTTTGCGCCGTGGCCGGCAGGACTTCGTTCGCCTTGCCGTCGCCGTCGACGTCGGCCAGGTCGCCGCACTCGTAGTTGCCGTTCTTCTCGACGAGCGTGCCTTTCCAGAGCCCTTCGCCGCCGGGCCCGGGATTGCGGAACCACTCCATCTGCTGCCCGTGCCAGGAGCAGGTGACGATGTCGAGCCAGCCGTCGCCGTCGACGTCCAGCGGGACGTCCATGAAGTCCCAGGCGTAGCCGTCGCCCTTTTCGTTGATGTCGGATTTGATCTCGCGGATGCGCGTCGGTTTCCAGTCGGGCGCGAGGTAGATGAAATCGCCGGCGACGATGTCCAGCTTGCCGTCCTTGTTGAAATCGGCGACGTTGCACGATTCGAACCGCTTGTTGTCGACCCGGATGGGCTTGAAGTAGATCTGTTTCGCCTCGAACGGCCCGGCCGCCGCGGCCCACCGCGCCGTCGCGGCAAGCACGACCGCGGCCAACAAGAGAGTGCGACGCGAGTAAAGACAACTGGTCATGGCATGATCTCCTTTCACTGTGGGGTTCGAAAAAAGGAACACTGATTGGCGCTGATCCTCACTGATTCTCTTCATCAGTGTCGATTAGTGTGAATCAGTGTTCCTCAAAGAAGTCCTAACGCACTTGCCGCATGTAACGCAGAAACTCCTGATCCAACTCGGCGAGGTCGCCGAAGACTTGCTGGAACTCGTTGAGCCGCGTCTCAGGACGGTCCCACAAGAGCGGCTTCTTCTGGCCGAGCCGCCGCACGTACTCGACGTACTGCTTGCCGCGCTGGCGGATCAGGAAATACGTCAGCGCCCAGGCCTCGGCGTAGGCGTCCATCGCCCGGTCCGTGTCGCGGAAGCGGTCGTCCTTGCTCAGAAGCGTCGCCAGCGAGTTCTCGGGCCGGCGGCCGAGGTAGTCGCGAAATTGCGCCAGCCGCGGAGCGTTGACCTCGCCGATGTTGCGCCAGCCGCGGCTGCTGCGCAGGTCGGGCGTCTCGAAATAAACGGCGATGCCTTCGCTGAACCACAACGGGCAATCGCTGTGCCGAACCTGCATCCCGCAGTTGTACGCGATCTGGTGCGTCGCCTCGTGGACGATCGTCGCCGTGGTTCGGGCGGCCTCGGGCTGGGCGAGGATCTGGTTGATCTGGGCGGCCGAGCCGCGTCGCCCGCCGGCCGCCTCGGTCGACGACATGCCCGTCAGGTCGGACATCGTCATCCGATTCGTCTCGAGGCTGAAGTACCCGATGATCGACCCGGCCGCGTCGCCCAATTCCGCCTGGGCGTGTTTCGCGTACGAGGCCTGATCGGCGAACACGATGGCCACCAGCGGGAACTCGGGCTCCGCGAGCGTCAGTCCCTTTCGGCTCCAGTAGTTCGTAAACGCCATGTACAGCCGCTCGAACAGCGCGCCACACCATTGGGCGTAGGCTCGCGACGTGTTGTGACAGATCAGGTAGTGCGCGGTCGAGTGAACGTCGAACCCGGCGGGAAGCCCGGCCATGAGCTGCTTGGCCAATTCGTCGCGCCCCAGGGGCGTGAAGGGCGTGTCGTCGGAGTCGCGGCGGACTTGTTCGTTGGGGGGGATCGTCCAAAGCGTGCCGTCGCGGGCCAAGAGCATCAGTCCGCCGTCCTGGGCCTCGACCACCACGCGGCCGTCGACCCGGATTTCCCGCCCGTCGCGCTTCAGAACGACGTGTTCCATCCCCATCGCGCACGCGCCTCCGCCGAGCCAAACGGCGATCACCAACCCCAGACGCATTGTTGGTCGAACATGCACGCAATCGGTTTCCTTGGAGGTCTGCCGGTCCCCCTATTATAGCAGAAATCGGCGGCGGTCTGCCTGTCGGGTCCGGAAATGGGGAGTGACTCCGTCGCCCATGTCGGACCAAATCCCGCGAAGACCGCGACGACAGGGGGGTGTAGGCGGTTTACTTCCGGGTGGAACGCAAGTATGATAGTCTGGGTGGGCGGATCAAGACACCCACGAACACGGTTTTGTCTCGCTCCGGTGGACGCGTGGTACAGCCGTTCTCGCCGCCTTTCTGATTCAAGCCGACAGAGCCACGGGAACGCTATAATGAAAGTGCGGGACGTCCTCAAACGCCTTGCTGACGATGGCTGGTATCAGCGTCGAGTCCGGGGAAGTCACCGCGTCCTGAAACATCCGACCAAGCGCGGAACCGTCGTTGTGGCGGGACAACTGGCCAAGGACATTGCCATCGGTACACTCAAGAGCATTTGGAAACAGGCGGAACTGGAGGATCAGCCGTGAAACAGTACACCGTCATCTACGAGCCGGCGGGAGAGAACTACTCGGCCTACGTGCCGGATCTGCCGGGCTGTATTGCCTGTGGCGATACCATTGAAGAGACCGAAGCGCTGATGAAGGAGGCCATCGAGCTATACATCGAAGCGCTAAGAGAGGATGGCAAACCGGTTCCCGAACCGACGACGAAGGCCCGCCCGATTGCCGTCGCGGGGTAGACACGTGGCCTATTCCCACCGTCGAACGATCCAACCGACCACGGCGGCGATCGCGGCGAAGAGGATTACCTGGGCGAGGCATATCCCGGCCACCTGGTCCTCGACGCCGTAGTGCAACAGCCCGAATATCCGGATCGAAAGGGTCGTCACGCCCGGCGGGACGACCAGGATGCTGGCGGCTAGATCGCCCAGCGCGACGGCCAACGCCACCAGCCAGGCCAGCGCGAGGGCCGGCAGCCGGCTGGGCAGGGCGATCCGGACGAGCCGACCGATCGGCCCCGCCCCGTCGACCGCCGCCGCGTCGAGCACCTCGCCGGGCAGCGTGGCGAAGGCGTGCCACAGGATCAACGTCGCCAAGGGCAGCCCTCGAAACGCCAGCGCGGCCACCGGCGCGAGAATCGACTGGTCGTAGAGCTTCACCAAGATCGGGCAGTCCGGCTGGTTCATCACCTCGATGATCCCCAGGCCGATCATCGGCCCGGGCACTGCCAGAAAGACTGCCGTCACGACCATGGCGGGCATGACTCGGGGTCCGCCGCGACGGGCGGGCCACGCCAGGGCAATCGCCCCCACGACCGCCACGCTCGCCGCAATCACCCCGACTGCCGCCGACCAACCGAACTCGCGGCGATAGTGCCCCGGGCTCTCGGCGATGATCCAGAAGCACTTCCCGATCGAGAACTCGCGTATCCGGCCCGTCTCCGTCTGGCTCACCAACACGCCGGCCTTGTAGATCAGGTTGCCCAGCGGCACGCCGACGAGGATCAACAACCCCGCCGCGGCCAACAGCGCAATCGGCACGCGCCACCGACCGAGCCGATAGACGAACCGCCGCCGCCTGCTCGGCGGGCGGTCGCGCGGGGCCAATCGTGCCGACAGCGCCAGGCCCGCCGCGACCAGAGAACCCGTGAGCACGACGCCGGGCAGCACGCCGAGCGAGGCTTCGCCCGGTCCGGCGCCGATGGCCGTTTGCGTGTAGAGTTCTTCGGCGTAGGTTCGCACCGAGAACAGATCGGTCACGGTCATCTCGCCGGCCGTGAGGATGGCGACCCAGAGCGTGGCCACGCCGACGGCCGCCCACGTCCCCGGCAGGGTCACTCGGGCGAACACCTGCCAGGCCGAGCCGTCCAAGGCCGCTTGTTCCTCCAGTTCCGGCTCGACCAACCGCAGGGCGATGCCGACGATCAGCACCGCCCAGGGGATCGCCGCCATGGCGTGGACCCAGACGGCCGCGCGAAATCCTTCGAGCCAGACGGGGCCGCCGAAGGCGAGCGTGTACCATCCTTGCAGTCCGAAGCCGGCCTGCCACGCGGCGGCCTGAAGGTACAGCGGCACGAAGAGCATGGCGGCCAAGAGGGCGACGCCGATTCTTCGGCCCGGCACGTCCGTGCGCGCCAGGAGCCACGCCAGCAGCGTCCCGACCGGCACGCTGATCGCCGTGACCGCGGCGGCCAGCAGCGCCGTATTGAGCAGGAGTGTCCAGGTTCGACTGTCCATGCGTATGCTCGCACGCACCGTGCGCGGCTAAGGACCGGCGGATCAAGAATTGTCGCCTTTCGCTCCGCGAAAGTAGCGGTTTTTCGCGGAGCGAAGGGCCACTGAACGCTACTTTCGCGGAGCGAAAGGCGACACTCCTCTCCGCGCCAATCCTACGCGGCCGCCAGTTTCACGACCAAGCACTGCGTCGTCGGCGCTTCGATGATCGCTTCCGGCTTGTCGGCGAAGAACTCGGAAAACGCCTTGTTGACGCCCGCGAGGAGGTCGTAGTCGTGCGACAGGATGATTCCGCCGGGGATCATGCGGGGATAGAAGTATTCGAGGCAGGCCAACGTGCCCTCGTAGAGGTCGACGTCGAAATGCGCGAAAGCGTAGGACATTTCCGGGACGTCGACGGCCGACTCGGGAAAGACGCCCTTGTGGAAATGGACGTTTTCGTAGCCGTCGAGATACGCGCGGACCGCATCGAGGCTGCAGGCGAACTCGCCCGGCCTGTGAACGCCGCGGTCGTGCTCGGTGGCCGGCGGCAGTCCCTCGAACGTGTCGAACAAGTGCAGCGGCTTGTCGCCCTTCACCTCGCACAGTAGTTTGGCGGACGCGCCGCGGTAGACGCCGACTTCGGCGAACGCGCCGGGTCGCCGGGCCTGCGCCCGGGCCACGCCGTACACGTTGAACAACTCGAACGCGCTCATCAGGGAACGCCGCTCCCGGTGAATCTGGCGGAGCATTTTCACGACGGCCGGGTCTTTGTGCGCGCCGAGTCCGGCCAGTTGCAGCCGCGACCACAACGCCAGCCCGGTCCGCTCGAGAACACCGCCGCCGAGCTTCTGGATGCGGTTGCTCTTCAGCCACGTCGCCATGGGGTTCTCCGAACGGAAGAATCGTTACTTGGCCGGCACGGGCTGGAAGTCGTCGCGGCCGTGGCCGTGGATCCGCAGTTGCGGCTTCTCGAGGCTCACGGTTGCGTTGGGTTCGACGGATCGGGTGAGCCAGACGTTCGAGCCGATGATCGAATCGCGGCCGATTACCGTGTCGCCGCCCAGCACCGTGGCGTTGGCGTAGATCACCACGCGGTCTTCGATCGTCGGATGCCGCTTGGTGTCGCGGACCAGTTGGCCGTGCTCGTCGGTCGAGAAGCTCAGCGCGCCGAGCGTCACTCCCTGATAGATCTTCACCCAATCGCCGATTTCGCACGTCTCGCCGATCACCACGCCGGTGCCGTGGTCGATGAAAAAGTGCCGGCCGATCTTCGCGCCCGGATGGATGTCGATGCCGGTGCGGCCATGGGCCCATTCGGTCATCATCCGGGGAATCAACGGGATGCCCAGCTCGTGCAACTCGTGGGCGAGCCGGTACACGGTCACGGCCTCCAGGCCGGGATAGCAGAAGATCACCTCGTCCAACGACTTGCAGGCCGGGTCGCCGTCGTAGGCGGCCTGCACGTCCATGCCGAGCAACTCACGGATCCCCGGCAAACGCTGGAGAAAGGCGTAACTCTTCTGCTGGCCGAGGTGCTCGAATTCGCCGCGCTGCTTCGGGTCGCACGATTTGCTCTTGCCCGCCCCGTGGCACAACGCCCTGGCAAGCTGCAACGTCAACACGTCGTGCAACCGATCGATCAGGTCGCCCACGTGGTAGGTCACGTTGTCCATGTGCAACCGGTTGCGCCGCCGATAACCGGGGTAGAGAATCTCCTTGAGATCTTCGGTGGCGGCGATGACCTTGTCGTAGCTGGGCAGCGGGCAAAAACCGAGGTGGTTTATCGAGCCCGAGGTCGTGTACGTCTCGACGATCTGCCTGGTCAGATCGGGCAGTTGTCCGAGGATGCGCGGGTTGGACGCCATGGCAAGGGACCTCTCAGTCGTCTTCCTCTTCCTTCATCGCGGCTTTTTCGATGATTTCCTTTTGGATATTGCCGGGCACGACGTCGTAGTGGCTGAACTCGATGGTGTAGCTGCCCTGGCCGCCGGTGATGCTGGAGAGGTTTCGGGCGTAGTTGGTGACTTCGGCCAGGGGGACTTCGGCGGTGATGGTCTGCATGTCGCCGCCGGCGGAGCCCATGCCCAGCACGCGGCCGCGCCGGCCCGACATGTCGCTGCTGATGTCGCCGACGTTGGCGCCGGGGACGGTGACTTCGAGCTTGACGATCGGCTCCAGCAGGGCCGGTTTGGCGCTTTGAAAGACGTTGCGGAAGGCCATCGAGGCGGCCGTTTTGAACGCCTGTTCGTTGCTGTCGACGGGATGGTGCTTTCCGAAGTGGACCTCGACGCAGATGTCCTGCACGTGGTAACCGCAGACCACGCCCCGCTCCAGCCGATCGCGGAACCCCTTCTCCACCGCCGGCATGAAGTTGCTCGGAATCGTTCCGCCCACGACCGAGTCGAGCCAGAGGAAGTTCCAGTCGGGGTCGTAGTGCGGTTCCCTTAGCGAGGGGAAACGCTTCTTCGTGGCGTATTCCTCGATGTTGGTGTCCTTGGGCAGCGGGTACATGCGGATGTGGACTTCGCCGAACTGGCCGCTTCCGCCGGTTTGCTTCTTGTGGCGATAGCTCCCCTCGGCATTGGTCTGGATCGTCTCGCGATAGGGAATCTTCGGCTCCTTGGTGTCGACCTCGACTTTCTCGCGCCGCTTGAGCCGCTCGCGGAGGATCTGCAAGTGCAACTCGCTCATCCCGTTGATGACGGTTTCCTTCGTCTGCGGATCCAGCTCGCGGCGGAACGTCGAGTCCTCCTGCGCGATTTTCGCCAGCGCCCCGGACAGCTTCGTCTGGTCGTTGCGGCTCTTGGGCGTGACGGCCAGTCCGACCATGGGGCGGGGGAACGCGATCGGCGGCAACGCCAATTCGCCCAGGCAACTACCGGTCGCCAACTCTTCGCTCTTGGCCACGGCCACGATCGCGCCCGGTCCGGCCTCGTCGATCGGCTCGGTGTCGGCGGCCTGGATCTCGAACAGTTGGCTCACCTTAACCCCCCTGCGGATCCCGACCACCGGAACCGTCATGTCCTTCTTGAGCGTGCCCGAGAATACCCGAATGAAATTCAGCTTCTGGACGAACGGGTCGATCCGGGTTTTGAAGACCTGGGCGACCAGCGGTCCGGCGGGGTCGGCCTTCACTTCGACCTCCTGGCCCTCGGCGTTCGCGGCCGTTTGCGGCTTGGCCCCCGGCGGCAACGAACACGTCACCAGCGCGTCGAGCAGTTCGGCGACGCCGATTCCCTTCTTGCTCGAGCAGCAGACCATGGGAATCAGGCCCCCCTCGGCAATCGCGCGGACGATGAGCCGGCCGATCTCCTCGTCGGTGGGCTGTTGGCCCTCGAAGTAGCGCTCCATGACCTCTTCGTCGACCTCGATGATCGATTCGACCAGCGGCACGTTGATCTCGGCCGGATCGACCAGCGCGCCGGCGGTGTCGTCCGGCACCTTGAGCGAGCTGACGACGCCCTTGAAATCGCCGCCCCGACCGATCGGCACGTTCAACAGCACGCAGGCCTTGCCGAACAGGTCCCGGATACTCGCCAGCAGGGCCGGGAAGTCGACGTTCTCCGAGTCCATTTTGTTGATGACGATCATCCGCCCCAGGCCGGCTTTGCCCGCCTCGGCGAACACGCGCCGCGTGTTCACCTCGATGCCCGCCTGGGCGTTGATCACGATCGCCGCGGTATCCGCGCCGCGCATCGCGCCGATCGTCTGGCCGATGAAGTCGGGATAGCCGGGCGTGTCGATCGCGTGGAAGTGCTTCCCGGCATGATCGAAGTGGGTCAGCTTCGCCTCGATCGTGTACTTGTGGACCTTCTCCTCGTCGTCGAAGTCGCAGATGCTCGACCCGTCGTCGACGCTCGCCGGCCGTTTGACCGCGCCGGTGAGGTTCAAAAGCGCGTCGAGAAGCGTGGTCTTGCCCGCCGAGCCGTGGCCGCAGAAAACGAGGTTGCGAATGTCGTCAACTTGGTACTTCGCCATGGAACCTTCCTTTGATCTCTTCGGAGGGGCATGACCCTTCCGTACTGTCAGTGTCGTCAGACCCCCGCCGCGGCAAGTGCCTCCGGCAGCGTCAGGCTGCCCTCATACAGCGCCCGCCCGATGATGCAACCGTCGACCGGCACGGCGGCGAGCCGGGCAACGTCCTCGACGGTGCTCACTCCGCCCGAGGCAATCACCGTCGCCCGGACCGCCTCGCGCATCTCGCGCATCGCCGCCACGTTCGGCCCGGTCATCATCCCGTCGGTCGCAATGTCGGTATAGTTGATCGCCGCCAGCGGCTCGTCAACGAACTGCCGCGCCAGGTCGATCGCCGAAACGTCGCTCGTTTCGAGCCAGCCGTCGGTGGCCACCCGGCCGTTGCGCGCGTCGATCCCCAACACCAGCTTGCCCGGAAACAGGGCACACATCCGCCGGAACCAATCCGGCTGTTTGATCGCCAAGGTGCCGATCACCAGCCGCGCCAGACCCAAGTCCAGGAGCTTGCGGATCGCCTCCTCATCGCGGATGCCGCCGCCGAGTTCGCAGGGCACGTCGACCGCCTGGAGGATCGCCGCGACGCTGGCGAGATTACCGGGCCGTCCGGCTTTGGCCCCGTCGAGGTCGACCAGGTGGAGTTGCTTCCCCCCGAGGCCGACCCAGTGCCGCGCCATGGCGGCCGGGTCATCGCCGAAGACGGTTTCCCGGGCGTAGTCACCCTGCTGGAGTCGTACGCATTTTCCCCCACGAAGGTCGATGGCTGGCCAGATCTGCACGTTCCCGGTCACTCCCCGCCCGCACACGCAAAACGCGCAGTATGGCACAGAGCGCCGCAGCCTGCAAGAGGCGGGGGCGACCAGCCTGTCGACCAGCCACACCGAGCCGCGACCGTAAGGGAGCAGATGTCAGTGACTGGCCAGCAGGTGTGGTAAGGTGGCCCAGACCGCTCCCTTACGGTCGCGGCTCGGTTGAACGCCACTGCCGGTCACCTCTTCAGCGTGAAGCCGACGAAGAACCAGCCGCTGGGCTCGGCCGTGCCAAAGAAGCCGGCTGGACCGAGGTATCGCCGAACCACCTGATAGTCGGGCATCTGACTGCCGTCGACTTTTTGCTCGCGCACCGCGCCCTTCTTATGCGGTCCCAGCAGCGCGTTGAGCGTGCGGCCCAGCATCGTCTCGCTCTGGGGCATCTTGCCCATGCGAATCAACTCGTAGGTGGGCCGATACGCCTCGTCGGTCCGCGAGAACGACCGCAGGCAGTTTTCGCCGGCGCCGAGTTGCTTCATCGCGCCGTCGACCACGCGGAAGTCCAGGCTTTCGCCGAGCGGGTCGGGTGTCTTTGTCTTGTCGAGCATCTCGACCAGGAAATCGTAGTGCGACGCGATCAGCAACTGCCCCCGCGCCGCCGCCACCGCCACGTGGGGCAAGAGTTGCTCGTCCTCTGCCCGCTCGGCAAGCGGCTTGTGCCCCGTCCGAGCGGCGCCCTTCTTCGGCGTCATCGACGGCAGATCCACCAACGGGTCGGCGGGCAACGCGTGCCGCGTCGGCTCCTCGACCGCCTCCCAGATCTCCACGCCGCCGGCCAAGCGGTGCTTCATGGCCAGTTCGTCCTTCGTCATCTTGCGGATGCCGGCGGGACCCTCGTTATCCGGCCAGAACCGGCCGTTCATCTCCGGGTCGTCCTTGAACATCTTGCGGATGCCGTCCGCGACGGCCGCCTCGTTGCCGGTTTCGATCGCGAACAGCAAACGCTCGCTGGTGGGAGTGATCGGCAGTACGTAGTCGGTCACAACGGTTACCCGCTGGCCCAAGTGGACGAACAAATCGGCGCGAAAATCGATCTGCGGCCCATCCTCCTGCGTCTTCAGGCTGACCAACGTGTCGTCCCACACGCCGGTCGCGCCCTCGCCGACGATCTGATCGTAGGTCGGGCCGACGTTGTCGAACGCCTTGAGCACGTCCCAGTAGAACGTGCTGCACGCGGCGACGTCGTTGGGGACCCAGGCCGGCGGCGCAAACTCCTGGTGGTTGGACAACGTAAGCATGTCCATCGAGACCTTGTCCTTATACGGCGCCGGGGCGGGTTGGTAGGGCTTGGGGGCGTAGATCGCCGTCCGGTGAACGCACTCGTAATCGCCCACCTTCAGATCGACAAACCCCCCGACGCCCGCCACCGCCGCAAAACCCTGGTCGCGAAGCACGTCCAGCACGGTGACCCCTTTGCGACGCTTCTCTTGGGGCGTGGCGGCGCGAACCACCTCGACGTAGCCCAGCGGCTCGATGAACCAGCGGATCTGCGGCACGGCGTCCTTGGCGTGCTGGCGGCAGCGGTTCATCACGGCCCCGTAGGCGGGCAGATCGGCCAGCGAGCCTTCCGGCGTCGCCTGACCCAGCATCCGCTTCAGAATCCCCTCGACGACGCCCTGATGGTCCGCCGCCCCCAGCAGGTTGCCCGACAGGAAGTAGACGACCTGGCTGGCCGAGAACTCCTCCGACTTGGGCAGATCGAAGACGAGGATCGTCGTGCCTTCGACGGCTTTGCGGGTCTCCTTCGCGCCCTGTTTGGCCATATTGGCGGCGACCTTGTCCAGCATCGCTTGGGCCTGCGGAACATGGCCGGTGACGTCGACGACCAACGCCACGGCTTCCTCGCCCTTGGCCGGCTCGACCAGCGCCACGGCCATTTCTCCGCCGGGCACGCCCTTGAGATCGTCCAGCGCCAGCCCCAGCCGGTCGCGCACCCGAGACAAGCGGTCCTGGAACTGGCGCCGCAGGTCCTCGGCAAACGGTTTCATCACCGGATCGCTCATCAATTGTCCCAACTGGGTCTCGTCCCAATGTTTCGTGAGTTCGTCGGTGTTGGTGATCAGAATCACCCCCTTGGTGGTCTTGGGCAGCAGCCTATCGGCTCCCGCCTGCTGGGCCCACCCCCTGGGGGAAATCAAAAAAATCATGGCGACCAATAACATCGCCGGCCGTGAAAGTCGTCGCACAATGAGTCTCCTGGCAATGCCGACAAAGTCGAGTAAGTTTGCCTAAAATGAAACGCGCAACCGAAGTGTAATCGTCAACGTCGATCGACGCTAGGTCGGTCCGGTGAAAGTGATTATCGTCACTCCCCAAGTTGCCGCTTTCGTTTACCGGACCCACCCGTTGCCCTGTAAACTCAACCCAAACCACCCCGTCTTTCTATTCGGCCAACCGGCGCGAGGCGGTTCCTCGCCGACGGTGATGCGAACAGGCTCGTCGGCGTCGGAGACGCCTCCTACAGTCGTCGGAGACGCCTGCCGCGGGCGGATTCTTGTCCCCGCTCGGCCGGGTTTATGGACGTTTCGACCCAAGAGCGTCATAATTCGCTCCATGGATCTATTTCAACGCGAAAGCCTGGTCAACGATCCGATTCACGGGTACATCCCCTATACCTCCGCTTCGGGGGTGCCCGAGGGCGAGGTCGCCGAACAGCAGATCATCGACCACCCCTGGGTGCAACGGCTGCGGCAGATTCACCAGTTGCAGACCGCATGGTGGGTGTTCCCCTCGGCGGAGCACACCCGGTTTCAGCACGTGTTGGGGGCCATGCACTTGGGCAGCCGGGCCGTGGCGACGCTCTACGACAGCCTCGCGGACGTCTGCGACGGCGTGCCCAGCCGCGGCTACGTCGAATCGCTCGTGCGGATGGCCGCGCTTCTGCACGACGTGGGCCACGGCCCCTTCGGGCATTTCTTCGACAAGCACTTCCTCGAAGACTACGGCCTGAACCACGAGACCCTCGGCGGCGAGATCATCCGGCGCGAGCTGGGCGACCTGCTGCGCGGCATCCGCCGCAACCCGAACGGGGCCCTGGAAGACGGCGAAACGCTCGACCCGGACCAGGTCGCCGTGCTGATCGCCCGACCCAAGGCCGGATCCGTCGGCGACCTGCCGCGCTGGCTGGTGTTCTTGCGGAGCCTGTTCAGCGGGCTGTACACGGTCGACAACATGGACTTCGTCCTCCGCGACGCCTACATGTCCGGCTACAGCGCCCGATCGTTCGACCTCGAACGCCTGTTGCACTACAGCACGTTCACGCCCGCCGGGCTGACGATCCACGAACGGGGGCTGGCCGGCCTCGTCCGGTTCATCGCCGTCCGCAGCGAGTTGTTCCAGGCGATCTACTTCCACCGCACGGTTCGGGCGATCGACCTGACGCTCCAGGAGGTGTTCGCCCAGAGCAAGCACGATCTGTTTCCCGGAAACCCGCTGGACCACTTGGCCGAGTACCAGCGGCTGACCGAATGGTCGATCCTCGTGCGCGTCGCCGACTGGCAGCGGAGCGACGACCCGCGGCTAAGGGCGTTGGGCGCCGAGTGGCAGCACCTGCTGCGCCGCGAGGTGCGGTGGAAGATGGCCTGCCAGAGGACGATCTTCTTTCGGCCCGGCGAACCGGAGCACAGCAGCATTTTCAGCAGCACCCGGGCGTTCGAGGCGGCGGTTCGCGATCGTTTGCCGCCGGAGCTTCGCGACATGCCGCTGAAGGTCGACACGGCCCGGCACGTCCATCGGCCCGGCACGCACACGCCGACCTCGGACCAGAATTTCTTGTACGACCCGGCCACGGAGGAGATCCGGCGGCTGGACGACCGCGAGCTATTCCGCCAGATCCCGGTCAGTTGCCGCATCTGCCGCATCTACGCCCGGGACGCCAGCCACAACCACGAACTCGCCGCCGCGATGGACCGCCTCGTCCAAACCGGCGACGCCGACGATCCGACGAACATGTGATGACGCCAAGAGAAGTGCCCATGCCCGCCACCGTCAAGCTCAGCGCGATCGTCGACGCACTGGACATGATCATGGAGGAATGGTCGACGTACTTGGACAAGCGAACCGGCGAGGTCCATTCATTGCCTGACGAAGCCTTCCAATGCGTCGAGAACGCGCAGGACGCTGAGGAGGAGCCATCGCGAGCGTATGCCGACTGGGAGCGGGAAGACATCGACCGGGCACGCGATATCCTCGACAACGACGATCAGTACGTCGCGCTGCCGGACAAGTTCGAGATCCATGAATGGGCAATCATGGCCGAGTTCTCCCAGAGGTATCCGGACGACGCGATCTCGAACGAACTCAGCCGCGTCATCCGCGGCTCGGGCGCGTTCGCCACTTCAAGGACACGATCCATCGCCTGGGGATCGTCGACGAATGGTATCGGTTCCGCGACGAGGCGATCAAACAAATCGCCGTCGATTGGTGCGAAGCCAACGGTCTGACGTACACGGAGGATTGACGGTCGCCAACATCTCATATCCACGGTTCCCCGCCGACGCAGTCGGGGGGCGTTTGTGCCGCTGAAGAAACGGATATCAACTCCAACTCCCGGTTCACATCATGGATCTCGATCAATACGAAAACCCGCTCATCACCCGGTACTCCTCGCCCGAAATGAGCGCGATTTGGAGTCCGCGGCGCAAGTTCGGCACGTGGCGGCGGCTTTGGGTCGCGCTGGCCGAGGCCGAGGCGGAACTGGGGCTGCCGATCTCGCCCGAGCAGATCGCCGAACTCCGCGAGCACGTCGACGACATCGACTTCGAGGCCGCCGAGCGCTACGAGCACCAGTTGCGCCACGACGTCATGGCCCACGTCCACGCCTACGGCGACGCCTGTCCCGGCGCCCGGGCGATCATCCACCTGGGGGCGACGAGCTGCTACGTGGGCGACAACACCGAGCTGTTGCAGATGCGCGATTCGCTCGTGCTGGTTCGCGACCGGCTCGTCGGCGTGCTCGACCGGCTCGCCCGATTCGCCGCCGAGTACCGCGACCTGCCGTGCCTGGCGTTCACGCACATGCAGCCCGCGCAGCCGACGACGGTGGGCAAACGGGCGTGCCTCTGGGCGCATGACCTCGTGCTGGACTTGACCGAAATCGAGCACCGGCTCGCCGAGATGAAAGCCCGGGGCGCGAAGGGCACGACCGGCACGCAGGCGAGTTTCATGGAGCTTTTTGGCGGCGACCACGAGAAGGTCCGGCGGCTCGAGGAGTTGGTCTGCCGCAAGATGGGCTTCGACGCTGCCTACCCGGTGACCGGCCAGACGTATTCCCGCAAAGTCGACGCGCAAATCCTGTCGGTCCTGTCGGGCGTTGCCCAGAGCGCCCACAAAATGGCGACCGACCTGCGGCTGTTGCAGCATCGCAAGGAGATGGAAGAACCCTTTGGTGAGCACCAGGTCGGCTCGTCGGCGATGGCGTACAAGCGCAACCCGATGCGGAGCGAGCGGATCTGTTCGCTCGCGCGATTCGCGATGAGCCTGGAGTCCAACGCCGCGGCCACGCACGCCGTGCAGTGGTTCGAGCGCACCTTGGACGACAGCGCCAACCGCCGCCTCGTCCTGCCGCAGGCGTTTTTGGCGATCGACGCCGTGCTGATCCTGTACCAGAACGTGACCGCCGGGCTGGTCGTGTACCCGAGGGTGATCGCGGCGAACCTGGAGGCCGAGTTGCCGTTCATGGCGACCGAGAACATCCTGATGGACGCGGTGGCCGCCGGCGGCGATCGCCAGGACCTGCACGAGCGTATCCGCCGCCACAGCCAAGCCGCCGCCGCGGTCGTGAAGCAGCAGGGCGGCCGGAACGACCTGATCGAGCGATTGGCCGCCGACAAAGCGTTCTCGAATGTCGACCTGAAGGCCGCTCTCGACCCGGCGAAATTCATCGGCCGCGCCCCGGAACAAGTCGACGAGTTTCTGGCCGAGGTGATCGCCCCCATCCTACGCCGCTACCCGGACGCCCTGGGCGGCAAGACCGAAGTGAAGGTGTGAATGAAATGAAATGCGCACTCGCTTTGGCTGTATGCCTCGCTCTAACGAGTCTGGCCGCCGCCGCCGAACCCGCGACAGAGCGTCCCGCGTCGTGGGCGCAACCCATCCAGCTCGACGGCGTGCCGAACTTGCACAAGGTCAGCGACAATCTGTATCGCAGTGCCCAGCCGACCGAGCAAGGCATGACGAATCTGAAGAAGATGGGAATCAAGACCGTGGTCAGTCTCCGTTCGTTCCATTCGGATCGCGACGAAATCGGGAAGACGGAACTGGGCTACGAGCACATTACCATGAAGGCCTGGCATCCGGAGAGGAAAGAAGTCGTCCGTTTCCTCAAGATCGTCACCGACCCGAAGCGAACGCCGGTTCTGGTTCATTGCCTGCACGGCGCGGATCGCACCGGAACCATGTGCGCCTGGTATCGGATCGCGGTCCAAGGGTGGACGAAGGAGGAGGCTGTTCGGGAAATGACCGACGGCGGCTACAACTTCCACAGCGTCTTCGACAACCTGCCCGAGTGGATTCAAGAACTCGACGTGGAATCGATCAGGAAGGACGCCGGAATCAAGACCGCCCCGGAACCGGCGGGCAAGAAGAGCCCTTGAACGTGGGCCGTTTGCGATCGGTCTACCGGGCCGACCGGTATCGGACAACGAGCAAAGCGACAACGCCCCACAACAGAAGCGCGATCGTCGCCGGTTCGGGCACGGCGATGACATCGATGACGTCGGCCGAAAGGATGAGAAAGTTCGCACCGGCCGAGCTCGGGTCAGTTAACCAGACAACGCAACCGTCACCACCGTCTGTGATAACCAGAACGTCGTTGCCGTGCCATCCGGGAGGGTAATGGGTGACCCAATAGGTTTCGGCCTGGAAATCCAAGGCCACGTCGTAGCTGGCCATGCCGCCGAAGTCCAGGCGGCCGGTCGAGCCGAGCGCCGCGTCGGCCGAGCCATTCAGCGTGAACGTGTATTCGCCGGCGGCAAGGATGCCGTCGAGATCGACGTGCCGCGTGATGCTCGATACGGTCTCAAACGCGAAGACGACCTCGTCGGTGGCGTCGTCCACGGCCTGGAATACCAACTCGGCGTTGCCCCACTGCGACAGATCGAGGTCGAGCGAGAAGGGCGTGTCCTGCTCCAGGTTGTACGTCGCCGAAAACTCCGTGTTGCCCGAGGCCGAGACCGAACCGTTCGCGGCGACCCGAAAGCAGTTGGCCGAAAAAACGCCGTCGGCCGTGAAAGACCGCGGGCCGAAATCGACGTTTTGATAGGCGATCGCGGAGCCGTTGGCGAGCAGCCAGCCCGTGTCGGTCACAACCGCGGCGTACCGGGCGAGCGCGGCGGAACCTTCAGACGTATCCGCCTTATACGCACTCTGGCAGTCGCCAGCAAAATCGACGGTGGCGTCCGTCGCCGCCCGAGCGCTTGCCCGCGAGGAACGCCGGTTGACCGTCCACTTCTGCTCTTGCCACGGCGACATGTCGAGATAGGCAAAATCAAGAATGCTGCCCGTCCAATGGGGTATGGATTCGACAGTGGATATGCAGTCGAATATGCCGCCTGTGATTAGCAACTCGGTCGGATCAACCGGGCGGGTGACGACCGTCGCGGTGTCCCCCTGCCAATCGGGGTTGAAGTCGGCCGGAAACCCTTGCCATAGGCTACCGCTGTTCGCGTAATTCGTGACGCTCACCAGCCCGGCGTCAACGGGCACAGCCACAAGAACCGCGGCCACGAACGCCAGCGCGCCGAGAAACGCCGATCGTTTGTCCATCGTGCCGCTCCTTCGTGATCGCGTCTGACCGCCGAACTCCGGACTACCACCGGCCCCACAGTGCCGCTACACTGGCCGTCATTGTACCCGTGCGGTGGGTAGTTGCAAGAGGTGGGATCTGTGTTTCTTGGGGGGGCACGAGTAATGGGCGTCCCCCACATGAAGGAGGAAAGGATGACATCCACGCCGATGTCGAACATCCCGGAGATCCTCGCCCGACTGCGGCGGAGCGTTGCCGAGGGCC
Source organism: Planctomycetia bacterium (assembly GCA_026401055.1). Classification (GTDB taxonomy): domain Bacteria; phylum Planctomycetota; class Planctomycetia; order Pirellulales; family Thermoguttaceae; genus JAPLNP01. Next base: position 18,681 of record JAPLNP010000202.1, read on the forward strand.
GTGCCCGGCCGATCGAGTGGCGACGGCGGCAGCTTGATGGGCTCGAGGCCTTGCTGGTCGAGCACCAGGACGACTTCGCCCGGGCGCTGGCCGAGGACTTGGGCAAGTCGCCGGCCGAAAGCTGGCTCACCGAAATCGGGTTTCTCCTGACGGAAATCCGCTACGTGCGGAAGCGTCTGGCCCGCTGGCTCACGCCCGAGCGGGTGCGGACGCCGCTGGCGACGCTGCCCGGGCGAAGTTGGGTCCAGCGCGAGCCGCTCGGGCTGGTGCTGATCCTCGGGGCGTGGAACTACCCCGTGCAACTCACGCTCGGACCGCTGGTGGCCGCGGTCGCCGCCGGCAACTGCGCGGTGCTCAAGCCGTCGGAACTCGCTCCGGCAAGCGCCGCCGAGATGGCTCAACGAGTCGGCGAGTACCTCGACCGCGACGGCGTCGCACTGATCGAGGGCGGCGTCGATCGGGCGACCGAACTGCTGGCCGAGCCGTTCGACGCGATCTTCTACACCGGCGGCACGGCGGTCGGGCGGATCGTGATGCAGGCGGCCGCGCGGCACCTGACGCCCGTCACGCTCGAACTCGGCGGCAAGTGCCCCTGCCTGGTGGACCGCAACGTGAACCTTCCCGTCGCCGCTCGGCGGATCGTCTGGGGGAAGTTTCTCAATGCCGGTCAAACGTGCGTCGCGCCCGACTACGTGCTGGTCGACCGCCGCCGGCACGATGAACTGCTGGCCGCCATGGTCGACGCCGTGGGACGGTTCTACGGCCGCGAGCCGCGCGCTAGCGCCGACTTTGGGCGGATCGTCAACCGGCGGCATTTCCAACGGCTCGAACGGCTCTTGGAGCACGACGGCTCGCCGACGGGCCGAGTGATCCTCGGCGGCGACCGGGACGCCGACTCGCGGTACTTCCCGCCGACGATCCTGGCCGACGTGTCGCCCGACGCGCCTGTGATGCAAGAGGAGGTGTTCGGACCGATCCTGCCGGTCCTTGCGGTCGAGGACATGGACGAAGCGATCCGGTTTGTCAACTCGCGGCCGAAGCCGCTGGCGTTGTACCTGTTCTCGAACGACGCCCGGCTGCGAGATCGCGTTCTTGGGGAAACCAGTTCGGGCGGCGTCGGCATCAACGACGTGGCGATGCACACGACGGTGCCGGGCTTGCCGTTCGGCGGCGTCGGTCCCAGCGGCATGGGCGCCTATCACGGCCGGCACGGTTTCGAGACGTTCAGCCACCGCAAGGCGATCCTTCAGCGCGGGACCCGGGGCGATTTCAATCTCCGCTACCCGCCCTACACGCCGGCCAAGATGCGTTGGCTCCGGCGGTTGCTGGGTCGTGCGTGACTCTTCTATTGAGCCATGCGTTGCGAATGTTCGCATGGGTGCCAGGGGCGGCTTTGTCCGCCCCCGCGAGCTCCCGCAGCGGCAGACAAGCTGCCGCTGGCGCCCGCGAGCAGTCGTTCTACCCTGCCAGATTGGCAAGCTCAGGCCGGTCCGGGTGCTCGTCGTGGCAAGGTAGTGAACATTTTGCCGGCCGTGCCGGTCAACCACGCCGCCGGCCGCGTGGACGCAAGTCATTGCCCTGCAACCACATCGGGCGACGCGAGGCTCCTCAGTGCTCCACCGCGCGGAATTGGCACGCCCGTTGCAAAGATCCCTTGACAGACGGCTCGACCGGCCAACTTGACAGCCGCCGACCGAGCCTCGATCGAGCGAGGTTTTGACACGAAGCGTTGGTGTTTGGAAAAGAGGAGGACAGTCATGTTCGCGACGCGATGGCAACCGTTCAACGACGTTTGGTCGGAAATGGGCCGGTTCTATGATGAGATGAACCGCGCCTTCGACCGCATGGGCTACCGGGATCGCCTCGGCCGGTTCGCGCCGACCTTTCCGGCGGTCGATTTGTGGCAGGACGACGACAACTTCCACGTCGAAGCCGAACTGCCCGGCGTGGCGCTCGAGGACCTGGAAATCCACGTCTCGGGCGAGAACCAGCTCAGTCTGAAGGGCACGCGCAAGGTACCCGAGATCGAAGAGGGCACCTGGCATCGCCGCGAGCGGAGCTACGGCGAGTTCGCCCGGATCCTCAGCCTGCCCCAGCCGGTCGATGCCGACAAGGTGCAGGCGACGATCCGCCACGGCGTTTTGACGATCACGCTGCCGAAAGCCGCGGCGGCCAAGCCGCGCCGGATCGAGGTGAAAATCGACTGACGGGCCGGGCCGCTTGCCCGCAATTCCTTTCCAAGGCTCACAGAACAAAGGAGAACAGGCGATGAGTCAATTAGTTGAGAAGAAGTGTGAAGAGAACCTTTGCACCGCGGAGACCACCCGAAACGGCGCAACGTACACGCCCCGTTTCGACATCGTCGAGAACGACGACGGACTGGTGCTGTTGGGCGACATGCCCGGCGTGGCGCCCGAGGACCTCGAGGTCCGGTTCGAAAACGAGCATCTGATTGTCCACGGCAAGGTCGCACCGCGACACGAGGGCCGCGAGCTGGTCTTCGGCGAGTACGGCGTGGGCGACTACTACCGCGAATTCCGCGTCAGCGAGGCCGTCGACGCCGACAAGATCGCCGCCGAATTGAAAAGCGGCGTCCTCACGCTCCGCCTCCCCAAGGCCGAGGCGATCAAGCCCAAGCGGATCGAGGTCAAGAGCGACTGAGAGTTCGCGGTACGTCTCACGCGCGGCGACGACGGCGAACCTGCGCCAGCAGCACTAATCCGCCCGCCGCCAGCAGCACGAAGGTCGAAGGCTCGGGCACAACGAAGGCCGAGTCGCTCAGCACATACAATGCCGAATCGACCGCGTTCTGGATGGCGGCATCGCGGGTCGCTGCGGTCACGGGATTGAAATAGGAGAAAAAGGAATCGGGGTAGGAACCAATATAGGAACCTCTGTAGAGTTCCTCGGTCGTCGCATAGGTGGTTCTCAGCGGCGTGCTGAACTCCTCGTAAATGCTGTCCGACAACGCGCCGTACGATTCATAATCCAACCGCGTCGAGTCGATCTTGGGGGTGAGGGGATTGAGCGACCTGCGGGCGGTGTTGTTCTGGATTATCGTATTGACCAAGGCGCTGAACTTCTCTCGGACCGCCGGGGGGATTTGGCCCGCATTATCTCGGTTGTCGATCGGAGAAGACCAGGGCGGCAGGATGGTCTGGGCGCCGCTATGAAAGTCCACGGCACAAAGAAGATTGCTGAATTTGCCTATTTCGTGCAATAGGGACCAGAGCGAACTCGACTCCTTTTCGGAAAGCACCGTCGGGCCGCAATAGGTGTCTGATGACGTGGATTGATCGTTCGGGTATTGGCCCCATCTGTGGGTAAAATTGCGGTTGAGGTCCACGCCGTTCATGTTCTTTCGCTGAGCGCTCGCCCCGGCCTCGAAGGCCAAGCGACCGTCGGGATTCAGATCGGGAACGATCCAGACGTCTCGCGTGGCAAGCATGTTCACGTATAGCGGATCACCGCCTCGGTATCCGTTAATCAGTTTCTCGGCGATCGAGCGGGCGGCCTCGGAGCTGACAACCTCGCGAGCGTGAATGCCGGCCGTAAACAGGAATTCCGGCTTGGCCGGATTGTTGACCGAGGGATCGACGGTGATATTGATTGCCAACAGGGGGTTTCCCAAGTGGGAAGTGCCGTACCGCACCACCTTCACCAGATTCGGATTCTGGGTTTGGAGATCGTCCGCCCATGGAGCCAAATCATTATAGGAATGATAAAGGCCCGTGCTCAGGAAAGTGTAGGCCCAACTGTTGTTCGCGAGAAACAGGCTCAGCAAGAGGAAAACGATTAGCGGGATCCCTGGTGGGAATGACGCCTCACGACGACTCGGCGGCGTTGTCGATCTCTTGACAATATCTTCCCGCGCGCGATAAGCGAAGGGCTGGCGCGAGGCCGCCCGATCGAACGGATTTCGAAATCGCACCGCTGCCTCCTGGGTGTCAACGCCCGGTTGGAATGACATGCTGAATGAGTGTCAAAGGTGCTGGGGGGCTCGGCCGCCGGTCGAATCGGGTTCCGGCCGAGTTGGTGACTCGACGCGGCAGTGGTTTGCGAACCCTGCCGGTACATCGGCGGCTTCGACTCTCCCTACTCTCTGCCGCGTAGGAAGCCCTCGTGGTAAAAAACCGGCTTGTAGCCCCGCTCGGTCACAAACCGCAGCGCGGCGTCCAGCCGCTGGGCATGGTCGGGAAGATAACCGGCGTAGAACGGCCAAAAATACTGCTCGTGCGTGAACATGTCGATCACCTCCGCCATGTTCGGATCTTTCGTTACGGGCTCGAGCGTCGGCACGATCTTGTCCAGCGGCGTGCCGTTGCAGATGATGTCCACGCGCGAGAACACGATCCCGCTGTCGAAATCCATCAAGGCGTCGTGCCGCCACAGATACTCCGACCGCGCCGCGTCCATGCGGTAGTTGACGTCCCAGCCGTCCTTCCCCGGGCAGAAATAGCCGCTGAGCACGCGGACGCCGCGACCCGCCAAGGCTTTGAACGCCTCGGGCCGCGTCATCCCCCAATGGATCACCGTCGGCGGCGTGTAGACCTCGTCGCCCGCGAAACGGCGAATCTGCTCCGCCACCTGATCCAAGTCGGCGATGAGCTTCTCGACCGGCGCGTCCTGGTAGGGCCGGTCCGGTTCGTTCGCATGGGCGTGAAACGCCAGGCGGAGCCACTGGGTGTTGTCCTTCCACTCGTTGCGATACCGGTCCGAAAACTGCGTGAGGTTGAAGTCGTCGCCCGTCGTGTAATAAATGTTCAAGACGAACTTGGTGCCGTACTTCGCGCTGAGGTCCTTGAGCGTCTTGAGATAGAAGCAGTCGAACAGCGAGGCATAGTTCTTCTGAGCGATGTCGCGCAGAAAGAAGCTGTTGTCGTCGACCGAGAAACGGTATCGGGGGCGCGAGTAGCGGTCCCATACAACGCGAACCCGATGCTCCGGGCCGCCCGCGGCGCCCGCTCGGGCGACAATGTCCGTCTCCTGCTTGCGGAGCACGACGTCGGCCGTGAACGTCTTGCCCGAACGCGCGGCCGCCGCGCCGTTGACGGTGACCGGCTGGTCGACGGGCGCTTCGCCGGTGACCACGATCTTCAACCCGCCGTCAACCTCGGTCCCCTGCCGCCGATTGAGGATGGCGCCGTGAAACGGATCGGCGATGCGAAGCGTGTCGGAAGCGGCGGTGGCGACCCCGGGCCATGCGAACATCGCGCCGGCCGCTCCCGCCGCCGTCGCCCTAAGGAAGTCGCGTCGTGGTATCGAAAGCTCGTTCATCGTCATCTCTCTCATCGGTTCTGATGGTCTGCCTGGCGTCGGGTGGCACGCCCCGAGGGACGAAGGGCGTGGTGAATCGGCCCGCCACACCCTTGGGTCGCCCGCGGCGGCTCGACTCCCACACTACCCATTGTACCCTCGGGACCGGTGTCGTTGTAGACAGCGGTTTCGTCGACGAGGGACTCACTGGAGAACTCGTCGGTCGGCGCCGGAGTGGCCCCCATGGAAGGGCATCGCACCGCTCGGGCAAACGGCGACGTCGCTTCCCAGCGCCGCCTCGCCCGGGGTAGAATCGTCGTCGGCATCGCCGGCGTCGCGTCGGCCCGGAATCCCTACCTCTGAAACCGGCTGAGAAAGGTCGCCCCCATGAACCACGCCATGGATCGTCGGACGTTTTTGCGGATCGCCACGCTCGTCGCCGCGGCCTGCTTGCTGCCGGGGGCGTGCCTGGCCGGCGACCCGGAACCTGGGGCGGGTGGGTTCACATTGTGGCAACTGGCGTCCCAAACGCCCTCGCAGATGATGGGCTACGTGCTCCGGACGGCCGGCGGCAAGGTGATGGTGATCGACGGTGGAACGACCGGCGACGCGCCTTACTTGCGGGGCTTACTCGGTACGCTGGGCAACCACGTCGACGCTTGGTTCCTCAGCCACGCCCACTCCGACCACTTCGACGCCGTGACCGCGATCCTGAACGACCCGGCGGGAATCTCGATCGACCGGATGTACGGCTCGCTGCCGCCGGAAGCCTGGATCGAAAAGCACGAGCCGTCGGAGCTGGGCCCGGCGCAAGCGTTCAATCGGGCGGTCAAGCAGTCCGGCCGCGAGGTGCTCGAACTCACGCCCGGCCAGACCCTGCGTCTGGACAACCTCCAGATCGAGATCCTCGGCATCAGAAACCCGGAAATCACGACGGGAAGCGCCATCAACAACTCCAGCGTCGTGATGCGGGTCACCGGACACGACAAGGCGATTCTCTTCACCGGCGACCTCGGCGCCGAGGGCGGGCGCAAGTTGGTGCAATCGCCGTACCGGCCGCGTCTGCGGGCCGATTACGTCCAGATGGCCCATCACGGTCAGAACGGCGTCGACGAGGAGTTCTATCGAGCGGTCGCGCCGCGGTACTGTCTCTGGCCCACGCCCCGCTGGCTCTGGGACAACGACAACGGCGGCGGCAAAGGTTCCGGACCGTGGCGGACGCTCGAAGTCCGCGCGTGGATGGACAAGCACCCCATCGCCCGACACTACGTCGCCGCCGACGGGCCGCAACGCATTGATTTCTAGCGAAGCGGGCCGGGTGGCCCCAGAGTGATTGCTCACGCGGGGCCGCCCGGCCGGTTTGGTGCTTCTCGTTTCGGACTCGGCGGTTCTTTACTTGATGGCGCCGGGTCACGAGCCGGCTTGCCTGGCTGATCGAGCTGGAACAGCGGCAGATACCGGTAATAGATCTCGAGCGTCAACGTGGCAAAACTGGTCAACATCAGTCGGCCGCCTTGGGGTCCCCACGCATCGGGATTGGGCTCGTCGGGGTCCCAGCTTCCGGTGGCGCAACCCGTCGTGGCCTGTGAGGTGATCAGCAGTCGCCGCATCGCCCGGTTCCACGTATCCCAGTCCGGTCCCGGCATGTTGTGCATCACTTGCGTGGCGTAGTACCAATAGTAGAAGTTCCGATCGTCCTGCGTGGGTTGGTTCTCCATAAGGTACTGCGTGCCCTCGATCATCGCCGGAGTATCGGGACGCATTCGGAGATATTGGTGACACAAGAGGCCGACCGCGGTCATGGCCGGCGAAGGCACCCGTTGAGGAACGTAGGAGAACAAACCGCCGTGATCGCCTCCGGCCACGGATTGCAGCCATTTTTCGGCCCCCGCAAATGCCTGGTAGTTCACTCGCAAGCCAGCCATCTGACCGCTCTTGAGCGCCATCATCTGCCAACCCAGGACGGAAGTATCGCCGACGTCGCCGGGGACGTAGCGCCAGCCGCCCGATTCGGGATGCTGCGCCGCTTCGATGAAATTGATCGCCGACTGCGCGGCGCGACCGAAACGGGCATCCTTGGTCATTCCATAGGTTTCGCACAGGGCGATCGCGGCAATGCCGTGCGAATACATCGTGCTTTGGCATCCGGCCGACAAATCCCCATTCTTCGCTTGGTATTTCAGGAGCCACGCCAGGCCCTTGTGAATGGTGTTCTTGTACGGGCCATTCGTGTTTTGCGTTTGACCCGCCGCCAAGAAGGGCAAGAGCGCCATGCCCGTGGCGCCGGCGTCCGAAGCCACGGAGCCGACTCCCTTGCAGGAGCCATCTTTGCAGCGGTAGCGGTAGTCGAGGCTCCAACTTCCGTTGGCGTTCTGGTGCCGCGCGAGCCAATTCAATCCGGCGGCGACGGCGCGCTCGCTTTGTTTGGTGCCTCCGAACGCGCCGAGCATCTCCTCGCGATGTCCGGAGCCGCGGCCGCCGAAACCACTCTTCGCGCCGCCACTGCCCGCCTCCACTCCCGTGCCCTCGCCCGAGCCGACTCCTCCGGCGCCGCGGACGATCGGGCCTTCGCCGAAAGCCCTGACATCGAAGCCGCCCAGTCCGCCAAGATTCACTTCACTCTTTTTTTGCGGAACCCCTCCGCCCGCCTCCTC
>JAPLNP010000486.1 GCA_026401055.1 Planctomycetia bacterium
GTCGAGTACGACGGCTTGACGGTCACGCTCGCCGTGACGGCCTCGGTCAAGGTCTCGTCGCGGCCGATATTGAGGCCGGAGAAGGCGGCGTCCAAGCCGGAGCCGCCCACGCCGTCCAGGATTTTCATGGCCACGGCGGTGTCGTTGAGCCACGCATTGAGAAAGTAGGCGAAGGACGGGTCCTCGGTATCCCAGATCATGTCGAATTCCACCGAGCCCTTCTTAAGCACCCCGACCACTTGCTCCCACCCGTTGGACCGTCGCGTGGTGACGTCGGCCTCGGTCTTCTCCAAGTTGAACTTGGCGTCCTTGACGTTTTCCAAGAGGTTGGGGGCCGGTGCGCCGGCGGGGCCGTAGTACATCGCACATTGAAAGCCGAGCCGAATTCCCATGGTGGCGGTTCCTTTCTATCGGACGGAGCCGGCCCACAAGCGGGCCAGCCGGGGGCGGATTTTTTCGAGGGCCGGGCCCATAAACGGCCTGGGGACAAAGGTTTCTCTACGAACGCGGCCCCAGGGTTCGTGTTCCTGACCAGCCGGGCCGATCAGGTTGCGGGACGGTCCGATCACGGCGTAATCCCGCGGCCGATCGACGGCGTAAAGGATCGACTTGCGGAGCCGGCCGGTGAAGCTGCTCGGGGGCTGTCCTGGCGCCGACGGCCGCTTGCGTTTTCGCAAGCTGCGCTGCGCGGTCAAGCGGAGCGACGCGGCGGCGTGATTGAGGTTGCGGAACGTCGCATCCTTGGCCCGTTTGCGGGCCAGTTCGGCATAGGATCGGGTTTTGACGTGAATCCCTATCACTCGCCGACCCCCTGTGCTCTGGCGGCCCACCCCATTGGCGCCGGCTGAAAACGTCGCGGGTGGTCGATTATGGCGGCGCCAATCAGCTTGACGGGGAGATTGCGGACCAGTTCGACGGAATCCTTGCGCATGGGGAGATACCACGCCAAACCAGCGGCGAACCAGTCGGGCGTCGCGCCGGCGGCCAGGACGGCGATTTCTGCCGCGGACAACGCCCGATTCCACTTGGCCCACTCGGCCAACATGCCCGGAAAGAATGTTCCCGCGGCAAGGTCGCTCTGCGCGCCGAAGACCAAAGCGTCGGGGCGGTCGATATAATAGAAGCCGGATCGGGTGCTACTCCCCTGCAAAACGCCGTCAACGTACTGCCGAAAATACTTCGTCCCACTTCGATATAGGAGAATGTGACGCCAAAGGCCCACGGGCATGGTTTCCGCGCCTGAATAGGCGTAGGTGGGCATGTCGTCAACGTCGCGCAGTCTATATTCTAATTGGTTGGCATAGGTTGGCGTGTCTGTTTCAGCAATGCGCCAATTGAACGAGTTTTGCCCGCTGTAACCCCCCCAACTCATTAGGGACTGATACGACGCCCCCGCGTTGTTCGTCCGACAAAACCAACCGGAAACGGTCCATGGGCCCTCTGGAAAGGCGAGCGCGGGCGCGTCGGCCAAGGCAGCGTAGTCGTCTTGTCCGTCGAATTGCCAAGCCATTGTGGTCTATCGTTCTAGGGCGTAGCGGTAGGCGGCCAATCGGACCGTCGAGTTCTGGGACAATTCCGACACCAAAAGCACCTTGAAACGGAATGGCCCGATCGGGATCCCGATCTCGGCCTGCCGTTGCCGGCCGGTGCCGGCGTTGTCGCGGAAGATGGCCGCGGGGGTCGTGTGCGGGTCAACCGCGGCGGCGCCGTCTTCGTAGTTGCCGTCCAGCGCGTGGATCAGGTGCGCATTGATGAGCCCACCCGCGGTGGCCGCGCCGGCGTTGATCCACTCGGCGACAAGGGCCAGCCGGGTCAAGCGGCCGTCGCGGTTGTCGATTTCGGCGCTTGCGATGTTGGCCCCGGCGGTCAAGGCGGCGTCCTGAATGCCGGTTGCGTCCTGTTGGGCCGCGGTCAAGCGTTGCGGTTCTGCCATCAGAGGGCCCTCGCTTTGAGGATGTGGCCGGGCAGGATCGGGCCGAAACCCAGCGATGCGGGCAGGGGAACCGTCACGTCGGCCAGGGCGTTGATGGCGGCCCGGTTGTCGGCGGTAATGACGCCCCCGGCCACCAGCACGTCGAGCATGGCCACGGTCGTCGGCAGTTCGACGTCGAGGTTGTCGAAGCGTGGGTTGTTCATGTATCGTACGGTCACCCGGGCGGCGGCTTGAACTTCGGGCTTGGCGTGGGACTCG
>JAPLNP010000101.1 GCA_026401055.1 Planctomycetia bacterium
AGATGCTTCGCTTCGCTCAGCATGACAGATCCAGATTGGTCCGCCACAAGACGCAGTCACGCACTCGTACTGTGCATAGACCCTTTGATTGCATACCGCAATCGGACAAATCTCACGGATCTGCGATTTGCATCGGCGAAAAGCCACGAATTCACGCCGGAGGGAGCGATTCGTAGATCTCACCGAAGGTGAAGTCCTGATCGGCCTTCACATCTTCATCGCAACCGGAAATATTCTGCGCGATTCCGCGATTTTTGTTATGGACAAAACGGACCTCCTTAGCTATACTTTGAACGTACCACCACCCAAGGCAGAGCACAAGGAGGTCCACCATGAAGTATCGCCGATCCGAGGTTCGAAGTACAGTCCATGCCCTCCCCCAATTACGATTCGAGGACCAGACCCTGACCTCGTTCGCCGGGCTGGTGATCTTCCAGAAGTTCTTCGCGAGCATCGACCTCAAGAGCCGGCTACGCCGCTGTTTCGAACCTCTGGCTCGGAGGAAGGTCTTTCCCCCGGCCACCGTGTTCTTGCAGTTGATCGTCCATCTGCTGCTGGGATTCCGGGAACTGCAGGACGGCCGCTACTATCGGGACGATCCGTTGGTCCAACGCCTCCTGGGACTCCAACGGCTTCCGGACGTGGCCACCGTCAGTCGGGTCCTCAAGCAAGCCACGGCCCAGAGCGTCGAAATGCTGCGTCGCTTCCTGCGAGACAGAGTCCTGGACGGCCTGCGGACGTTCCAGCCCGCCCGCGTCACGTTGGACTTCGACGGTTCCGTGCTCTCCACCCAGCGGCGGGCCGAAGGAACGGCCGTGGGATTCAACAAGAAGAAGAAAGGAGCCCGCAGCTACTACCCCTTGTTCTGTACGATCGCCCAGACCGGACAGGTCCTCGATTTCCTCTTTCGCCCGGGCAACGTCCATGATTCGCAGGGAGCCGAAGCGTTCGTCCTGGCCTGTATCGAGGCGATTCGGGCCGTCCTGCCGAATGCCCTCATCGAAATCCGAATGGACAGCGCCTTCTTCAGCGATAAGATCGTCGGGACCCTGGCCCGACAAGGTGTCGAATTCACGATCAGTGTCCCCTTCGAGCGATTCGTGGAACTCAAGAGAATGATCGAGCAGCGACGACGCTGGCGACGCGTGGACACCGAGACCCACTTCTTCGAGGCCGCCTGGAAACCCCAGTGCTGGGATCGGCGTTTCCGGTTCGTGTTCATCCGCACCCGTGCCAAGAAACAGCAGAAAGGTCCGATCCAGTTGGATCTGTTCGAACCGTACGAGTACGGCTATGAGTTCAAGGTGATCATCACGAACAAGACCTTGACCGCCAAGCGGGTGACGGCCTTCCACGAAGGACGCGGCTCGCAGGAAGGGGTCTTCGCCGAATTGAAATCCCATTGCCACCTCGATTACGTGCCCGTGCGTACGCTGTACGGCAATCAGACCTACCTGCTGGCCGGACTATTCGCCTACAACCTGACGAGGGAACTGCAAATGGAAACCGCCCAGCCCGCGCGAGGCACAACGGCTCAGCGGACGTGCCTGTGGGTGTTCGAGAAAGTGGGCACGCTTCGTAAGACCCTGCTCCAGCGGGCGGGCCGCCTGAGCCGACCCCACGGTCTCCTGACGCTCACGATCAGCGCCAACTCCTGGATCCAAACACGTCTGTTGCACATCCTCGATCAAATCCCGACAAACGCTTGACCCGCCGATCTTATGCAACGTTAGGGTTCACTTTGAAGCCGCGTCAGTTCGTTGTTCAGGATGGCGCGGATGCTTGGCGGCATATCGAGTCCCATCGAAAAAAGGTAATCGATAGCCTTCTTTTTGAATACGTCATAGCCGCCGTGTTTTCCAGAGAATGTATGTGATACGGTGCTCGACCTCCT
>JAPLNP010000627.1 GCA_026401055.1 Planctomycetia bacterium
ACCAGACGATCTTGTGCCCCTGGTACATGAGCCCCCGGTCGAACAGAGTTTTCAACGCCCACCAGACGCTCTCGATGTAGCTCTGATGGTAGGTGACGTATGCGTCGTCCAGGTGGATCCAGAAGCCGAGCCGCTCGGTCATCTCCTCCCACTGCCGGGTGTAGCGGAAGACACTCTCGACGCACTTGTGGATGAACGGCTCGACGCCAAACACCTCGATCTCCTCCTTGCTATGGATGCCCAGTTCCTTGCAGACCTCGACCTCGACCGGCAGCCCGTGCGTGTCCCAGCCGGCCTTCCGCCGACAGAGCTGCCCTCGCATCGTCCGATAGCGGGGAAAGAGGTCCTTGATCGCTCGGGTGAGGCAATGGCCCGGATGGGGGAGACCGTTGGCCGTCGGGGGGCCTTCGTAGAAGACGAATTCCGGGCAGCCCTCGCGCGCGGCGAGCGATTTCTCGTAGATCCGCCGATCTTTCCAGAAACCGAGGATGCGTTGTTCGAGTTCGGGAAACGAGACGGAACCGTCGACGGTGGGGAACATGGGAGTAGACGGGGAAACTTCATCGTGGGCCAGCCGAGACAAAACTGTCAATAGACCATGCAAAGGTAGCCAAGACAAGATAGGCCGGGCACCCCTTTGCACAAAGTGCTCCAAAGGGATACCCTACGCAAATGCCCCGCCACCGGTGCATCGCCTTTCCGCTTTCGCCATTCGCTAACCACCTCCCGTCGTTACACCTACGCATTCGAGGCTTGCCCCAGCCATGCTTGACCGAAGATTCATCGTCGAAAACGCCGAACTGGTCCAACGCAACTGCCGGAATCGGGGGGTCGCGGCCGACGTCGCGCGGTTCGTCGAACTCGAAACGCTCCGCAGGTCCAAGCAGGCCGACATGGAGGAGGCCAACCGGCTGGCCAACCAGGTCTCCAAGTCGATCGGCCAGGCCAAGGACCCGGCCGAGCGGGACGCCCGAAAAGAGGAAGGCCGCCGGCTCCGCGAGCAAGTCGGCCGGTTGAAGACCGAGTTGGACGATCTCGAGGCGACGCTCGCCGCGCTGCCAAGCGGGATTCCGAACCTTTCGCACCCCAAGGCCCCGGTCGGCGTGGACGATAAGGCGAATCTCGAACTGGCCAAGGGTCCCACGCCCCTGCCCGAGTTCGATTTCCCGCCGCTGGACCACGTCCAACTCGCCGAGAAGCTCGACCTGATCGACTTCGAGGCCGGCGCCCGGGTGGCCGGCCACGGGTTCTACTTCCTCAAGAACGAGGCGGTGCTGCTGGAGCTGGCCTTGCAGCAATACGCCGTCCGGGCGCTCGTGGCCGAGGGCTTCACGCCGATGACCACGCCCGACCTCGCCCGAAACGAAGTCCTGCAAGGCACCGGCTACATTCCCCGGGGCCCGGAGACGCAGATCTACAGCATCGAGAACACCGACCTGAGTCTGGTCGCGACGGCCGAGATTCCCTTGGGCGGCCTCTTGGCGGGAAGGACCGTCGACGCCGACGAGTTGCCGATCAAGATTTGCGGTCTGAGCCATTGTTTCCGCACCGAGGCCGGCGCCGCGGGCAGGGCTTCACGCGGACTCTACCGAGTACACCAATTCACCAAGGTCGAGATGTTCGCCTTCACGCTGCCGGATCAGAGCGACGCGATGCTCGAACACCTCCGCGACATGGAGTGCCGGCTGTTCGACGGCTTGGGCATTCCTTACCGCGTCGTCGACACGGCCACGGGCGATCTCGGCGGGCCGGCGTATCGGAAGTACGACCTCGAAGCCTGGATGCCCGGCCGGGGCGACTACGGCGAAGTCACCAGCACGTCGAACTGCACCGACTATCAAGCCCGGCGTCTCGGGGCCCGGTACAAGATCAAAGGCGAGAAGGGCACCCACTTCGTCCACACGCTCAACGGCACCGCCATCGCCATCAGCCGCGCACTGATTGCCATCCTCGAAAACTACCAGCAGTCCGACGGCTCGGTCGTCGTCCCCGAGGCGTTGCGACCGTGGATGGGGAAGGAGCGGATCGAGCCGAGGAATTAAGACCCAAGGCTGGAACCGCGAGGGCGGAGGACGAAACGGGGGGTTCTTCGCGGCTTGCGCCGTCGGAGATACCGCCGGTAGCGGTCGACGCAGACTTCGCACAGGTCGGCCGGGCCGAACACGGTGGGCATAGCCACGTAGACAGCCGGGCGGACGCAGCAGAATCGGCAGTCCATCGGATCGGCCCTCTACTTTGCGGCGTTGGCGATGAACTCGATGAGGTCGCGGCCAAGGACGTAGCCGCGGCGTCCGATACGACGCACTTTCAGCCCGGCTCTGCGGGCCTCTCTCAATGCGTGGCTCCCTAGTTGCAGGCGTTGCTGCACCTCGGCGAGCGTGTAGACAGGCCCGGCCTCTATTACACCGGGGGCGGTGGGACGGTGGTTTTCCGGTCCGTGTTTCAAGATTGGCGTCCTTTCTTGACGATGGCGAGCAGTTCAGCGCGGGCCCTCTCCGCCTCGCGAGCCGCCCTGATCGACTTCTCGACGGCGGCTAGCAACCGGCGGACGACGCCCCGTGTCTGTCCTGACTGTCCAGGTTTAGGGTTTGCAGTCTTCATGCTGCCAATTCTCCTAGAGGACAAGAAAGCGTGTGCTGCCATGTCACTAGAAAACGAAAGAACCCCGCGTTTCCACGGGGCTCTTGCAGGGAGAATGTCAGTAAGTGTGTCAGTAGAAAGGCTACGGTCCCGCCGTCTTCCGCTTCTCGGCCCGGAGTCTTGCAACCCGTTCCTCAGCCTGGGCCAGGAATTCCCCGGACACGCTGGGGTCATCCGCAATCGAGCGTAGCCCTTCGCCCTTCTTGTCCAGGGCGTCGAACCCCTTTTTGTCCTGCCCTGCCCAATACATTGCCCAGTCGCCCGCGTGAATCTGGCAGCGATTCTCGCGGGGGTGCCGGGTTCGGATTTCTGGGTGCTTCTTCAAGAATGCCTTCGCCTTACGCCATGTCTCGAAATGCTCGGGCCAGAGCGTGCTGGCCCCAACCCAGCTTGAATCATCCGAAGGCTCGCCTTGAAGGCTCGTGCCTACCTCAACCACTACGGTCCTGGTCTGACTGTTGCCACCTATCCGACTCGCCTCTTCCACTTCGATATCCCCAGCCCAGCCGCACAGTTGGGCAGCCAGCAGCCGCGCCATCACCACCAGCCTTGCAGTGCGTTTAGCGCCAGGAGAAGGTGGCCCGGTTGGCCGCGAGATGTTGCCGCCAGCGTACTCGGGGATCTCAGAACCAACACAGGCCACCGCCTCATTCGTTGCGTCGACCAGCCGCCGAGTGACAAGATCGGCCGTTCCGGGAGGGCGGCGTCGCTCAATCCAACTGACCAGCGGTAGTAGGCCGACGAATATTTCGCTCGCAAGTCGTTGCAGTTGTGAAGCCCGCGCTTTGGCGTCAGGCAGCGCAAAGGAAACAACGACCTCCTCGGGCAGTTGTTGAACGCGCTTCGCCATCTCCCGGACTCGGGCAGCAATTGCATGTTCGCCGCGAGAGTCCGTGCTGACACTTTCGATGCTGACACGCGCCATGATCCTGCCTTTCTGCTCGGGCCGGACCGGGCAGGGTCGCCATAAGGCAGGAAAGGCGACCACCTGCCCGATCCGTGTCGCCGGGGCTTGCCCGCCGATCTTCAATTCATCTCTTGGTATCGGTATCCCGCACTGCGCACGTGCTCGTGGAAGTACCGACCATGCGACTCGGCGGCCATCAGCCCGCGGTAGACTTCGGCCGGCACGTCGAAATAGCGATACACGGCACCGTTGGTGAACTCGATCTCAAGGGTTTGTTGGTCTTCGTCGTATCCCACGGACCGCAGGGCGGAAGAACGGACTGGCGATCTCTGACTCGCCTCCTCACGTGCGGTCGCTGGCTGGGTGCTGACGTGTTGCTCTGAAACCGGTCCATCACAGGATGGTCCCACAACGACAACAATCGCCAGTACCAACCAGGCGCGCCGAAGCAGCCAGCCTCCCCTCGCAGTTCTTGTTGCCATATTGCCGGAATCCCTCGCGTTGGCGTTACGGCTTGTGGCCGAGCTTCTTTGCTTGCGCAAAATCCCTCTGCGCAGTGGAGAGCTTGCCCTTGGTTCGATAGGCCAGACCGCGGTTCCAATATGCCTCACCATTCGCCGGATCGAGCCGGATCGCCTCGGTGTAATCGGCGATGGCCTGATCGTAGTCACCTTTACCTACGTAGGCGTTGCCCCGGTCGCAGTGGGCCCCCGCAATATTGGGGTTGATCTGGAGGGCCTCGGTGAAATCGGCGATGGCCTGGTCGTAGTCGTGTTTCCACTGGTAGGCGATGCCCCGGCCGCCATAGGCCGCCCAATCTTTTGGGTCGAGCCGGATGGCCTCGGTGTAATCGGCGATGGCCTGGTCGTAATCACCTTTGCGTGCGTAGGCGACGCCCCGGACGCAGTAGGTCTTTGCATGTTCGGGGTCGAGGCGGATGGCCTCGGTGAAATCGGCAATAGCTTCGTCAAGGTCGCCGGCGATCACGTGGGCCCAACCTCGGCCGACAATCCGGCGCACTCCATTTACCGTCGACTGCCCCGTGTCGTTTACTGGCAACGGCGAGGGGCTCTTACTTTTTCCCCAGAGAAGCGGCGAAACCTCCGCCGCCGCAACGGCGAAGTTCAGATTCTCTCCACCCAGTGGCTGAAAGGTTATCGTGTTAACACCGACAACCATGCCCTTCATGTCCACTAGCGGATCGCCGCTGTTTCCGTGTGAAATGGGCGTTGTTGTTTGGATCAAGAGTGCGTTAACTTCCATCGGAACAAGGGTCCCAAGCTCCTCGCTCTGACGCACCGCGCTGACAATTCCCTCCGACATCGATTGTGCGAGTCCCAGCGGACTCCCGAACGCCGCTACCCGCTCACCTTGTCGTGGTGACGACGTTGCAAGGCGAAGAGGGCGCAACTTGTCGGGTGGGCATTCCACGCGTACAATCGCGATATCTTTCTCGGGCCACGCGCCCAGGTATCCGGTAATCGGCGCGCTCGTCTTGTCGGAAAAGACGACGGTGCCCTCGGTCGCGTCCTGAATCACGTGGTAATTGGTGACGATGGTGCCTTGTTTGTCGAGGACGAATCCGCTTCCGGTGGCCGCTGTCTCTGGGCCCCTCACGTTCAATTGCACCACCGATGGTCCCACCAGTTCAGCGAGGTCCGCCAAATCCAAGGCTGTGACGCCGTCAGTCGCCGGGAGGGGGTTCGATTCCGCCAGTCCCGGCTTGACTGAGACGCTGGGCGCGGAAGGTGCCGCAGGCGCCACCGCCGCCTGAGCGCGCTTCACATCCTCGTCCCACCAGTTGCCGGCGGGCGGCGGAATGCGGGAATCCGGGGTCCAAACGACTTCTCTTTCCTCCGCCGGTTTGCTCAAGTTGGCTTCTTCATGCCGCGCGCTATCACCACGAAAGACCAAGGCCCACAACACAAGCAAGACGGTTCCGGAGCCCACGATGATCGCCGCCCAAGTTAGAGGCCAGATCCGCTCCGGCTTCTCCGGCAATTCGCCGGCTGCCGCGGCGCGAAGGCCGTGGCGAATCGAACTCTCGCCGCCGATGCTCCTGTTTGGCGTGTCCGACTCCGGCAGCGGCGGAGACGAGGCCGGCGAAGGTGGAGACGCGGGCGCGGATCGCTGAAATAGCCCCTGGACCTCTTCGGCCCGCACCCAACGGCCATCGGCCATGCGCGTTGCGGTCGCCCTGCAAACCAGCGTATCGGGCATGATGGCGCCGGCGTCGGCCAGTCGCCGCAATTCCGACGACGCTACCGGCCCACACTGCTGCCCCTTGGCCTGATAGAACCACTCGGTGGCCATCGGCGCGCCCTCCACCTTTCTGCCCAGTGCGGTTTGGCCCGCCGAGGAGCGACCCCGACGGACACCCAGCAACGATCAGTATACCCACGGCGGCCGGCTCGTGCGAGGGGATGACACCAGTTTCCAGATTCAACGTGCAAGAAACCCGTGCGGGCGGAAACGGGGGCTAGCTACGTCCCTTCGGTCTGCGCGCGGGGGGGGTGCTGGTTCAGATTCCGAGACCAAGGGCCCCCGGCATGGGCAACGAAACCTGCATCTTTTCACGTCGAATGATATCGGGAGTCGAAACGGGGACGCAGCTCGTTCGCGTTTGCGCCGCTTTCCGTCGCTCACCGCCATGTGAAAAAAGTAGAGTGTCCCCTTTTGCTCGTCCTGTCCCCATGTTTCGGTCTGTCGGGTTTCGAATCCTCACTGACCATCAACTTCGCATGATGAAGCCGGAAGCCCAAGGGCCGAATCCATCCGATTGAAAATGGCGTGCCCTTTTTCAAAAAACCGTCTGGATGAGAATGAGAATAGCTAGCTACGTCCCGTTTCCATGTCCCGTGTGGATTCCGGCGCGTTGACAAGCGGACTGCAACGGGCGTAGGATAATAATGTCGTCTAATCACGTACTAACACAAAGGACGTTCCGATGGATGAAATCACGGATAGCACTGGCGAGAAGGTTCCCGTTTCCCAAGTGAAACGCGTAGACGACAGAATTGATGGCAAAGCGAAAAACAGCGGACTATTTGGCACTGATCCTGACGGCCCCTACAGTTTTCCGTTTGAGACAATCGACGGCAGGGAACACTCATCGCAAGACTACCGCACGCAGGCGGAAGCCTACGCAGCAATGGAAGGGCTCAAAGGGAGTGTAGAACAGTTTGCCAAACAGGGACGGTCAGGGCAATCAACAGAGGTAATTGTTGAAACCGGGAAACCGGGACGCAGCTAGTCCCTAAACAAGCGAATAGCGATGTTTGGTTTCCCGGATAATCTGTGTAGCGGGCGTGGCGCAGCCGGACCGCTTGGCCCCGGGCGGCGTCTTGGGGGGCGTTGGGTTGTGGGGTGCTTCATCTCGGGCTTCGGTT
>JAPLNP010000278.1 GCA_026401055.1 Planctomycetia bacterium
GGCCGGTTCGCCTTCGGCGGACTGCGGGAAGCGATGCAAAGCCGTCTCGACGGCACGGGGTGGCGACCGTACAGCCGCGCGGCCCTGGAGGAGTCGGTCGCCTCGGGCAAATCCGTGCTCATCGACTTCACGGCCGATTGGTGCCTGACGTGCAAGACGCTCGAAGCGCAGGTGCTCAACACGGCGCCGGTGAGCCAGGCGATCGACGCGGCTGGCGTGGTGACGATGAAGGCGGACTGGACCCACGGCGATCCGGAGGTCACCGCGATGCTCGACACGCTCGGCAGCAAGCAGGTGCCGGTGATCGCCATCTTCCCGGCGGCCGATCCGAATCGGCCGATCGTCCTGCGCGATGGCTACACGCAAGCGTCCCTGCTGGACGCGTTGAAGACGGCCGGCGCGTCGAAGCGTTCGGACAGGTGAGTGTCGCCGACGGGGACTGGTCCATTTTTCGGGGGACAGACGCTTTTCGTGGGCCAAACGATGGCCGAAAACATGGACCTGTCCCCTTGCGCGGCGCGTGACGGAGATAACCAAATGAAACTGATCGTGGCCATCATTCAGCCGCCGAAACTCAACGCGGTTCGCGAAGCGCTCGAGAAAATCGAGGTCATGCGGATGACGGTCTGCGACGCTCAAGGGTTCGGCCGCTACGGCGGACGAATCGAAATGTACCGCGGATTGCAGCACCGCTTGGACTTGTTGCGCAAGGTCGTGCTCGAAATCGTCGTCAACGACGACTTTCTCGAACGCACGGTCCAGACCATCTGCAACGTCGCGCGGACCGGGACGGAGGGCACCATCGGCGACGGCGCGATCTTCGTCCTGCCGGCCGACGACACGATCACGATCAGCGACGGATCCCGCGGCCCCGGCGCCGTCTGAAGCGGCACTGGCTGGGGACTGGTCCATTTTTCGGCTCCGAAAGCATGGGTGGTGAAAAAGCGTCGGCCGAAAAATGGACCTGTCCCCTTCCGCGGCGCGAGGGGGCAGCGCGAGGGGGACAGTCCCATTTTCGCGGCGAAAAGGCCCGTCGGCGAGGGATGGTCATCCACGCCGCGAAAATCGGGACAGTCCCCTATCCCAGCGTGCCGCCGTGAAATTCGCGGCGGCCGTCCGGCGTGTCCAACAGTAGCGCCCCGTTGGGAGCAATCCCCGCGCAGCGGCCGGTCGCCGATTCCGCGCCGTTGCGAATCGCCAGCGTCCGGCCAATTTGCAGACACAACTCGTTCGCGCGTGCGCCCAGCGCATCCGGGCACTCCCGAACCTGATCCAACGCCCGCTGGAAGTGTTTGAGTATCTCGACGAGGATGCCGGTTTGATTGTGGCGCCGGCCGGTCAAGTCGTAGAGCGTGATGGCTCGGTCGCGGATTTCCTCGGGCGCGTCGGCCAGCGAGTTGTTCGTGTTCACGCCGATGCCGACGATGTGGCTCCCCTCGGACGGCACCTCGACCAGCACGCCCGCGAGCTTCCGATCGCCGACGAAAACGTCGTTCGGCCAGTGCAGTCCGACGGGCTGCCGGTCCACGAGCGGCCGGATCGCGTCGACCACCGCCAGGCCGGCCGCCAGGGCGACCAGCGGCCGGCGGCGTGGGTCGGAAGGCGTCGTCTCGGGGGAGAGCAGGAGGCTGAAGGCCAGGCAGCCGGGCCAGGTCCACCAACGATTCGTCCCCCGCCCCCGCCCCCGCGTCTGACGATCGGCCACCACCAATAGCGGCGTCGGGCCGCCGTCGCCGAGGCACTCGCGCGCCCGATCGTTCGTCGAACCGAGCGTGGGGTGATGCTCCGCCCGGGCAACGAACGTTTCCGCGAGAATGCGCTGGAGGTCGATGGTCGAATCGGGCATTGGCAGTGGCCGCGAAGGGGTCGGGGAAGAGAGGTGCAACGGCGGGTGAAGCGTCGTCATGGTAGTCTGTCGCGGGCGAAAAGCAATCCCCTGTAGCCCAACCGCCCCCGGCCGGGCAGCAACTCGTCTGGCTAACACTGCCGAGGTCGGCGGCGCCACAGGTTGACGCTGGCTCCACGTTCGGGGTATACTCTTCACGAAGGAAACGCCAAAACGAGCGAGAGAGGCCGTGGGCCTGTTCAAGAGAATCTTGGGAATCTGCGAGAATCGGCCGCCGGCGGACGCGGGCTGTTGGAGTTTCGCCGACGGCAAGATCGAGATCGCGCTGGCCCGGGCCGTGGAACTCGCCCAGCCCGGCGGGGCCATCCGGCTCGAGGGCGGATCGCTCCCCCGTCGGGTGCTCGTCTTCCGTGGCGACGACGGTCGCTACCACGCCTTACCCAACCGATGCACCCACATCGCCCACCGCCGCCTCGACGTTTTGCCCGGGCAGGGAAAGATCCGCTGCTGTAGCATCGGGCAATCCGAGTTCGACTACGCGGGCCGGCGCTTGGCCGGCTCGGCCAAAGAGTCGATCATGCCGCTGGCGGTCGAAGTGGACGGCGATAAACTGATCGTTTCGCTCGAATGATTGTGGGAGGCGACGCCCCGATTGATAGGGGTAGGGAAGGCACTAGTGCTTTGTCACACCTAAAAACTGGGATCGAGGATGCGGATTGACTCGGCAATTACCGCAGCATTTCAAGCCCTTCATCCCAAGATTAAGCTGTGACAAAGCACTAGGAGGCGACTCCGTCGCCGATAATCCCGGTACCCGTCGTCCTTCGGCGACGGAGCCGCCTCCCACAAGGATCTGTCGGCGACGGAGTCGCCTCGTACAGAGGGC
Source organism: Planctomycetia bacterium (assembly GCA_026401055.1). Taxonomy (GTDB): domain Bacteria; phylum Planctomycetota; class Planctomycetia; order Pirellulales; family Thermoguttaceae; genus JAPLNP01. The sequence continues at coordinate 2,733 of JAPLNP010000278.1, forward strand.
CGCAACTCGCTTGAGGACCTGACCGATGATCCGACATGCCACATCCGCGCGGAGTTGTCGGACACAGCCGAGGGCGGCCGTGCCACATGCCGCCAGAACCTCTCTCGGCATTGTGATCTCCCTGATCCTCCTTGCCGGCGTCGCCTTGGCCGGGGACGCGGCGGGGCCACCCGACGCCAACGCAACCGCGCCAGACCGCGTTCTCCGCGGGCGACTCGAACAAGCATTGGACCGGTGGTGCCGGTGGCTGGCACACAATCTCGAACCCGTTCCCGGCACGGACCTCTACACCTTCCACCCGACGCTCGAAGGCTACCGCGCCGTGGCGGGCAACCAGTTCGCCGCCGCCGCCGCGGGGTATTGGCTTGCGCGTGCGAAACCGGAAGAAGAAATCGCCCGGCCGCTGCGGGGGCTGATCAAGCTGGCCTTGGGTACTCACGTGGCGGTCAAGACCGTCGACTTGCCCGAGCGGATCCTGCCGTGGGGAGCGACCTACTCGGACTCGGACAACTGGCACGCCGACCTGTTCTCGGGCACGTCCGGGATGCTAATGTACGACGGCCTTCCGCCCGAGCAGCGAGAGCAACTGCGGCGGATCCTGGCGTGGGAGGCCGATTGGCAGATTGAGTGCGGCTTCGGCGGGAAGCGGTTTCACGTCGTGCCGCAGCTCGGCGGCAGTTCGGTGGGCGAGTCGAACGCCTGGTCGACCGCGACGTTGCAGGCGGCCCGGCTGGCCCTGCCCGACTCGCCCCGGCAGGAGGCATGGCGAGAGGCCGCCGTCACCTACTCGCTCAACACGATCTGCGTGCCGGCCGACCGGACGTCGAACCGCGTGGTCGCGGGGAAGCCGCTTCGCGACCGCGTCGAGGGCGCGAACTTCGAGCCCGGCGGGATCCAGGAGCACCACGGGTTCTACCACCCGGGCTACATGGGCTGGCCTCTGGCCTACCAGGCGTATGCCGAGTTGATGGACGAGGCGATGCCGCCGGCGTCCCGCAATCCGGACGTCTATCTCAACAACTGGCGGCTGGCCTTCGACCGGCTGAAGCAGGCGACGTTGTCCAACGGGCGGTTCATTTATTGCGCCGGTTCCGACTGGATCACCTACGGCTACGGCAACGCCCATGTCTTGCCCATCGGGATCTTCGCGGCGGTCCGGTTCCAGGATCGCGACGCCGCCCGGCTGGCCGACGAGTGGCTCAAACTGGTCGAGCACGAGCAATCGCTCAGCGGCGGCGCGGCCCAGGGGGTCCGTCTGGCAACCATGCAGCGTCTTTACCCGAAGGATTTTGGCTGGTACGAGGCGATCAGCGGGGCGAGCCTTGCCCATGCCCTTTGGGTGATGGACCACATGGACACCTCGCGGATGGCGCTGCCCTCGACCGAGGACGAGTACAACGCCCACAACACGGGCACGTATCACGAGCCGGGGGCCCAGTGGCAGGCCATGGTCCAGCCGGTCGGTTTGCCCAACCTGCTGCGATTCAACCACAACTCCACGGGCATTCTCGAAGCCGTCGGGACGTTGCCCAAGGCGACAGTCCGGTCTTTCGCGACGGACACCTTCGCAGCGGGCGGCTTCTGGTCGCTGGGAACGATCGACCGGCTGGTCAAGCAGGATAAGACCGGCTTCCCGCTGGTCCGAGAACACCAGGCGCTGGTGGTCCTGCCCGACGGACCGACGGTGTTCATCGACCAGTGCCAGGCGTTGGCGGAGGTTTCGCTGGCGCGAACCGGCGGGCTGGGGATGCGGCTTGCCGCCGATGTGTACAACGACAACCGGGTGAATCTCACGATCGACGGCAAGACTCAGGCGTTCGGCCAGCATCCCGATCGCGACACGTGGCACGACCTCGGCGTCCGCTCGCTGGTGATCGAGGGGCGGCTGGCGATCGACGCCGTGGCCGGCGAGGGGTCGTTTCAGTTGCTCCAGCGACGGCGACGCCCGGCGGACCGCGGCAGCATGATCGAAGACCGCCACGACGGCGAATCGCTGGTGAGTCACGCCCTGTACTTCGGCCCGCCGGCTTACGACCCGCCGCGGAAGATTGCGTCGGGCGAGTGGTTCCGCAACGTGGTCCTGGTGCTGCGTTGCGATCCCGACCCCGCGGCGGCCCGGCCGGCGGCGGCCGTCACCGGTAACCCGCCGTGCGTCGCGATCCACCTGCCCGAGGTCAATCGCACCGTGGCCATCAACTTCGCCGACAGCGAACAAACCACCGATTCGCCCGCGGGCCGTATCACCGTGCCGCCGCGGAGTGTCCGGGTGGTTCCGTGAGGATAGTCGCTTGAGGAAGACAGAGCCGCTTGAGGAAATCAGAGCCGCGACCGTAAGGGAGCGGGGTCAGTCACACGGCAGCAATACGATCTCATACCACTCCCTTACGGTCGCGGCTCGGTTTGTCGCAAGCGGTTTGCCGTCACCTTCTCCGCAGGAGCACCCGCCATGTCATACTCCCTCTCTCGCCGACGATTCTTACAGGCCTCAGCCGCCTGCGCCGCGGTGGCCGTTTCGGGCGCGGACGCCCGGAGCCAAGAGTCGCCGCCTGGAAACCTCGTGCTCAACGACGACGGGTACGTGTTCCTGTGTCTCAACGACGATCTGAACAAGGACGATCTGCGGCGCTATTTGCAGAGCTACTGCCGGCCGGGCGTCTCGACGGTGGCGTATTGCGTCGGCGACATGTCGTGGCCGACGCTTTACCCGACGCACGTCGGCGTCCACTATAGCCAGATGCCCCCCAGCGACGACCTGAAACGGTCGCGGATCCGCCGGAACGTCGACAACTTCGCCGCCGAGCCAGGCGGCTATTTCGGGTCGGCGATTGGCGTCCTTCGCGAGTTGGGCAAGAAGGTCCTGGCCAGCTTCCGCATGAACGATGCCCATTTCACTTCGCCTCAGGACCCCAACGTCAGCCCCTTCTGGAAAGAGCACGCCAAACTCGCCCTCGGCCCGGAATACGGATACTACGGCGGCTGTCTGAACTATGCATCGGACGTGGTCCGCGGGCATTTCTTCGACCGGGTGGTCGAATTTGCCGACCTGTGCCCCGAGGTCGACGGCTTCGAACTGGACGCGATGCGTTCGCCGTTTTTCTTTCCGCCCGGCAAAGGGCAGGAGCACTCGCCGCTGTTTACCGAGTTGGTTCGCCGGATCAAGACGGCCTTGGCCGAGCGAGCCAAGCGGCTCGGCCGGCCGACCTACCTGCTTTCGGTCAACGTGCCTGCGACGTCCGAGCTTGCGCTGGAGTGTGGGCTGGACGTGGCCGCCTGGGACGCCGAGCGTCTGTTCGATTCCATAAGCGTGGGCACGTACCAGGCCTATATGAAGCACCCCATCGAGCGATGGAAGAAGCTGATGGCGCGCGGCACTCCGGTCTATCCGTACATCGGCTGCTCGCCGCAGACGGGGCAGTACCTCGGGCTGGAGGAGTACCGCGCGGCGGCGGCCAACGCCTACGCCCGCGGCGCCGACGGCGTGTACCTGTTCAACTACCCCTGCCTGTTCGAGATCGCCACCCAGGTGCCCGGCAATGTGGACAAAGCCGACTTCGCGCTGGCCGACATGCGGGCGTACGGACACCCGGATTTCACGAAGATCGGCCCGGCGGTGGGCGAGCTTGGCCGGGCGGAGTCGCTGGTGGGCAAGGACAAGCGGTTCCTCTTCTACTTCAGCAACGAAACCGGCTATCGCCATTTCGACCCCGATCGGGTTGGCGTCGATCGCCAGGCAGCCGATCGGACGCTCAAAGCGACGTTCCCCTGTTACGAGGACTACGCCCGCGCCCGGGCGATCACGCTGCGGTTCAAGGTCGAGAACGTGATGCGGAGCGAGCAATTCGCCGCGAGTCTGAACGGCCGGCGGTTCGAGCCGGGGGCCCGGCGGGTACGTTACGCCGCCAACGGTCGCGACATGCGGATCCACACCGTCACGCTCCTCCCGTACTTGCAGTACGAAGTTGCCTTACGGCCGGCCGACATCCTTCGCGGGGAGAACGTCCTGGAGGTGACGCCCGAGCGGTTGATCGCCGATCTGCTCGGGAAGATCAACCTGGTGGAGGTGGGCAACGGGCGTGCCCGACATGTTGGTCGTGGCCGATCGGCGGGTGCGGCTCCGGTCGAAGCACGCAGTGCCATTTCTCGACCACACGGACCCGACGACGCGAACCGTCGCCCGGGGACTCTTGCAGCACTTTCGCGACGACGCCGTGTTTCACGAAACCCGGGCGTTCGCCGAACTGTCGCTCGAACTGACCGTGATGAGTCGGGACGCCCTGGGCGGGCCGTCGGGTCTTGGGCCGCGGTTTCTGGGCCATCTGTTGGTCGAGTTGCTGTTGGACGCCGCGCTGGTGGCGGACGACCCGGACCGCCTGGACGCCTACTATCGGGCGATGGAGTCGGTCGACGGTCGGGTTATCCAGGAGGCGGTCAACCGGATGGCGCCGCGGCGGACCGAGCGGCTCGCGCCGATGTTCTCCGCGATCGTGCGCGAGCGATTCCTGTGGGACTACCTCGACGACGCCCGGCTGTGGCAACGCCTGAACCAGATCATGCGTCGCGTCGGGCTCGACGCGCTGGGCGAGAGTTTCGAGGACGTTCTGTCTCGCGCGCGGCGCCGGGTGGCGGACCGTCGTGTTGAGCTTCTGTCGGGCATCCCGGCGTAGCCCGGTTTCTCTTTGCGGCCGGGTGGAATTGTTCCGTTGGGGCAATCTTTGCGGCCGACCCCGGCACGACCCTCGCACATGGAACGGTCGGTCTCGCGCGGAGCAATCGTCGCCAAGCTTGCGTTCGGCGTATCGGGTCTCCTGAGTGCAACGCGAGCGGCGGGGGTCGGGATGTGGGGGTGGTGCCGGTTGGGGGTTGAAAAAACCTTCGCGAGTTTTTGACGTTTCGCGAAACGTAGCCTATATTGGAAAGCGGCGGGAGAGCCGATCCCGCCCCGGGGCCGCGCCAGCCCGCCAAATCGGACCTTCACACCCTTTGATGGATAGCACGATGCGACGCAGGGCCCTTTTTGCCGCGGCGTTCTGGTTCGCGGCGGTGGTTCTGAGCTTCGGCCCCGCGGCGCCCGGGCAAACGTCGGCGCCGGTTTCTTCGCGGCCGGCCGAGGTGGGCGAGTTGCTCCGCCAAGGACGGCAGCTCGAGGTCGAGGACCGCTGGGGCGAGGCCCTCTCGTACTATGAGAAGGCCATCCGCGAGTTCCCCGACGAGCAGAGCCTCCAGCGACGCTTCGACTTCACGCGAAGCCACTACGATCTGCGGCGACGGTACGCGGACGCGAGCTTCCGCGACGACCTGGACCGCTCGACGCTTGAAGACGCGCTGGACCTCTACGGCGAAGTGCTCGTGAAGATCCAGTCCTACTACGTCGAATCGCCCCACTGGAAGGAACTGGTCGAACGCGGCATCAACGGCCTTGACGTGGCCCTGAGCGAACCGGCGTTTCTCGATCGCAACGTGCCCGCGGACAAACGCCCCGGCGTGGATGCCTTCCGCCATGAGGCGCGCCGCGAGTTGGGTCCGCGCGTGATCCAAGACTACCATGACGCGCAGGCGGCGGTGGGCTCGGTCGCCGATCTGGCCCGGCAGCGACTCGGCATGTCCCCCGTCGCCGTCGTGCTGGAATTCACCTGCGGCGCGACCAACTCGCGGGATCCGTACTCCGCCTATCTCACGTCCGATCTATTGGCCGAGGTCTACAGCCAGATCGAGGGCAATTTCGTCGGCCTGGGCGTCGAACTGGAAACGGACGACGGCCGCCTGACGATCACCCGCGTCATTACGGGCAGTCCGGCCGAGCAGGCCGGGATACGCTCCGGCGACCGGATCCTGTCGATCGACGGCCAACTGGTCAGTTCCATGGCGACCGACCGAGCGGCCAACCTGTTGCAGGGCAAGGAGGGCACCGTCGTCCAACTTTCGCTGGCCGCCGCGGGCGACGCCGCGCGACAAGCGAGCGTCCGCCGCCGCCGCGTGGACGTTCCCAGCGTGGACAACGTCCAAATCCTCGACGCCGCCCGGGGCATCGGCTACCTCAGACTGACCTGCTTCCAGAAAACCACCAGCCGCGACCTTGACGATGCGCTGTGGAAGCTGCACCGCGGCGGAATGCGCGGCGGCCTGATCATGGACCTTCGGCGCAACCCGGGCGGACTGCTCATCACCGCCGTCGAGGTTGTCGACAAGTTCGTCCAGCAAGGCACGATCGTCTCCACCCGGGGTCGAAACGTTGAGGAAGGATTGACCTACTCGGCCCACGCGGCCGGCACGTGGGGCGTGCCGCTGGTGGTGCTGATCGACGGGGACAGCGCCAGCGCGGCCGAGATCTTCGCCGGCGCGATCCGCGACCACCACCGCGGAACAATCATCGGCTCGCGCAGCTACGGCAAGGGCTCGGTCCAAGGGATTTTCCCCTTGCACGCCGGACAGGCCGGTATGCGTCTGACCACGGCGAAGTTCTACTCGCCCGAGGGCCGCCCCTACAGCCACGTCGGCGTCGAACCCGACATCCTCGTCCGGCAGACCGCCCGGCCGATCAACGGCTCGGTGGCCCAAGGCGCCGAGGACGCGGTTCTGTCCGCCGCGCTCGAATTCGCCCGGAAGTCGTTCGCCCGCCAGCCCTCGCCCGCCGACGTCAGCACCCAGCGGTAGCGGTCCGTCCGCCCTGGATTGATGGGTGGCATGGGCAGCCTGTCCGGCGCGTATTACGCAATGGCCCGCAAGCAGCCAATGGCACTCGGGCGGTGGCGCTGTTATCATGGCGGTCGGCCGGAGACGTTCCGGCAGTCGGCATGTTGTCTCCCACGCGCAGACCCCCGTGAGACAGATCCCCATGCGTTTTCATCTCGCAACGACGGCCGCCATGTTGCTCGCCCTGACGGGCCTGGGGCACTCGGCGGAGGAAAGTTGGCCCGGATTGCCCGACGACGACGGCGCCGTTTCCATCCCGGCCCAGGAGTGGCCGCTGGCGCCGGGGCCGCGGACCGTCCGCGCGTACGTCCGCTACCCGGGCGGGAAACTGGCCAACGTCGGGCCCGAAACGGGCCTGATGCTCAGTCTGCACAACTGGGGCGGCACCGAGTTCCGGGGCACCGCCGATCCCGCCGTGTTGGCCAACCGCCTCAACGTCGTCGTCATCGGGGTCGACTATCTCCAAAGCGGTCCCGACGATCCCAAATCGCTCTTGCCATACGATTTCGGATACCTCCAGGCACTCGACACGCTGCGGGCATTGTGGTTCGTCCACGACGGGCTGACGAAGAAGAATTGGCCCTTCGCCTCGGGGCGGATCTACGCCGCCGGCGGCTCCGGCGGCGGAAACGTCAGCCTCATGTGTAACAAACTCGCGCCGCGGACGTTCGCGTGCGTCGTCGACATGTCGGGCATGGCGAAACTCGGCGACGACATCGCCTACGCGCTGCCCGGCGGATCGCGACTGAGCGCCCGTTACAGCAAGGATCCCGCGAGTCCCGCCTATCTGTCGCCCGAGGCGCAGGAAATCCGCTTCGCCGGAAAGCCCGAGCACTTGCGGGTGATGAAGGAGTTGGGCAACCGCTGCAAGGTGATCGTCATCCACGGCACGACCGACGACGCTTGTCCGGTGGCCGACGCCCGGGAGATGGCCGCGAATCTGCGCGACGCCGGGCTCGACGTCGATGGGCATTTCATCACCGAGGCCGACTTCGAGCCGGGCGTGGTCACCAACACGAGCCACGCGGTGGGCGACCGGACCAAAATGGTCCTGAAATTCGCCGGCCGCTATCTTACACCCGGCAGTCCGGAGTTGCTCGTGCGGCAGGGACCGTCCGACTTCGAGCGTCGCGACGAGGCGGTTCGTTATCCCGCCCGCGACGGCGCGTTCGTCATATCGTACAAGCAGGGCTATCCCGTCGGACGATTTGAGAAAACGAAGTAGGGTGCGTGCTCGCACGCACCAACCGATGATCGGTGGATGCGAACAATCGGTGCGTACAAGCACGCACCCGACCCGAGGAGGTCTACGATGAACGAGAAAACGTCAGCGGCCGGCGGAAGTGTCAGCCGGCGGAGTTTCCTTGCCACCGCGACGGTTGCCGCCGGCGCGACGATCGTGCGGCCCGCGGCGGTCCGTGGGTCCGAGGCGAACTCGAAGATCAACATCGGCTGCGTCGGGCTCGGCGGTCGCGGCCACTGGATCGCCGGATTGTTCGCCGCCCACGGCGGCTACCAAATCACGGGCTGCGCGGACTACTTCCCCGATGTGTCCAAGACCCAGGGGCAGACGCTCGGCGTGCCCGAGGCCAGGTGCTTCTCGGGCCTTTTGGGCTACCAGCGTCTGTTGGCCACGGACATCGACGCGATAGTCCTCGAAACGCCCACGTGCTTCTTCCCCACGCACGCCACCGCGTCAGTGGCAGCGGGCAAACACGTCTACATGGCCAAGCCCCTGGCTACCGACGTGCCCGGCACGCACGCCATCCGCGCCGCCGGCGAAAAGGCCACCAAGGACGGCAAGGTGTTTCTGATCGACTTCCAGATGCGGGTCAACCCGTATTTGATGGAGTGCGTCAAGCGGATTCGCGAGGGCAAGATGAATGGCCTGCGTTTCATCCGCGCGTTCTACGACGACGAGGGCCGCGAGGTGCCCAAGCGGGAGAAGACCATCGCGAACCTGCTTCGGGAACTGGCCTGGGGCATGGATGTTGCCATCGGCGGCGATCGGATCCTGGTGGCCGGCATCCACGCCCTGGATGCCGCGATGTTCCTGACCAACGAGGCGCCGGTGAGTTGCATCGGCATCTCGAAAACCGTCGGCGAGGGCGCGACCTACGACTCGGCCGACGTCTACTCCCTGAGCTACCTGTTCCCCAGCGGCTGCTTGATGGATTTCTCGTCCGAGTATCTTCGGAACTACCGGGGGTTCAACTGCGGTCTGGAAGCCACCGGGTCGCAGTCCTATCTGGAGAGCAAGTACGACGGCTCGACCTGGATGCGGGGCGCCGACTGGCGCTACAAGGGCGGCGAAACGCCCGAAGCCTACACCGACGGCGCGAAGACCAACATCGACATCTTCCACAAGAGCGTCACTGGCGGCGTTTTCACCAACCCGACCGTCGAGACGAGCGTCCAGTCGAACCTGGCCGGCATCCTCGGCCGCGAGGCCGGCTTGCGACAACGGCTGGTGACGATGGACGAGGTCCTCAAGGAAAACAAGAAGATCGACGTGAACCTCGAAGGGTTGGTGGAGTAGGACGCCGTGCAGCCTTTCTTTTGGAGTGCGGCAATTTATTGCCGCTTTTCGTTGAACGATTGGAGGGCAGCCGACGGTGTTTTGCGACGGGTTACCGCCACGCGAAGAAAGCGGCGATAAATCGCCGCACTCCAGAATCAGACGGGCACGTAGTCGTCATGTACGTTGACTTTGTCGGTCTTGAAACGGTAGATGGTAGCCACCTGGGCACGCGTCGCGGTGCGTTCAAGCCAAGCGGCCGAACACCAACGGTACTGGGACGCCACTACCGCAAGACCGTGTTTCACGGCGTTCTGATGAACGTAGTTCAGTCGTGCGAAGTACGACTTCTCGAAGGTCAGCTCGGTATCCCAGAAGTTGTGCCACACGGACCGGCCGGCCACGGCGTCTCGCCGGTTCACCTCTCGCGCCGTCTCGCCGTGCAGTTGTTTGATGGCGGCCCGCAACGGACGCGCGTCGGGTTCAGTCTGGGCCACGAAGTGATAGTGGTTTGAGAACGCTGCCCAGGCCTCCAGTCGCCATCCGAAGTTCTTCATCACCCGCAACAGCGCAGCCACGAGCATGTCCAGTCGATCGGCGCCCCGGAACCGGTGCTCCTTCCGATAGGTTCCCGCAGTCACGACATAGGTGCCGTGCTCACTCAGCCGGTGCGTCGGAGCGTGAGGCCAATCCTTGGAGTGTGCCGCCTCATTGGCGCTTTCTGTCTTGCCCGAAAGCGGCGATGAATCGCCGCACTCCAAATCGGTCAGGAGCGATTCCACGCGATGCAACTGGTCTGCCGACAGCCGGCGAATTCTCGCCACCACCCGCTCATATTGCTCGTCGAGCATGGCACGACTCGATTTTTGGAGTGCGGCAATTTATTGCCGCTTTGCGTGAAGGGATTGGAAAGCAGCCGACAACGTTTTCCGGCGAATCGCCCCCGCGCGAAAGAAGCGGCGATGAATCGCCGCACTCCAGAAGCGGCAAACAGCATGCATCTTGGCGCGAGGAACGCTGCTTGTCAATAGTACGGGTTAGTCGTACACCCCATGGCCGCCTTCTTTTTGGAGTGCGGCAATTCATTGCCGCTTTTTGTTGAGCGATTGGAAAGCGGCCGACGACGTTCTGCGACGGGGCACCGCCACGCAAAAAAGCGGCGATGAATCGCCGCACTCCAAAAAAAGACAAAGGGTTCTACCTCCGACGTCTCCACCACTTCATGGCCGCAATAGCACCCCATAGCAACAACGTGATGCTACCGGGCTCAGGAACATTTGCCACGCGGAATCCAACGTACCTGTACTCGATCGTCGGGTAGCTGTACCAGCGGCGGGAGGCGGCCAAGATGCTGGAGTTGTCGGACCAAACGCCGCCACGAAAGCCACGCGACGAACCGATCGCAGTTTCGTTCCACTCCCAGACATTGGCGCCCTGGCCCATCGTGCCATAAGCGCTCAGGACGCCCGCGTTGTCAACGTCGTTCGGATGGCCCTGATCGTACCCGTCGTCAAACACGGCATCAAAGGTAGTGTCTCCGTAGTAGTCGATCCCGTCGGGTACGCTAGGACTATCGTGCTTCGTGGGATAGTCCCAGTAGCCCGGGACGCCCGCGCCGCCTTTGTTGGGGTCGTAGTACGCCGCCTTGTACCACTCATTTTCGGTTGGGATCACGTACACGCTGCCGTAGGTGCTGATGGCACTGTCGCGGTCGATGCCGGTGACCACGCCGATGCCGTTGATCGCATACGCGCCGAGCGTCACGTCGCCCGAGGTGAGCCAGTTGCAGAACATCGCCGCCTCGAGCCACGAAAACTGCGCTGCCGGCTGCTCTCCGCTCCAATACCCGGGATCGCTGAGCAGGTCGCTTGTGTTGGCGGCGACGACGGCGTCCCACTGGTTTTCGGTCACTTCGTACTTGCCGATGCGGTACTTGTAGTCGACCGCGCCGACGATCGCGTCGGGCCCGTAGCCGCCCGCCCCCGCGCCAGAAAGCTCACCCGCGTTGCCCGGATTGCCGACGGTCACGAACTCCATGTTGATGGTCGTCGCGCCGTGCGTGATCGAGTCGGCGCGTGCGGTCGCGGTCAGCAGCGCGGCCGCCAAAGCTACCGCGGCAAACGATCGGAACAAGACGTTTTGAAACATGGCTTTCTTTCCCGTGTGAATGAATCCAAGTTGACAAGGCTGGTTCACGGACCGCCCCCTTGCTCCCCAAAGGGAGGTGGCGCATAGCCTGTATCTTTAGCTCCCGAAAGGCGATTGTCAACAGTCTGGGTGGCGCGCCCCCCCAAGGAATAGGCAAGAAATCGGGCCGGACGCACTCGGCGTGGTGCGATTGTCGGGACAGGCCTCCACGCCCTTCGCCGGAGGCTCAGGGACGTGCCACCCGGGATGTCACATTGGACCCGCCGGCTCCGCCGCCGGCTCCGGCGTTTCGGGCAACAGCCGGAGCTGCCGGCAGGAGGACTCGACGCCGTCCCAGCAATAGGTACACAGCCGGCTCTTGGGCAGGCCGATCGCCGCGACCAGGTCATCGAGCTTCTGGTACTTAAGCGACGTCAACCCCAACTGCCCGCGAATGCGATCGACCATGACGGCGTGTCGATGGGAACCGGGATCGGCGTAGTCGTCCAAGTACTTGTCGTCTTCGCCTTCGATCTCCTTGATCGCCTTTCGGGCCGCCAGGTCCAGCGCGGACTTCGACCGCGAGAAGTTCAGAAACTTGCAGCCGTGGACCAGCGGCGGACAAGCCGGCCGCATGTGGACCTCCCGGGCGCCGTAGTCGAAGAGTCGGCGGATCGTGTCGCGGAGTTGCGTTCCGCGGACGATCGAATCTTCGCAGAAAAGCACGCGTTTGCCGTGAATCAGCTCGCGGATCGGGATGAGCTTCATCCGGGCGACGAGGTCGCGGACTCGCTGCTCTTGCGGCATGAAGCTCCTCGGCCAGGTCGGCGTGTATTTGACGAACGGCCGGCCGTAGGCGACGCCCGAGCCGTTTGCGTAGCCGATGGCGTGTCCGGTGCCGGAGTCGGGAATCCCGGCGACGAGGTCGATCTGGCAGTCGTCGGCCCGGGCCAAGGCCGCCCCGCACCGATTTCGCACGACCTCGACGTTGATCCCTTCGTAGCACGAGGCGGGAAACCCGTAGTAGACCCAAAGGAACGCGCAGATCTGCGATTCGTCGCCGGGGTGAGTCAACGTTTCGACGCCGTCGGGCGTTATCCGCACGGTTTCGCCCGGGCCAAGGTAGCGATCGACCTCGTAGTCGAGGTTGGCCAGGGCACAGGTTTCCAGGGTGGCGGCAAAGGCGTCCTGCTTGCGGCCGATGACCACCGGCGTGCGACCCAGGCGGTCGCGCGCGGCGTAGATCGCGTCCTCGGCCAATAGCAGCAGGGAACAAGAGCCCTCGATGACGTCTTGGGCGCGGCGGATGCCCTCGGCGAAGTTGTCTTCGCGGTTAATCAGGGTGGCGACCAGCTCCGTGGGATTGATGCCGGCGCCGCCCATTTCGGAGAAATGGGTGGTCCGCCCGCGGAACGCCTCGGCGGCCAGCTTGTCGAGATTCAGGATCCGTCCGACGGTAACGATGGCGTACGTGCCGAGGTGGGAGCCGATAATCAGCGGCTGGTCCTCGTAGTCGCTAATGACTCCGATGCCCAGCGTCCCCCGCATCTTCTCCAGATCATCCTCGAACTTACTGCGGAACTGGCTGTTGGTGATGTCGTGGATGACGCGGGTGAAGCCGCCCGCGCCTATGGTTGCCAGTCCGCCGCGCATGGTCCCCAGATGGCTGTGATAGGCGGTGCCGTAGAACAGGTCGGCCACGCAATCGGTTTTCGAGGCGACGCCGAAGAACCCACCCATGATCGTTGCTCCTTAGGAAGCGAGTGTCGCCTTTCGCTCCGCGAAAGTAGCGTTCTTCTGGCTTTCGTTCCGCGAGAGACCGCTACTTTCGCGGAGCGAAAGGCGACTATTATGGATCCGCTGGCCCTTTACCGGATGTCCGCGTGACAGCTTTGGAGACTCCTGGCCTGGCCGTGTCCTTGGCGGTAGGCGGCGATGCCCTTGGCGGCGGCGACGGCGGCGGCCAGCGTGGTGATGTAAGGCACCTTGCGTTTGATGGCGGTCTGGCGGATGTAGGCATCGTCGGCCTTGCCCACCTTACCTCGCGGCGTATTGATAATCAGGTGGATCTCGCCGTCCATGATCGCGTCGGTGATATTGGGGCGGCCTTCGCGCAACTTGAGGAACAGATCGGACGCGATGCCCCGGGCCTCCAACAGCGTCCGCGTACCTTGCGTGGAGCGGATGCGGAAGCCCAACTCGGCGAACCGCCGGGCGACTTCGACGACGGCGGGCTTGTCGCGGTCGGCGACGGTGATGAGCACGGTGCCTTCCAGGGGGAGGTGCTGGCCGGCCGCTTCCTGGGCCTTGTAGAACGCCAGCCCGAACGACTCCGCTATCCCCAGCACCTCGCCGGTGGAACGCATCTCCGGTCCCAGCAGCGGGTCGACCTCGTGGTACATGTTGAAGGGGAACACGGCCTCCTTGACTCCGAAATGCGGGAAGGTCTTCCGGCGGAGTCCCAATTCCGAGAGCTTCTTGCCCAGCATGATTTGGGTGGCGATCCGCGCCATCGGGATGTTGCAGACCTTCGAGACCAGGGGCACGGTGCGGCTCGCCCGCGGATTGGCCTCCAAAATGTACACCGTGTCCTTCTGGATGGCGTACTGGATGTTCATGAGCCCCACCACGTTGAGCTCGGCGGCGATCTTGCGGTTGTACTGGTGGATCGTGTCGATGTGCTTGGGCGGAATGCTGATCGGCGGGATGACGCACGCCGAATCGCCCGAGTGGATGCCGGCCAACTCGATGTGCTCCATGACCGCGGGGACGAACGCATCCTTGCCGTCGGCGATGCAGTCGGCCTCGACCTCGATGGCGTTTTCCAGGAAGCGGTCGATGAGGATCGGGCGCTCGGGCGACACGTCCACGGCGGCCGCCACGTACTCCCGCAGCATCTCCTCGTCGTGAATGACTTCCATCGCCCGGCCCCCCAGCACGAACGACGGGCGGACCATCAGCGGGTAGCCGATTTCGCGGGCGACGACCAGGGCCTCGTCGAGGCTGCTGGCCATGCCGGACTCGGGCTGGGGGATGTTCAGTCGCCGCATGGCCTGACGGAAGCGGTCCCGGTCCTCGGCCAACTCGATCATGTCGGGAGAGGTCCCGAGAATCTTGACGCCGGCCGCGGCGAGTTCGGCCGCCAGGTTCAACGGCGTCTGGCCGCCGAACTGGACGATCACCCCCAGTGGTTTCTCCTTCTCGTAGATGCTCAGCACGTCTTCGAGCGTCAACGGCTCGAAGTAGAGCTTGTTCGAGGTGTCGTAGTCGGTCGAGACGGTCTCGGGGTTGCAGTTGACCATGATCGACTCGTAGCCCTCGTCGCGCAGGGCGAAGGCGGCGTGGACGCAGCAGTAGTCGAACTCGATTCCCTGGCCGATGCGGTTCGGTCCGCCGCCGAGCACCATCACTTTCTTGCCCGAGGAAACGCTGCTCGCGTCGGGAGCGTTGTACGTCGAGTAATAGTAGGCCGCGTTCTCGACTCCGCTGACTCGCACGGCGTGCCAGCCCTCGACCATGCCCAGGGTCTTGCGGCGTTCGCGGATTTCGCGCTCGCTGGTGCCCAGCAGCTTGGAGAGGTACTTGTCGGCGAAGCCGTCCTTCTTGGCCCGAATCAGCAGGTCATCCGGTGGAAGCCCGCCGCGGTGCTTGAGGATTTCCTCTTCCAGTTCGACGAGTTCCTTCATCTGCTGGAGGAACCATGGCTTGATGAAGGTTCGTTCATAGAGGGTCTGGACGTCGGCGCCTTTTCGCAGGGCTTCGTAGAGGAGGAACTGCCGTTCGCTCGAGGGATGGGCGAGTCGGCCGAGCAGTTCTTCCAGCGAGAGCTTGTTGAAGTTCTTGGCGAAGCCGAGCCCGTGGCGGCCGATCTCCAGCGAGCGGATGGCCTTCTGGAAGGCTTCCTTGTAGGTCTTGCCGAGGCTCATCACTTCGCCGACGGCCCGCATCTGCGTGCCCAGCTTGTCCTCCAGGCCGCGGAACTTCTCGAACGCCCAGCGGGAGAACTTCACGACGACGTAGTCGCCCGAGGGCGTGTACTTTTCCAGCGTTCCGTCGCGCCAGTAGGGGATTTCATCGAGCGTCAGCCCACCGGCCAGAAGCGACGAGACGTAAGCGATCGGAAAGCCGGTCGCCTTCGAGGCCAGGGCGGAGGATCGGGACGTCCGTGGATTGATCTCGATCACGACGACGCGGCCGGTCTTCGGATCGTGGGCGAACTGGATGTTTGTGCCGCCGATGACCTCGATCGCCTCGACGATGTCGTAGGAGTGCTTCTGCAATCGCCTCTGAAGCTCGGGATCGATGGTCAGCATCGGGGCAGTGCAGTAGGAGTCGCCGGTGTGAACGCCCATCGCGTCGACGTTCTCGATGAAGCACACGGTGATCATCTGGTTCTTGGCGTCGCGGACGACCTCCAACTCGAGCTCTTCCCAGCCCTCGACCGACTCCTCGACGAGGATCTGCCCGACGATGCTGGCGGAGATTCCCCGGGCGGCCACGGTGCGGAACTCCTCCATGTTGTAGACCAAGGCGCCGCCGGTGCCGCCGAGGGTGTACGCCGGCCGGATGACCACCGGCAGGCTAATCCGCTGGAGCACCGCCTCGGCTTCCTCGACGGTGTGGGCGATTTCGCTCTGCGGCATGGGGATGCCCAGCCGGTTCATCGTGTCCTTGAAGGCCTGGCGGTCCTCGCCGCGCTCGATCGCGTCGATCTGGACGCCGATCACCTTGACGTTGTACTTGTCCAACACGCCGGCCTTGTGCAGTTGTGAGGCGAGGTTCAAGCCCGACTGGCCCCCGAGGTTCGGAAGCAGAGCGTCGGGCCGCTCCTTCTCGATGATCTCGGTCATCGCCGCGACCGTCAGCGGCTCGATGTAGGTGACGTCGGCCGTGCCGGGGTCGGTCATGATCGTGGCCGGGTTGGAATTGGCCAGGACGATCGTGTACCCCAGGCGCCGCAGGGCCTTGCACGCCTGCGTGCCCGAGTAGTCGAACTCGCACGCCTGCCCAATGATGATCGGCCCGGAACCGATGATCATCACCTTCTGAATGTCGGTACGTCGTGGCACGGTCTTCGTCTCCAGCAGGGGTCAGGGGCTAGGGGTCAGGGGCTAGGGGTCAGGGGTCAGGGGCTAGGGGTCAGGGGCTAGGGGGCAGAGGTTGGATGTGCGGAGTCGGCCTAGCCCAAGCTTCCAATCCCTGGCCCCTGGCCCCTAACCCCTGGCCCCTCTCTTCTCACACGTACTCGATCGTCGCCGGCGGTTTGGGTGTCAGATCGTACAGGCACCGGTTCACGTCGGGAATCTCAGTAATCCGCGCGCTAATCCGGCGGAGCTTGTCCCAAGGCAGAT
>JAPLNP010000060.1 GCA_026401055.1 Planctomycetia bacterium
TGGCCCTACCTCGGCTATTACCGACTGGTGGCCGAGCGACTCCTTGTCCGCGCTCAAGTCGCGCCGGACACCAGCTAGCACGCGGAGCAAAGTGCTCCGTCCGTGCCTCGGCGACGCCGCTCTATCGCTTGGGGGAAAGGGTGTTTTATGCCCTCACCCGTCCGCTCTCACCCCCAGGACGCCTTCACTCCCCTTCCGATCCCCCTACGGACCTTACCCGAGTGCTTCATGAATAATCCGGGTTAGCATAAAGTCGGAATACCGTCGGCACCGTAAGAGAGAACTACGGAACCGAAGGTTACTGGTTCGAGCCCAGTGGGGTGTACTTTACTGCGTAAGGCCTTACGACAGTCCTTCTCTACCAAGAACGCTTCTGTCCGAGAAGTCGTCCGAGAAGAGGTCCCGCCCCTCGCGGAGACGGGGCCCGAAGCGAACCTTTCGGTCGCCTCCGGTTGGCGTTTCCCGCATGACTGGGGGGTTCGCTCATGCCTCATTCCCCAAAACCGTTTTTTGGGAAGGCCCGCGGGGTCTGGTACGTCGAGATCAACCGGCGGCATTCAACCTTGGGCCGGACGAAGACGCGGCATTCCGCCGCTGCCACCAACTCATGGTGCAGCCCCATGAGAGAAGGTTGCCTCTCGGTTGAGACCTGGGTGGCCGGCTATCGGTTCTCGATCACGTCCCGGCGGAACTATCACCGCAGCGTTCGTGTGCCTCTGCCTGGTGGCCTGCACGCGGACGCGCCACTCGGGGCGGATGTGGCGGGCGGTGCGGAACACCGCCCTGAGCGAATCCGCCAGTTCGTCGAGCAGCCGGCGATGATGGAAATCGTGCCGGTCGGCGCGATGGTGGTCACATGGGCGTTGCGCATGGGCTGACCGCCGCGCTCGGTGTCCCACGCGCTCACCTTTCCGACCGGCCGGTGCGAATGCGGACGTGCCAGTTGTACGTCCGCTGAAGGGCCTGGGCCACGACTCCGGTGATCTGACGCCGGGTGACGGGCTTGCACAGGACGGAGAACGCCCGGGCAAGCCGCGCCTGTTCGACGATCCATTCGTCCAACTCGGCCGACAGGAGGATGCACGGCAGAATCGCCTTGAATTGCTTGACCAGCCGAAGCGTCTCCAGGCCGGTCAGCCGCGGCATGTGCATGTCCAGCAGAACCAGGTGGACCTCCTCCCGGTGGACAATCTCCAGGGCCTCCTCCCCGTCCGCGGCCAGAAGCGTCCGAACGCCGAGCGGCTCCAACACGTCCTGAAGCGTCTCGCGAAACGCCAGGTCGTCGTCGGTAATCAGCAGCGATGGGGATGTGGTCAACATGGCACGGGCCTCGCGGGGCAATCGCTCGATTGCCATCCAACCCACCCAGGAGCAAGTCTGATGCCAAGTCGGACCCCCTTGGCCCGGTGCGGCCGCAACCGGCACTAACTACCGCTCTATGAACATCTTACGTCATATTGCCACCTAATACCATAGGAAATAGCGTCGATTGCGGAATTTGCAGGCTCTCGTCAGGCTGCCAATTCGGCAGGCGTCGGCCGCCGGTCGAATGTCAATGCACCAACCCGCCTACTGCGGCAGCACTCGCAACAGCCGGGTTTCGCCCAACGGCACCGAAAGGCTCAATTCGACCGCGCCGTCACGCTCGGCCAACGGCACGGACGTATCGTCGGCCAGGTTGACGATCCGGACGATCGGGAAACCGAGGTCGGCCAGTCGCACCGTGGTTTCCGGCGTCGGGGCCTCGTGGTTGATGATGAACAAGAAGCCCTCGCTCGCACTGGCGCGGATTGCGGCCTCGACGTCGGGGTTCGATGACCAGACGTGCGGCCGGACGCCGGCTTGCCGCGTGATCGCCCCGAGCAGGGCTTGGAGTTGCCCGCGAGGAGCCGGTTGGTCATCTTCCCAGGTCTTGAAGTAGGTGTCCTGGAGGCAGAAGCCCAGCAGGAAGGCGTGTCCCTTTCCGACGCGGCGGTACACCACGCCCGGCTGACCCGAGGCGGTTGAAAGTAGATTGTCACCGCTGTTGAGCTTGCAGGGACGCGGGCTCACCAACGTCAGGTCCAGCGGCTGGCCCAAGACCGTGCCGCGAAGCGTGTCGGTTTTGGACTGCGGTTCGCCGGGCGGGCTGGTCCAATACGGGCCGCCGGTCACGCGAGGCACGTAATGGCCCGCCCGCAAGATCCGATCGACGCCGGCTTCCTTCACGCCGAAAAGCTCCTCCATGGTCGTCATCGGCCGGCGCAGTTCGTCGAGCCCGGGCACGCAGTCGGCGATCACCAGCCCGCCCTTGTCGACGAACGCCGCGATCCGCTCGGCGACCTTCGCCGGAAGCAGCTTCACGTCGAACAGGACGAGAACGCGGTAGCCGTCGAGCGCGTCGTCGGTCACCTGTTCTTCGTGCAGGATGTCCAGTTCCCCGAACGCGCGAAGAAACAGTTCGTACGACAGCCCGACGTTGAAGTACTCTTCCTGAAGCTGGATCATGGCGGTGCGCGGGAACAACATGCACGCCCGGGCTTTCACCTTCGGGGCGTCGAGCAGGGCCGGGCCGGCCTTTTGAATCAGGCGGAGGCCCTCGCCGAGCGACTCCCAATGCCGGGCGTCCTCGGGAATCTGGTAGCCGGTCAGGAGAAAATTGGCCCCCTGGGCCACCGCCGTCGCGGTCATCTCGCGTTCGGCCCAGTATTTCGCCTGAAGCTCGGGCCCCATGTAGTCCTTGAACCACGCCCGGTTGTACGTGCCGAACCAGAACCCGAGGTCCTTGCCGTGCGCCCGGGTGAGATTTCGCATCTGGGCGAAGGCGTAGTGGGTCTGGCTGATTCGCGGTTTAGGGGTTTTGGCGGGCTGTCCGAAGCGGAAGTCGAACATCATGTAGGGATAGATGTCGAAGACGAACATGTCGGCGAAATCGCCGCCCCAGTGGAACACGTCGTCGATGGCCAGTTCCGAATGCGAGCTATAGCCCGCCCCAAACGTGTTGTGGCTGTCGTGCGTCAGGATGGTTTTGAACGTCGGGTCGAGTTGTTTGATGATCTTGTACGTCTGCCGCCAGCCGTCGGGGAAGTTGTCGGAGCGGAAATTGATCACGTCGAGCCACTCTTTCGGCTTGTCGCGAATTGAATCGAGGTCCGGCGGCAGATCGTATCCGTATCGCCGCTTGAACTCGGCGCGAACCTCCTCGTTGTAGCCGAACGATTTCGACCCGGCGTGAAACGGCTCGTCCTGAAACGTGAACACATTGTAAAGCCGCGGGATTGCCGCGAGCGGTTTCAGGGCCTCTTCGGCCCGGACGCGAACCTGCTTGGCGTACTCGGGCGAATAGACGCACGGCGTCGGCGGCGCGTCGCGCCCGAACAACTCCAGCCCTCCGACCTCGTGCGTCACGATCATCCCTTGGGCCTGGGCGTAGTTCAGGATCCGCGCGGCCTCGTCGGGCGGCCGGTGAGTATTGGCCGCCAGTCCGGTGAAGCCGTGCTCGCGGAGGTTGTCGACGGTGGCGCGGAGCGTCGCTTCGTCGACCGGACCGGCTTCGCCCTTCCATCCCTTGCCCGAAGCCACCGGCGAAAATTGCGCGACGACCGGAAAGAAATCGAGCCGGCCGGGCCGCTCGAGGATATGAATCGCCAGCGTGGCCGTCGGCCCGCCGTCCGCCGTGCTGACCGCGACCTGATACGGCCCGGGTTCCAGGCCGGCCAGATCGACCGTCCACGCGGCCTTGTTTCCGATGGGGGTCTGGTCGGGGAGTTGCTTCGCGACTTTCTGGTCGGGCCCGCGCACTTCGGCTCGCCACGGACCGGCCGCGGCCCCCCCGGCGAGTTCGGCCTCAAGGCGGATCGTCTCGATGTTGCGGAACACCGTTCGGCCGTCGGCTTCGGGCAACGTGAGCCGAAGCGAGCGGGTTTCGTCCGACGCGCCGGCAAGCGACGCCGCGGCCAGCAGCACTCCGGTAATCAAACCCAAAAACAACCGCCGCGACGGCAAAGCGATCCGGTTCATCTTGGTCTCCGTGGTGGGAAGTGGCGGCGGGTGGCATGGGCAGCTTGCCTGCCCGTGTTCAGTCGTGCGGGGTGGGTCGAGGCCGCCGTGGGCTCGGTGGGCCTCGCAAACCAGTCTGTCGTTGTGTTGCCGTTGGCGATGAAGTCACGTTCAACCGACGGTCGAGGCCCACCAGTGTCGTGGTTTGCTCGACCCATCCTACTTGGACTTCCGCTCGGCCAGTTTCGCGCGGACGGCCTTGGCGGCGGAGTCGGGCAGGAAACGGTGCAAACCTTCGTCGCCGGCCAAGGGGGCGATTTGCTTGATCAGCGAACTGGATACGTGGGCAAGGTCGCCGTCGGCAATCATGAAAAGCGTCTCGATGTCCGGCGCAAGACGCCGGTTCGCCATCATCATCGTCAACTCGGCCGGGATGTCGGTGATCGGACGCACCCCGCGAACCATCACCCGCGAGCCGCACTCCCGGACGAACTCGACCGCCAAGCCGTAGAACGTCTGGATCTCGACGTTTTCCAGGTGGGAGGTCGCCTCGCGGATCAGACACATCCGCTCGTCGCCGTCGAACATCGGCTCCTTCTCCATGTTGACACCCACGCCCACGATCAGCCGATCAAAGAGCGTGCTCGCGCGTTCCATCACGTTCAAGTGCCCCAAGGTGATCGGATCGAACGAGCCGGGATAGACGGCAACACGGCAACGGGGGTCGACCATCGGATTCTCCGCGGAGATTTCGGGTTCTTGGGCAGACCATCGTTTATACCATGCGGCCGGGGCGATCAACACAGGCGGCAGCCGGCTTTCGCCGCGCGGTTATTGCCGTTGGGTCGGTACAGGGCGTCTAGTATAGCTCTTGCGAGGTATGTCACGAGTGCGGCGGATGCCGGGTCATCGCTGGGTGATTCCGGAGCCTGGGTGGTAAACGCCCGGATGGTGGATTATACTAGGAAGGTGAGGGCGGTTCGTTGAACTCGAAGCAACTATGTGCCTCGCCTTGTCGCCGCGGGAACAGTCTAGATGGCCAAGATCCTGTCAATTTTCGGGATGGCAGTCTCCATACTGCTTTTGCTCGTCTTCGGACTCGACCTAGCCATCGGATTCCCCTTCAACGGCTACAATTCCATGATGAGCATCGGCTTCGTCGTCTTCTCAGCCCTCCTGGTCTACCTGAGTTGGTCCGCCATTCGGGAATTGAGGTGATCGGCCGATCGCCTCGACCAAGCCGCGCATCGTGTACTCGGTCGCTTCCACCGCCGGTTCATGGCCCAATTCGCGGAGCGTCGCCGACGTGACCGGGCTGATGCTCGCCAGTCTCGCGCGTCGCAAGTTTTCACCGAAGAGCCTCGCCAGTGACCGGGCAATCGCCGAACTGGTTACGGTGATCCAGTCGATTCGCCCCGCGGCAAGCTGGGCCGCCAGGCGTTGAATTTCCGGGTCGTCGGGCTCGATGTCCGTGCTGGAGTACACGACGACTTCGTCCACCAGGCAGCCCGCGGCGGCAAGTTCTTCGGCCAACACCGCCCGGCCACGACTCGCCCGGGCCAACAGCAGTCGCCGCCCCGACACTTCGCCGACCAGCGCGGCGGCGAGGGCTTCGCGGCGGTGCCGGGCCCGATGGCGGCGAGCTTCACCGCGTAGAGCTTGTCGAGGCCACCGTGCCGCGCGCGGAGCCGATCGAGGAAGAAGTGAACGCCGTTGCCGCTGGAGAAGACGAGCCAGTCGTACGCTTCGAGACGGTCCAGAGCGGCATCAACGGGGGTCCAATCGGGGGGCTCCGTGATCCGGATGGCCGGTTGCACCAGAACGTCGGCTCCCAACGCCGCCAGTTGCCGGCACAGGTCTTCGGCTTGGTGCCGTGGTCGGGTGACCAAGACGCGGACGCCATCGAGCTGGGCCGAGCGGGGCTGGGACATGGACATCGCGAGGGGGACAGTCCCCGTGACTGGTTGGGCGTTGTGTTGGGAAGCTGAAGTGATAAAATGGCATTATACCGCTGGATAGCGGGGGTGAAAGCTGGCATGGCCGGCGGGAATGTAGCCCAGCCGCCCCCGGCTGGGCCGCACAGGGATGAACACCGACACCGCCGAGGGCGGCGGTGCCACATGTTTTCTCAACGCGCAGTGAAATGAACGGATAGGGCATGGCAGACGAATCGTCGGACGGAGGGCGAAAACCCCTCACCCCAGCACAGCGAAAACGCCTCCAGCAGTGCTTCGTCCACGCCGGCAAGCAAGCGGCGCAGGATAATTTCGACTACGCCACCGAGCTGTTCACTCAGTGCGTCCTGGGGGACGTCAATAACTCGGTCTATTGGCAGAGTTTCTTCGGCAACCTCCGCAAGAAGTACGCCGACAACAAGAAGGGGGCCAAACTGGCTTCGATTTGGTCGGGGAAGCATCGGGCCACCGTCAAAAAGTGCCAGATGCAGAAAGACCATTTCGGCGTCATCCGCAACGGCGTCGAAGTTGTCAAGCTCAACCCGTGGGACGCCCACACCCTGATGGCGATGGCCGCCGCCGGGGAAGCACTGGAACTGGACGAAGTGCCGCTGATCTTCCTCCGCTCGGCGCTGGACGCCGGGAGGAAGGACCCCGAGGTCAATCGACAAGCCGGACACGCCCTGCGGCGGCGCAGGCAGTTCATGCAGGCCAAAGCCTGCTGGATTCGCGTCCTGGAGGCCAAGCCGGACGACGACGAGGCCAAACACGAGATGAGCGAGTTGACCGTCGAGGAAATGATGGACCGCGGCGGCTACGACGCGGCGGCGACCTCGCGCGACGTCGCCGTCGACAAAGACGCCGCCCAGGCAAAAACGGCCGCGCGGGAAGAGGAAATCTCGCCCGAGCGGAAGCTCGAGCGGGCGATCCAGAAGGACCCCTCCGACATGGGACCCTATCTCGAATTGGCCGAGGTCTACTTTCACCAGGAGGACTACGGGAAGGCCGAGAAGGTGCTCACTCGGGGTTACGAGGCCTCGGGCAAGGACACCGGCATGTTGGAACGGGTGGAGGACGCCCGATTTCGGCGCCTTCGCAAGCGGCTGCACGACACCCGGGCCGAAATGGACAAGACCGGCTCGGAGGAAGCCAAGAAGCAGTGGCGCGAGGCGAAGCAGGAATATGAGGCCTCGGAACTCGACGCCGCGAAGAACCGCTGCCAACGGTACCCCAACAACCTGTATTTCAAGTTCCAGTTGGGACTGTCCTATCAGCGTGCCGGCCAGTTCAAGGAAGCGATTCAGCAATACCAACAGGCGAGAACCGACCCCCGTAGCAAGGGGGAATGTCTACTCCGCCTGGGACAGTGCTTCCAACAGATTAAGCAATTTGGACTGGCCACGAAGCATTACGACGACTCGCTGGAGGAACTCGGCGAGCAGACCAGCGACATCCGAAAAGAGGCGCTACACTGTGCCGGCAAGCTCGCCCTGGGGCTCAACGACCTCGACATGGCCGAAAGGCACCTGACCGCCCTGGCGGGGCTCGATTTCGGGTACAAAGACGTCTCGGCTCTACTAGACAAGATTGCCGAATTGCGAGATACTAAGTAGTTCTCGTTGGCCGCCATGCCAAACCGGGCCGGTCGCCTGCCCTCAAACGAACCATAAACCAGGAATCCTTCGCAAACCCATGCCAAACACTCAAAGCGCGAAGAAACGCTTCCGTCAGGACGTCGTTCGAAAGCACCGTAATCTCGCCATCAAGCGGGAAATGCGAAATCAGGTCCGCAAGGTCCGCGAAGCGGTCAATGCGGGCAACGTCGCCGAGGCCGAGACCGAGTTCCGCCTGGCCGCCAAGAAACTCGATCGGGCCGGCGCCCGAAACCTCATCCATCGCAACGCCGCCGCCCGGGTCAAGTCCCGCCTGACCGCCAAGATCAAGGCGATCAAGCAAGCGTAGGCGTCAGAACTCGATGTCTTTGGCGTCGAAGACGGGTCCCTCGACGCAGGTGCGCCGGTAGTCCCAATTGCCCGAGCCGTCGCGGACCTTCGCCACGCAACTGAAGCAGACGCCGATGCCGC
>JAPLNP010000217.1 GCA_026401055.1 Planctomycetia bacterium
AGCGGGTCATCGGCCAGCCGTACGCCCTGGAGGCCATCGCCCAGCGGATTCGCACGTCCCGGGCGAATCTGACCGACCCGCGGCGGCCGATCGGCGTGTTCCTGCTGGTCGGGCCCAGCGGTGTCGGCAAGACGGAGACGGCCATCGTCCTGGCCGATCTGCTTTACGGCGGCGATCAGAACATGACGGTCATCAACATGTCGGAGTTCAAGGAGGAGCACAAAATCTCGCTTTTGATGGGCTCGCCGCCGGGTTACGTGGGCTACGGCGAGGGCGGCGTCCTGACCGAGGCGGTCCGCCGCCGGCCCTACAGTGTCGTCCTGCTGGACGAAATGGAGAAGGCCCATCCCGGCATCCAGGACGTCTTCTACCAGGTCTTCGACAAGGGGACGATGCGCGACGGCGAGGGACGCGACATCGACTTCAAGAACACGCTGATCATCATGACCTCGAACGCCGGCACCGATCTGATTATGAAGCTCTGCGCCGATCGGGAAACGTGTCCCGATTCGGCCGGCCTGGCCGAGGCTTTGCACCCGGAACTGCTCAACACGTTCAAGCCGGCGTTCCTGGGCCGCGTGACGCTGGTTCCCTACTTCCCCCTGACCGACGACGTGCTGCAGAACATCGTCCGGCTGCACCTGGAGCGGATCGCCCGGCGAATCGCCGAGAACCACCGCGCCCGGTTCACCTACGACCCCGGGCTGCTTGCCGGAATCGCCAGCCGGTGCACGGAAGTGGAGAGCGGGGCGAGAAACGTGGACCACATCCTGACGCAAACCCTCCTTCCCGAACTATCCGCCGAGTTCCTCAGCCGCATGGCCCAGGAGAACCCGATCGCCGGCGTCAATGTCTCGCTGGGCGACGACGGGGCATTCCGGTACGAGTTTACCTAGTCCCACCCTGAAGGAGTCCCGCCATGCGCCGAGTGATTTGCCGGCTGGCCGTCGTTTGCGCCGTTCTGGGAGTGCCGCTATCCGCGGTGGCCCGGGAGGTGTATGTCGCCAAGGAGGGAGTCGATGCGAATCCCGGGACCAAGGAAAAGCCGTTGGCGAGCATTCCGAAAGCGGTCGAGGCGATGCGCGGGGCGGGGCCGGGGACGATC
Organism: Planctomycetia bacterium; assembly: GCA_026401055.1. GTDB lineage: Bacteria > Planctomycetota > Planctomycetia > Pirellulales > Thermoguttaceae > JAPLNP01. The sequence goes on from JAPLNP010000217.1 coordinate 1,106, forward strand.
TGGATCGCTCCCGGGGAATACTACCTCGAAAAGGGCCTGGCCTTCGACGCCCAGCACGCCGGCACGGCCGAACAGCCGTTGGTCTTGCGCGGAACCGAGCCGGGCAAAGCTCGGCTAAGCGGCGCGCGGACCGTGGGCCACCTTCGCCCGATCACGGCCGACGAGGCGAAACCGCTCATCTCGCCGGAGGCGAAACAGCACGTTCTGGTCGCCGACTTGAAGGAGCAGGGCTTCCCGCCGCTGGGGCCGATGCCGGAGAAACATCGCGACCACGGCCAGGAGGAAGTCGTCTTCGGCGACCGGCCGATGCAGTCCGCCCGATGGCCGAACGAAGGGTTCGTCGAGTTCGACAAGGTGATCGATGCCGGGGCGTCGGACGTGACGCACTGGGCGACGCGGACCGTCTATCGGCCCGGCTCGTTTCAGTTCCCGGGCGATCGGGCGAAGTCGTGGGATTTCCACCGGGGCGTCTGGCTGCACGGGTTCTGGTGCTACGAGTGGAGCGACGAGGTCTTGAAGGCGGCTTCCTACGACCCGGCCACCGGCGAGCGGCGAGTACTATCTCGATCGGCCCAACAATCGCCTTTACTTCTGGCCGCCCGGTGACGTGACGACGACGCCCGTTCGGCTGACTCTCTGCCGGGAGCCGCTCATTCGGGCCGCTGGCTCGGCCTATCTGACCGTCCGCGGCCTGACGATCGAAAACGGCTGCGACGCGGGCGTTGTGATCACGAGCGGCCAGCACTGCCGCGTGGAGGACTGTCTGGTCCGCAACATGGGCCGTAGCGGGATCTCTCTCAGCGGCTCCCACATGGCCGCGGTCCGCTGCGAGGTGACGGAAGTCGGATCGTCCGGGATCAGCATTCATGGCGGCGATCGCAAGACGCTGACGCGCGGCGAATGCTCGATCGAGAACTGCCACATCCACCACGTCGGTCGGCTGAACTGGGAGGGAGGGCGCTCGGCGATTCTGGACGGTTGCGGAAACCGCTTGGCCAACAATCTCTTTCATCACGGTCCGACGGGCGCCGTCGCCTACGGAGGCAACGAGCACGTGTTGGAGTTGAACGAAGCCCACGACACGTGCATCCACTACGCCGACGTCGGCGTGTTCTACACGGGCCGCGACTGGGCCAGCCGGGGAAACATCGTGCGGTGGAACTACATCCACGACGTCGCGGTCAAGGGCGGCAGCGGCGCGCAGGCCATCTACCTCGACGATTGCGACAGCGGCGAGACGGTCGTGGGCAACATCGTCTATCGCTGCGGCAACCGGGGCGTGCTCCTGGGCGGCGGACGCGACAACACGATCCGCGGCAACATCTTCATCGACCAGCCGATCGGCATCCACGTCGACGCCCGCGGTCCCCACGGAATCGTCTTCGACCGGCCCGACTCCTGGAATCTCCTGGCCAAATGCGAGGAACTCGGCTACCAGTCGCCGCTTTGGAAGGAGCGTTACCCGCGACTGGCAAGAACCATGGAAGAGAATCCGCTTCAGCCGATGGGCAACTCGATGCACGAGAACCTCATGATCGGCTGCAAGAAGCCGTTCGATTTGATGAAGGAAGTCGACCCGAAGTGGCTCGACCGGGCGAACAATGCCGAGTGGCAGTTGACCGAGTTTCCCGAGTTGTTCGAGGGCGGCCCGCCCGCGCGGCTGAATCTCTCGAAGCTGCCCGCGGTTTGGCGGAAGGTGGCCGGCTTCGAGCCGATCCCGATCGAGAAGATCGGCCCCGGTCCCGATCGGTGACGCCACAGCGGTCGGGCGTCAAGGCGTCGACCGCGTCGTTGCCCGCGATTCGTCAAACCCGTGGTTGAGACGACTGCCGTCGCGGAAGCGCGTCCGCTCCGACGCCGGCAATTACAGCGAATACTGGGGGATTTTCAGCGTCTCGCCGTGTTTCTCGGCCGACAGGTGCGCGTAGTAGCCGGGGACAGTCATATTCAGCGCGTCGACAACGTCGACCGCCGGTTTGCGGCCGCGGAGAATGGCGTCGATGAAGTCGTCGCCGAGGTAGCCGTGCGAGCCGCCGTGTCCACCCGGCTGAACCCCCGGCGGCAATGCGTATTTCTGGATTTGCAAGCCCTTCCGCAGGGCTTCGTCGTAGTGCTTCTTGCCGGTCGCATCGCCGACGAAGGACTGGTTGAACCCGGCATACTCACCCCGGATGCGTCCCGCTTCAAGGTATTCGCCCTGCGAATTGCACACGATCATCCGCGATAGACCGCCCTCCGCGGTTCGGAACAGGCCGACTTCCGATGCGAAGATGTTTCCGATCGCGTTCGGGATCCGTCGGGATTCGTCGAAGTACGGAGTGCCCTGGCACGAGACGTCGACGAAGCTCTTGTGCGTTACGCCGACATAGTAGGCCGTGGCGTGCGTGGGATACCACATCGGGCAGCCGTTCTTCCGCCAGTCCTTGTAGGAACCCAGTACCGGGGCGTCCAGAGAATGAGGATGGCAATACTCCCCCTCGGAGTAGACGATGCGGCCAAACACATCGGCGGCAAAGAGCTTCTCCATCGCGTACAGGTCGTCGTGAAAGACGGACGTCTCGAACATCGCATAGACCAGTCCCTTGTTCTTCCGGCAGCATTCCAGAAGCTTCTCGGCGTCTTCGACGTCGCCCCGGAAGGCCGGAACCGCGGTGGCAACGTGCTTGCCGTGCTCCATGCAGAGGATGGCGTGCTTGGCGTGGGCCGGAGCGTCGGTAGCGCAGAAGACGGCCTCGATCGAATCGTCCTTGACCATCTCTTCCAGCGACGGGTAGGTCTTCTTGCACTTGGCCTTTTGGGCCATGTCGGCGCAACGATCGGGGAACAAATCGCTGACCGCGACCAACTCGGCGTTGGGATGATTCTGGAGGTCAAATGCCAGGCCGAATTGGCAAACGCCGTGACCGACGATCCCGACCCGAACCTTGCGGTCGCTGAAGGGCTTCCACTGCTTCGTGCGGTCGTAGTCGGTCTTGGTCTGGTCAAAGCCGGGAATCCCCTCGGCAGCCCGGGCGGAATCGAGCAGGGAACCTCCGGTCGCGGCAGCCGCGGCCGAAGCGGCCAAGAACGATCGGCGGGAGAGTTGTCCCATGGCGGAATACTCCTTGGAGATAATTTCGAAACTCAATTAGAGGGTCTATAGGTATTGCGCCGGGAATTTCCAGGGCGCCCGATACTCGGGCACGCAAAGCGCGGCCGCTTCCGGGTCGCCGACGATCTTCTCGGTCGTCGGGTCGAACCGGATCGCGCGGCCCAACTTGAGAGACATGGTGCCCAAGATGATCGGCACGTTCACTTTGTGGTGGTAGGCCACGTTGCAGATGGGCTGCTTGCGGCTTCGGATGCAGTCGAGCCATTCGCGTTCATGACCCGGCGAGTCGGGAACCGACTTTTCCGGCTCTTTGGCGTCCTTCATCCGATCGTCTTCGGGCACGATCTGGTGGGTGTCGTAATCCGCGTACAGGGTCCCGTTGAGGCCGTGGAAGTAGATTCCCACTCGCCCCTTCACGTCGAACCGGTACGAGTTGATTTGCGACATCATCCAGGTGAGCGTGAAGTCGGGATACTGCAGGACCGTCTCCTGCGTATCGTAGGCATCGCCGGCGTCCCGGCAAACGTACCGCCCGCCCGAGGAACTGACCATCGTGGGCAACCCCAGATCGAGCGCCCAGACGGGCAGGTCGATGATGTGCGGAGCCCAGCAGGCCGCCCAGCCGCCGCTGTAGTCCAGGAAGGCCGAATGGGTTCCCGAGGTTTTGATGATCATCGGATGACAGGGTCGCATTGGGCCGGGTCCGACCCAGAGTTCCCAATCGAGCCCCTCGGGCACGTCGCAGTTGGGGTCGTTGCCGACGCCCTCGACTCCCATGTTCAGCATGTCGAAGGTTCTCGCCACGCTGATCTTCCCCAGGTTGCCCGAACGAACGTGATCGACCACGCGATGATAGTTCTCGCCGGCGTGGATCTGCGTGCCGACCTGGCTGATCCGTTCGTGTTTCTTGACGGCCGCCCTGACCGCCAGGGACTCGGCCAGATGCAATGTCATCGGCTTTTGCAGGTAGATGTCCTTGCCGGCCTCGCAGGCGTCGATTGCCATCAAGGCGTGCCAGTGCGGAGGCGAGGCGATGATGACCGCGTCCACGTCTTTCTGCCGGAGCAGTTCGCGATAGTCGTTGTAGGGCTTGGGCTTCCCGCCGTATTCGGCGATGGTTGCGTCGCGGCGTTCCTTCCAGACTTCACAGATGCCGGTGACCACGACGTCGTCGGACTTCGCGCAGTTGGCCAGGTTGCCTCGGCCCATCCCGCCCGCGCCGATCAGGCCAAGCTGGATCCGGTCGTTGGCGCCCGGCTTTCCGGGCTGCGCCAGGACACGGGAGGAAACAAATAGCGGGACTGCCACGCCCGCGACGGCCGACTTACCCATGAATTGACGTCGGGACAGTTTATTAGGCTTGGACACGTCGATAACCTCCTGACTTGTGGATGGTCCGATTTCAACTCCCGGCCAGCCGTGACGGCCGGCCACCACCATGATAAGCGGATCGGGCCCGTGATGCAAATCCGCGTTTGGGACCGTTGCCCCTTTCTCCTGCCCAGGAACTCCAGCCGGCTGCAAACCTTCCACGACGATCGGCTTCTCTCCCGTCAGTCCCCGATATACGGCTGAATTTCGATGAAGTTGAACATCAGCTCCTGGCCGGTCGGACCGCCTGGCTGCTGGTCGTCCTGCCAGTCCGTCACCGTCAGCTTCGCCGTCGCCTCCTTCGCCTTGAACACCCGCCAGTGGTAGTTCATCCAGAAGTTGTACTGGGCATTGAACTTGCCGAGGCGGTGGGCGTAGCAGTTGGGGAACGTGAACTGGAAGTTCCGCTTCGGATCGGTGGATAACTCGACGTTCTCCAGACGGATCGAGACGGCGTTGGTCTTCTTCTCGGATTTTTCCTGGATCAGGTCCTGGTGGTCGGCGGTGATCATCTTCAGCGAATACATCCGGCCGGGCGTCAGGTTCTTGATCTCCTGGCTGAAAACGTTCGGCTTCTTGTCGCTTCGCTTCACGAGCAGGAAGGTGTCGCCCATGTTGGTCCGCGGGTATCGTCCCTCCAGCCAACTGAAGCCGGCGCGCGTGCCGGTCGTGACGCTGCCCGGCTCAGCCGGCGCGACGGTCCATCCCTCCGTGCCGGCGGCGAAATCCGGGTTCCGCAGATGCGGCAGGATGTACGGATCGTTCGTCAGCGGCTTGGTGTTGCCCTCGATGGCGTAGTGCCGATACAGCCGTCCCGCCCAGCGAACGTTCTCCTCGTCGCAGTAGGAAGAGTGATACCACTGGAGCCCGCCGAGACCGAAACAGGCCGGGTGCGTTGCCAGCGCTCGCATCTGCATGTCCATGTAGACCTTGAAGTCGATCGAGGGGTTGACGTTGAGGCTCTCGTTGGGCTGGGACATGTAGCCAAGCACGACGACGACCCGCGGGATCACGCCTGGCATGCCCTTTTCCCATCGAAGCACATCGGAGACCAGCGAATCGTGGATGAATTGCTCGGCCTCCGATTTCGACGGTTGCTCGATCAGGTAGTATTCCGGACAGACGTATCCACCGCCGTCCAGGGCGGCCTGGGCAAACTTCGTGCTGCGATTGCCGCCATGGAATTGCCCGCCGCAGCCGTAGGGCATGAAGATCTTGGGTTTGAACGTTGCGTTGAGTCGTTCGACAACCTGGCGATAGGCGTCGTACTCGATGCCGTCGCCTCCGCCGAATTCGTCGACGATGATCCCGTCCATCAGCGGATCCTGGTATCCCGGGCTGGCCGACCAGGCGGCGAAGACCTTGTCGACGGCGTCGGGGGTGTTGAAGTCCACGCCGACGACGCTGAAACCCTGGATGGCGATCCAGCTTCGTCCGGACTGCTTCCAGGACTGGATGTGCTCCGGCTTCGGCGCAGCGCCGCTGATCATCACGTTGACGTTCGGAAGGACGTCCTTGGACAGCATTTCCCAGTCGTGAGGGCCGTAGGCCTCGATGTGCGGGACGGTCCCGTAAAACGCCTGCTGCAAGGCGGGGATGGCCCGCACCGTAATCCGTTTCACGACCGCGGCGCCCTTGGCGTCCACGCGCAGCGTGTATCGGCCGGCCTTCATGTACCGCATCGCCTCGAGCGTGCCGGCGGCCGAGTGTACGGTTGCCGGGCGGCCCGTCGGATCGCCGTCAATCACGACCCTGGCCTCGGCGCCGGCGGCGACCTCGGCTACCGTCCGAACAAAGACCCATCGGTCGATCGGAACAGTGAAGGTCCGTGGCTCGATGAGGCCCTGGGCGTTATCGATCTCGAGCAGTTCCCAACAGAGATTGTTGAGGACTTTGACGTTTTTGAAGGCGGCCGGAACGCCCGGCCAATTCACCGTCGCCGCTCCCCCCTCGCCGACGGGCTTCTTCTGCGTGTCGAAGGCGGTGGCCCGGATTTGGTACTCGCCGGGCGGGAGGTCCTTGACGTCGAGAAAAGCGTAGTGGGCCACCAGCCCGGGTTCTGTTGCCAGCGCAACCGCGCCGTGAAGCGCAACACACGCAATCAGGATCGCGAGCCGATTCATGGGGGTCTCCTTTCCGAAGTCGATCGCCGATAAGGGGTAGAAGCCACCCTAGCAATGCCCGGCGCCCGTGTCAACGCTTCACGTCGTGAACGGATTTGTCAGAGTATCCAGAACCTTGTCCGATGTCACGCCGCGGTTCTGACACCTTATTCCCGCCCATGGACTTCTCGCGGGCTGAGTCCTATATTTCCGTGGCGGAAAGACAATCGTGCTTGGCGCGATGGCATCCTAGCTGGTGGACGTTAAGCACTCGCGGAGGGGGTGTCGGGACATCGCGTTTTCACTCATCACGCTCAAACCAAGGAGAACGGATCATGTCGCGTTTCACAGCACCGGCTCTGGCGGTCGTGATCGCCATTGGGGCAGCCGTATTGGCCAGCGGCCAACAGGCCCCGTCGGCCGCGGCGCCCGGAGGTGACCAACAGGCGATTGGCCAGGTGAGCCAGGAATTCGTCAAGGCATTCAACGCCGGCAAGGCGGAAGAAATTGCCGGACTGTTCCACGGCGGCGCGGAGCTGATCGACGACGCGGGCGTCGTCCACAAAGGCTCGGCCGCGATCAAAGACGCCTTCAGCCGCTTCTTCGAGAAGTTTCCCGGGGCGACGTCGACCATGGCGGCCGATTCCGTCTGGATGGTCGGCCCGGCGTTGGCGATCGAGGAGGGCCAACGTGTGGTGTCGACGAAGGACGAACGGGCGGCGGCATCGCGCTACACGCTGGTGCTGATGAAGCACGAAGGCAAGTGGAAGATCGCGTCCGCGCGCGAGGTGGAGGACGACGTGTCGCTCTCGCCCCACGACCGGCTCCAGCCGCTGGCATGGCTGGTGGGCGACTGGGTCGATGAAGGCTCCGACGCGGTGGTCCGGATCTCGTGCAAGTGGTCGGCGGACAAGAACTACCTGCTCATGGACTTCCAGGCCCAGGTCCAAGGCAAGCCCGCCCTGAAAAGCGAGCAGCGGATCGGTTGGGACCCGCTGACACAAAAAGTCAAATCTTGGGTGTTCGACTCCGACGGCGGCCATGGCGAGGGGATCTGGTCGCAAGTCGCCGGTCGCTGGGTGATCAAGTCCAGCGCCGTGATGCCCGACGGAACCACCGGTTCGGCGACCATTGTGATCGAGCGCGCCGGCAACGACCGCTACACGATGAAGGGGTTCGATCGGATTCGCGGAGACGAAGCGGAGCCGGATTTCGAGATCGCCATCGTCCGTACTCCGCCGGCGCCAGCGAAGTGAGGCGGATCCCATTGCCCAAGACTCGAATTTGAAGGGAGATTACCCATGACCTATAAGAAACGCTACGCATGGATCGCGATTGCGATTGCGGGACTGCTTGTCGCGACGGCGACGCCGGCGTGGGCCCGAGGTGGCGGCGGTGGCGGCGGCGGTGGTGGTGGTGGTGGCGGCTTTGGCGGTGGCGGCGGTGGCGGTCGTGGCGGCGGCGGTGGCGGCGCGAGTTCCGTCTCGCGGCCGTCGATGGGCCCTGCCTCGTCGTGGTCGTCGGCTCCCCGGCCGCAGCCGAGCTTTTCGCGGCCGGCGTCGATACCGGCGGCGCCTTCGCGCCCCTCGCTCTCGGAAGTGAGCAGGCCGTCCGCTTTGCCGGCGCCGATGCCGACGATGCGGCCGTCGATGGGAATATCCGGTTCCGCCGGGCTGGCGCAGAAACCGGTTACGCGACCGTCGTTTTCGCCAGGCTCGTTCACGCCGTCGGCGCCGGCGAACCGGCCGAGCCTTGGCAACGTGAACCGCCCGCCGATCTCGCCTCCCGGCGTGGCAACCTTGCCCGCGACGCGCCCGTCGCCCGGCGGCAATCGGCCCGGCATTGACAACCGGCCGGGCATCGGCAACCGACCAGGCATTGACAACCGTCCGATCATTGGCGGTGGCGGCAACGTCATCAATCGACCGGGCGGCAACAACAATTTCGTCAACATCAACAACCGGCCCGGCTGGGGCTTGGGCGACCATGGTCGGCCCGATCCCGGGCGATGGCGCAACGATTGGTACGACCACCACGTTCCTCCGCACCACTACGGCTGGTACCACGGCTGTTGGCCCGGTCATTGGTATCCTTATTGGTACAGACCGATCTGGGTGACTGCCGCCTTGCCCGCCTGGGGTTACGCCTACGGCTACACGTACGCCAACCCGTACTACGTCGAATCGACGATGCCGGCGTACGACTACTCGCAGCCGATTGTCATTAACAACTACGACACGTCGGCCGCCGAAGGCGCGCCCGCCGCGCCGGCTCCCCCCGCCGAGTCTCCCGAGACGACCGAGGCCTACCGGCTCTTCGACCAGGCGTTGGCCGCCTTCAAAAAGGGCGACTACCGCGGCGCGTTGCCGCTTGTGGAGCAGGCGCGGGCCAAGGCTCCCAACGACCCGGCGGTGCACGAGGTCACGGCGATGTGCCTGTTTGCCACCGGCGACTACGCCCGGGCCGCGGCGATCCTGAACAGTCTGTTGGCCGCGGCCCCCGGCATGGATTGGACGACGCTCAGCGGCCTGTACGGCAACACGGCGGACTACACCGCGCAGCTCCGCGCGCTGGAAACCTATTGCCAACAGAAGCCGGATGACGCGGCGGCGCGCTTCGTGCTGGCGTATCACTATCTGGTGGCCGGACACGACGACGCGGCGGCGGCGCAACTGAAGCTGGTCGTCGCCCGACAGCCCGAGGACCAGGTGGCCAAGCGGATGCTCGAATCGCTCTCGCCGGCCGAACCGGCGTCGCAGCCCCCCGCGACCGCTCAGCCGGCCGCAGCTCCGGCCGCGGCCCCGGCCGCAGCCCCGGCGGCGGAGACCGGTCCGACGACCGATCTGGTGGGCGTCTGGCGGGCCGAGCGCGACGGCGACGCTTTCGAGCTGTCGATCGACGCCGAAAGCAAGTTCGCGTGGAAAGCCACCCCCAAGGGCAAACCGCCGGTCACCCTGTCCGGCGCCGTGACCACCGCCGGCGACGCCATGTTGCTGGCGAGCAAGGACCAGGGCACGATGGCCGCCCAAGTCAAGTCCGGCGGGGCGGACCAGTTCCAGTTCATCGCCACCGGCAGTCCCCCAGGCGACCCGGGCCTGTCGTTCCAACGAGTCAAACCGAATTCCTAGAGTCGTCCTTCCACCTCGCCGCGGTTGCAGGTGGCCAGGGCGAGGTACGCGGCGAGGTCCATGTCGACGCTGAGATAGTGAACGCTCCCGTCAGCCATGGCGAAATGGCAGCCGCTGGGGTGGTGGCTGAACATGGGCGAACGCCCTATGGCTTCATGTCGATGTCCAGGGTGCTTCCCTTTTCGGTCACGGTGAGCGTCTGGCCGCTGGTCTTGGGGTCGCGGTAGCGGAGCGGGATGTTGGGGAACGTGGGGATCTTCACCGGGGGGCCGCCGGCCATCGGGGCGTCAATGACCGGCGGGTTGACGCTGACCTGGTACGAGCCCGGCGGGAGGCCCGCGCCCTTGGCCTGCTTCACTTCGTAGTGGCCCTGGGCGTCGAGTTTCGCGGTCATGTGGACGCCCGGGCCGACGAACATGACCATGCCCTCGGTCACTGGCTTGCCCTGGAAGGTGACGTTGCCGGTGACGGTCCCCAGCGTTTCGCCTTTTTTGCACCCGGCCGAGACGACCGCGGCCAGCAACACGAGGGCCGCCAGGGCGGCAATGCGATGGTTCATCGCTGGTTTCCTTCAGTCGGAGTTGGAGACGTGTCCGTCGTCGCGGTTGGCCAGATCGTAAAGGGTCTGGAGTTCCATGGTTTCTTCCAGGAACCGGACGGAGCCGTCGCCCAGGAGCCCCAGGGCTCCGCCGGGATGGACGGACTGGATCGGCCGGTTAGGGCCGCAGTTGCCATCGACTCCCAACGCCAGCATCGACCGTTCGTTGATCCGGTGCAAGACGCAGGTGGTGGTGAAGATTCGGCTCTGCCAACTCCCCCCACCCGGGCCGAGCGCCCAGCCGCTCGGTCCGATCAGAAACCCGTGGTCGCAGTCGGAGCCGCAATCGACCTTGTTCCCGTAGTCGTCGATGCACCAGCCGGACTGTTCACCCACCAGGAGTGTGTTGCTCAGGCCGTCGCTGGCCTCGCGGATCGTGACGCCCCGGTACATGATCAGCAACCCGCCCTCCGAGACGCGGCCCAAGCTGGCGTCGCCGTGGCGATCCTGCGCGGTCCGATGGTCGGTCGCGCCGTTGATGCCGGCGTAGGTCGGGCTCATCACGCCGTTGGGCGCGATGGTCGGCAACGTGCTCGACGGGCAGTACATGAACGCGAAGTTGCGATTGCGAAGCACGTCGCCGTTGTAGAAGTTGTTGCCGACCCAGCCGACCGACGCGCCGCTCTTCGAGCCGTCCTTGTCGAGTTGCGCATACGTATCGTCCTCGATGTAGCGGAGGATGCGGACCCACCAGGAAAACCCGTGCACGTTCCCTTTGGTCGACAGCCCGCCAGGCGGAAGCCGGCCTTCCGAGCTCTCATAGGTCAAGGTCGCCAGACCGATCTGCTTGAGGTTGTTCGAGCACTGGGCGCGTCGCGCGGCCTCGCGGGCGGCTTGCACCGCCGGCAACAAAAGCGCGATGAGGATCCCGATGATGGCGATGACCACCAAGAGTTCGACGAGCGTGAAGGCCGGGCGACAACGCGGGTGGCAATGTACCCCGCTGTTGTCGTGTCCCCCGCTCGCCAGAGACATCGCTCTTCTGCCAGACATCGTAGCCTCCCAATTCCAGAATCGAAGGACACCCTGCTATCTTTCCAGGTTACCAGATCGTTTGGGCAAGTCAAGCTTGTCAGAACCCTTCGAAGACGTGGCCGTCGTCGCGGTTGGCCAGATCGTAGAGGATCTGAATCGCGGTGGTTTCCTCGAGGAATCGCACGGAGCCGTCGGCGAGGCCCACCTGGGCGCCGCCGGGGTGGACCGACTGGATCGGCCGGTTCGACCCGCAGTTGCCCTCCACGCCCAAGGCCGACATCGACCGCTCGTTGATCTTGTGCAGAACGCACGTGGTGTTGAAGGCCCGCTCCCAACCGTCGTTGCCGGGTCCCATTGGGAAGCCGTGACCGCAGTCGGCGCGGCAGTCGGCCTTGTTCCCGCTGGCGTCGATGCACCAGCCCGACTGCTCGCCGACCATCAGCGTGTTGGTCGTGCCGTCGGAGATGTCGCGCAGCGCGACGCCTTTGTGCATGATCAGCACGCCGCCGAAGGAGATGCGTCCCTGGCTGGCGATGCCGCCGCGGTCCTTGGCGGTCGAGTGATCGGTGGCCCCGCCCACGCCCGCGTACGTGGCGCTCATGCAGTCGGCGTTGTTGTGTTCCGGGACGGTCAGGACGTATGGTGGGAGGTTGCTGGAGGGACAGTACATGAAGGCGAAGAAGCGGTCGCGGAACAGGTTGCGGTTGTAGGCGTTGCCGCCCCACGAATCGCCGCCGACCCAACCGGTGATCGCGCTCTGGTCGTCGAACAGACCCTCGATCTGCTGCTGCTCGAAATAAGGCAGAATGCGGACCCACCACGAGTGGCCGTAGCTCGGCCGCGTCAGCCCGCCGGGCGGAAACACCCCCAGCGCGCTCTCGTAGTTCATCAGCGCCAGGCCGGTCTGCTTGAGGTTGTTGGAGCACTGGGCACGCCGGGCGGCCTCGCGCGCCGCCTGCACCGCCGGCAGTAACAACGCAATGAGAATGCCGATGATGGCGATGACCACCAAGAGTTCCACGAGCGTAAAGCCCGGGCGTTCACTTCCGACCGCAAGAGGCCGGCTCCGCGCGGCGGTCCCGCCATGGGCAGTCGTTGACGCATTGTTGACGAACATGGCTTTCCCCTCCTCTGGGGTAAAAAGACACCTATTCTACCCCCATGCTATCGCCTCCGACGTGTGCGTGTCAAGCGCATCAGGAGATGTGCAAAGTCATCGCAACGGATTGAATCCCAACCGGTGGAGGATTGAGCCGGGTCGCCATTGGATTCGCTCGGCGGTTGCCCGAAGGGGCTCGCCTGGAGGGTGGATCAGGCGTAGCACGGCGAGAGCGGCGTTCGTCAAC
>JAPLNP010000401.1 GCA_026401055.1 Planctomycetia bacterium
GCCACCGAATCGCGAGGACCCAGGGGGAAAGCCATGATGGTCCGGCAGTCTCTGTCTGTCCTCCGGGTGGCACCGACGATTCTCCGGAATCGTCCTTCCACGGGAAAAGACTACCTCGGAGAATCGTCGGTGGTGCGCGGTAACGAGAGGATCTCCGGGCACCGCACAAGACCGAGCCGCGACCGTAAGGAAGCGGTGTCGCGGACGTCGCCGTCGTACCGCTTCCTTACGGTCGCGGCTCGGCTTTCGCGGCGTTCGAGAGTCCTGTCGGCGCGGATCGTGGTTGCCACGGCGGCGATCCTTCTTGCGCCGGCCGGCGTTTGCCGAGCGCAACCGCAGCCACAGCCGGGGACGGCGGTGACGGGGTCGGCCTATTCGCTGGTCGGTACCGGGTTGAGGGTGACGGTCGACAACCGATTCCTCGACAACCCCGGGTATCGTCCGTTTCGGATCACGGTGACGCCCACGACCCCGGTCACGGCCGACCGCACGTTGACCGTCCAACTGGTCTTTCGAAAGCGGCTGCGCCAGGAGCGGATCCTCCGGGTCGACCGCGACATCGAGATTCCGGCGGGCTCGGGGCCGATCGAGACGGTGATTTCCGTCCCGCAGGTTGACTATTGGGACTCCTACGATTTCCGCGTGTCGGAGGACGGCACCTTCTTGCCGGCGCTCTCCCGACAGATGCTCATGGCGTCGCAGCGCGGGTACGTTGACCGAGCGGACGTCGAGGCGATGCCTCGTCTGCTGGTCGTGGGCGACGCCTTGCCCGACACTTCGAAGCTGGCCATGAATCTGCCGGAGTTGTCTCAAGTTCAGATGTCCATGGTGGGCGCGCCGATGGGAATGGCGGGAATGGGCGCGCCCGTGGCGGCGTCCAATCCTCTCAGGGCCCCCTCGCCGACGCCGATGGGTGTGCCCGTCCCGATGCCCAATCCGCCTCTGCCCACCGCCATGTTCGCTGCGCCCGCCGACCTCTCCGAGAACTGGATCGACTATACGAGCCTGGACATCATTTGTCTCTCGATCGACGAGCTTGCCGCGCTGGCGACGAGCCGACCGGGGGCGTTTCGGGCGATCCTGGCCTGGACGTCCGCGGGCGGGAACCTTTGGGTCTACGGCGTCGAAGGCGAGAACGACCGCTGGCAGCGTTTGCCCGAGTTGACCGCGCTGGTCGGCTTGCCACCGGCGGAAGAACACGACACGACGCGGCAAGGCTGGACGAAGCCGGAGGAGGCGGAGTTGGAGCGGGCACAAGCCGAGGCCCGGGCGCAAGCCCAGGAAGAGCCGGACCTGGCCGAGGCGTTCGGCGCCCGCGGGATGACATCGTCGCAGGCCCGCGAGATGCTCCAAGCCATGGCGGCGGCGAAGAAGGCGTCCGCGCCGCCACCCGGGCGGCGCCGCAAGCGGCTGCACCTCTTGGTGCTGACCATCCCGGCGAGCGCGGTGCTGGTGACCGTGCTGTTGTTTGGCTATGCCATCGTGGCCGACGGGCTGGGCACCCGGATCCGCGCGAGGAGCGTCACCCATCTCGACCAGCGGCGGGGCCACGCGGCCTGTTGGGCACGGCTTTCGTACTACGCCGGCGTCGCGCCCTCCGGCGGGTTGACCTTCTCCGACGACGTGGCCGTCTTGCCGTTTGTGTTCGACCCCGTAAGCCAGTCCGGATGGCGAAGCGTCGAACAAGCGATGTCTTGGGACGACGACCAGCATTTCAAGCGAGGCTGGCTCGCCTCGCGGACGCCGACGCAGTTCCTCACCCTCCGCTCCCGCCCGAGTAAGCTGCGACTGGCCATCGACGACACGCGCCGGGCGTCCGACGAGCTGGTGATCGAGAACTTGCTTGACGCGCCGATCGAACAACTGGCCGTCCGGACCGCCGACGGCAAATACTATTGGGCGACCGACGTCGACCGCGGCGGTACCGCCCGGGCGAAGCGGACCGAGGCGTCCGAAGCGGTGTCCTCGCTGAGGAAGTGTCTGGCCGACAACCAGCCGGGGTTCCCGCCCGGCATGGATCGGCAGTCGTCTTCCGGAGTGTTCGGTTTGCGCGGCGGCCGTCGCTACTACATGATGTACGGGGGAAATCGCTCCGAATCGCCGACGCAGGGCACGTCGCGCCTGGAGCGCTCGTTGCAGGACCCGGCCATGTCCGGTGGCGGCCGGCCGCTATTGGCCCCGGGCACGTACGTGGCGATTGTCCGCGAGTCGCCCGAGGTCGAACTCGGAACCGACTCCGCCCTGGAAGAGGCCAGTTTCCACGTGATCCTGGGTGAGTGGTGACGATGATCGATTCGCGTCCGATGATCGAGCTACAGCGACTTCGCCGCCATTTCGGCACGACCAGGGCGGTCGACGACGTGTCGTTCGCCGTGCGGCGAGG
>JAPLNP010000572.1 GCA_026401055.1 Planctomycetia bacterium
CGCGCAGTAGTGACTCATCGTGCCGTCCGCTTCTTGCACGACTTGCCCAAACGGCGCGGCGAGCCCTTCGACGATCGCGGGCAGAAGTCCCGGCTCGTCTCCAGCCCGAAACGCGGGAGGGGGCACCGGGTGGAGAAGCCGCTCGGCCTCCGGGTGCTCGCGGTGAAACCGCTCCCGGCGGAGCTTCGGGTCACGCTCCGGATCGTAGCCGTCCGCCTCGGGGTGCTTCCATTCCAGGTACTTGCCGATCCACCCGCGGCATCGAGACTCGACTGCTTCGCGGGAGGTTCCCGGCGGGAATGCGCGGTCGAGTAGGCCGGTCATGTATTCCTCGAAGTCCCGCGCCGACGTGGTGCTCGTGAAGCCGAGAAACTCGCATGTCGCGACCCCTTCGTCAACTACGTCGCAACCGTAGAGCTTCGTTGGTTTCCACAGCGGCGGGAGTGGTTCGCCGTTGTCGCCCAAGAGCCGTCGGCCGCGAGCGTCGAGACGATACTCCTGATCGGAGTTGAGAACCAAACTTGCGCCGAGCGCCTCGGGATCCTCTTCGGCGAGGTCCAGGAGATAATCTCCCAGGTTGCCGTTCGGGTTGCCCTCGAACGCCGTGTCCGAGAGGTGGAGGTCCGCGCGAACGGCGGACACCTGCTTGCCGCCGCGCCAAACAGTCACGAGGCGTGGGCTCTGCATACGGCCCAAGAACTTCCCCAGGCCGTCATCAAGTAACGTGGGATGCGAGAATCGGGACTTTAGGCCGCCGGGCACCCGCGCCATGAGGTCGCGGATTGCCCGGATGCCCGCCGCGTCAAACTCGCCGCGGCCGTCTCGGAATGGTCCTTCTTCGGCGATGATCACGCCGAAGATAATCTGCCGGTCCCGATCGACGCCGATGTCGATTGCGCGGCTGGTGGGGTTTGCCCGGAGTGCTCCGGGGTCGGTTGCGGTTGCCATAGGGTTACTTTCCTTTCGTGGTTGGGGTGGGTTTTTCAAGCCGGAATCGCTCGGCGTTGGCTCGGCGGAGAGTGTCGCGGATTCCGCGCTGAAGGAAGAACCGCAGCCAAGGGGCTTCGGTGGTCTTGATCGCCGGCGCCACGGATGTGCTCCACCGGCTGTCGCGCCGTGTACATCGCGGCGCCGTGCGCGCGTGCCGCCTCCAAAACGCGCTGCTCGTTGACCTGGATCGCACGATCCAAAATCTCTGCCTCGCGCTCGAGCGCCTCGCGATCCACGGTGGGCTCGTCTTCGTCGCCCGGACCGTCGAGCAACGCGATCGCCTGTTGGCCGGTGTCCGTGCGCAGTGTCGCGGCCCCGGCAAGCGTCGTCTCGACCGCGTCTCGGCTGCTTCGCAATTCGTTCTGTTTCGCCTGTGCCGTGTCGTAGGCGACTTCGGTCTGGGCGATGGTCGGTAGGGTTTTCATAACAGGGTCCTTTACAAACGGGTTGGTGCTCCATGCGGAGCGGGTTGATCGCTGTCGGCGACATTGCCGACAGCGCGAATAGGTTTACGAGAATTGGCGCGGCGCCGCTGTTGCCGGTCCTTTGTGGCGATCGCGGCGAGTCCCTCCGGCGTGTTGGCCCACTCGGCGAGCCGCAGCTTCCGCAGCCGCGCGAAGGCGTCGGGGCTCAGCGGGGTGCACAACGGACAACCCGCGGCGGCCCAGTTTTCGATCACGGCGGACGGCCAGCGGACAATCTGGTCGCCGAGGAAAACCGGTGCGGGGATGTCGCCGGCCTTGAGAAACCGCAACACCGTCGGCGCGTCGGCCTTCAAGATGCTGGCCAGTTCGTCAAAGGTCAAAAGCATTTTGTTCCTCCCGTGCCCGCAGTTCGGCCCGCTCGTCGAAGGACGGCAGGCAGTGGCGTTCCAAGTATTCCGCCTCCGACTCTTGAAACGGCGGGGTCGTGTTCGTGTGCAAGATCCCAAAGTGGTGCCAGTCGCCGCCGGGACCGTAAACGCGCGGATATTGCCGGAGCAGTTCCTCGTAGCGCGGCGTCGTGGTTCGCGGGCCGAATTCCGGCACGCCCTCGCACGCCCACCATCCAAACGGCCGCGTCCCCGGCTCGTGCGATTCGGACCACTCGACAAGGATCCTCTCGCCGTGAATTTCCCAGGCCGCCGCGAGGTCTTCGATCGAAGCGAATGAACCGCCGGCGGTGTGAAAGTATGGCCGGCCGAACCGCAAGACGGCCTCTTGTGACTTACTCAGGATCGTGAAGTCGGATCGGTGGAATCGTTTGGTCTTTCGCGATATTCGTGGCATCGGTCACGCCTCCTATCGACTGATTGTTGGTGGCCGCGGGGCCTCGGGTTCCGTAATGTCTAACGCGAGTTCGCGTAGGCACCTCACGAAGGCGAGGCGAGCATCACGCTCGACGGCGATCTCCGGCCGGCCTCGCGGTGCGCCGAACCGATCCAGGTACGTCAAACCCTCGCGGCCGAGCACCTCGCGGGCTTCCGCACAGCGGTCCCAACTCTCAGCGGCGAGCGTCAACAGGCGAACGTGGTGGCTTTCCAAGTCGAAGTCGCGAATCACCTCGGCGAACCACTTCGCCGTCTCGGGCCGAAGGTGCGCGGGCGGGTTATAGGCGGGTCGTTTGGTCATGTTTCACCTGGGGGGTTTGGTTTTCATTCGGGAACGCAGCGGAAGATGGAACCCTGGCACATCGGTACTGCTCGTCGGGGGGGTAGAGATTCGACCCCCCTCCCCCCCGGGGGGTGCGTCCCTGTCGTCACCCTCCCGGCGCCGGTCGCCGCAGTGGTCACGGCGCCGGCTGGCAATGCTGCCCGCTGCCAAATGTCGTGAATCGCGGCGATCGCGTCCGGGCCGAGCGTCACGTCGATCAAGAGCAACACCTTGGGCCAGCCGCCGAGGCGGCCGTCCGTGTGGCGGTGCAGCCTGCCGAGCCGCGAGACTTCGTGTTGTAGTTCGTGTTCGTTCATGCCTTTACCCTTTCTTCCCGGCATCCGAGCGGCGCGCCGCAGTCGTGGCACACGAGATTGACGAAGCCGTCGAACGTGTCTTGCTCATCAACGGTCGCGTGTTGGCACGTTGCGGGACTAGCGGGACTAATGGGACTATCCCCAGTGCCTTCTAGGTTCTCATGCGTGTGTGCGCCCAGGCGCGCCCGCGTAAGGCCTAGGTTAGATCCACTAGTCCCGTTAGTCCCGCCAGAATCGCCACCTCTGATAAACCATAATGCCACCTTTTGGTGGGGATTATTGTCCAGAAACCGGCCTCCGACCACTCGCCGTCGAAGGTGATGGAGCTTCATCCCGACGCTTCGCGGATTCAGGGTCTTCCCGTCGCGTGGGGGGGCCAACTCTAAAAGCGCCGTCCGGATGCCGTCGTACTCGGTGGGGTGCTCGGTCAACTCGCGGATGACCTGGGAAAGCGTGATACCGTGTCCGTAGGGATCGAGTTCGTGCCAATTTTCGAGCAGTTGCCGAAGGGCGACAGCCTCCCGATCGGCGACGCTTGCAAGTTCGCGCCGGCTGGCTCCGGGGTCTACCATGCCCACCCAGACGACGGCTTGGCGAATGAGGTCACTCCAGCCCTCGTATGAGCCCCAGGGTCGGAGCTTCATATCCGGACGTCCGGCGGCACAGTAGCCTGCCAGGATGGTCACGGCAGCGGCTGTGAGGCGCGGACGCTCTTGGCGTACCCAGGCGAGCAGGTCGGGATGATGAAAGTTCGTCCGCTCCTCCGGAGTTTCCTCCGGCGACTCCAGCCGAATATGGACCACACGCCTAGCCGTGTCGGCGGCAAGTACGACGTTGTTCCCGGTCGCGAACCAGACGGCGAACATGGGGATCCCCGCCGCCATGGCAGACTGACCGAGGATGCGATCGCTCCAGGATGTGGCGGTCAACGCGGCGTCGAGACTCGGCGACCCGAACGTGCCGGCGATGTTGTCGATCAAGATCAACGGCTCACCCGCCATGGCGAGCGACGTGATCCGCTTTCTGAGTTCGTCGTCGTCGCGGGGGAGACTCATCCGCGCCATTTCGCGGCCGGTCGTGATGATCGACACGGTGTCCGTCAACAGGCTCTTGCCACAGCCGCGGACGTTGGCATCGTGCAGGAACAACGGCGACGGCCCCCGGAACGCATATCGCGCCAGCGGCGTCAACACCCCTGCTACCCAGGATGCGCTGTGCTCTTCGGAGGCGAATGGGAAGTCTTCGACGACCTCCAGGAGCGAGTTCCCCGCGGCAATCGCATCATCCCGCGTCGGCTTCTCTGCTATCGCCGGAAACTCACATTGCGGAAGGAACATAATGCCCGTCGCCGGATCGTAGCCTTTTTGCTGTAGGACCGACCCATCGGCCCGCAAAACAAGCGACTCGACGGCGGCTTCCAGGACACGAATGCCCGGCCACTCGCCACGAGCGTCAACCGCTTTGACCGCCCAGTCCGGAGGATGAACGCGCTCGAGCTCGTCTTGGGCGTTGGGGCGAAGCCATTCCGCCCCCGCTGCCAATAGCTCCCGGATCCGCGCGTGCCGCATGGCCGCGATTCGCGGGGCCTCCCTGGGTCGGACGATGCCCCGCGGCGCCTCGGTCCCTTCGATGATGTGGACGAGGTAGCCGCCGCGCACGAAGACGTTGTCCCTCGTGGCGAGCGTCTCGACCGCCTCGTCGATCACACGGGGTTCGTCGGTCCCGATGATGATCTGCCGCCCGTCGGTCAGTTGTTCGGTGCGTAGCGAACTTTCGACCGCTTCGACCGGCTCGTCCTTCGGCTCCCACTCCGGCGCCGCTTCTACGATCGCCAGCAGTTCGTCGACCGTATGTCCGTCGTCCAACCAGTCGGAGACGTCGCCCTTGGGCGGAAGCCCCGGCAGCGCGACCACCTTGACCGACGTGGCGAGCCCCTGGAGCGATCGTGCGACCTGCTGGCCATGCTTGCGGCCCGCGTCGTCGTTGTC
>JAPLNP010000526.1 GCA_026401055.1 Planctomycetia bacterium
GCAATCCCGACGGCCTAGCGGTCCGCTCGCCCGACTGCCAGCACGACTTCCCGCCCGAGATCCGCCGCGAAGCGTATGGGTTCATCGACAAGCTCTTCCACCACAAGCCCGCCCGTGAGGTGCCGTGATCGTTCGAATCGATGCCACGGGAGCACCCCGCCATGTTGGATTGCGTCAAGAACAGCCTCGTCGCCCAGTTCCATGCGGCGCTGGCGGTGCTCGAACAGTGCGTCACGCGCTGCCCGGAGGAGGCGTGGGACGCGCCGGTGGGGGATTATCCCTTCTGGCACGTTGCCTACCACGCGTTGTTCTACGCCGATTTGTACCTTTCGCGCGACGAGGCCTCGTTTCGTGCCCCGGCACTGCACCGGCAGGACTACCAGTTCTTCGGACGCCGGCCCTGGCCACCGCACGAGCCCGTCGTTGCCGATCAGCCGTACTCGAAGGATGAAATCGCCGCGTACCTTGCCCTATGCCGACGGAAAGCATCAGAGGCGATCGCGGCGGAGACGCCGGCTACGCTCGACGGCCCGTCCGGGTTCCCCTGGTACAAGATTTCGCGGCTGGAGTTTCACCTGAACAACATCCGCCACGTCCAGCACCACGCCGCGCAGTTGAGTCTCGCGCTCCGGAAGCGCTCGGGCATCGAGATCGAGTGGGTCGCCACGGGCTGACGGGCCGTCGCCACGCCAAGGCAATTCACGGTGCGTCCAGACGCATCCCTACGGCACTCAACCCGCCGGCCGCTGGACGTCGCCGGTCGGGAGGACCTCGATCGCCTGGACGACGGCCTCGCCGGGTTCGGGCGCGGTGCAGCGGATCTCGATGATCCCGTTGCGAGGGCGGATGTTGTCGAAGTAGAGATCGAGAGCCTTGTGCGGTCCGCCCGCGCGGGCGGACACGTCCAGTGAGGCGACGACCTCCCGGGCGTTGATCTCGACGCGCATGGGCAGCCTCTTGGGATCGTCCGGCGCCCGTCGCTCGGCGAACTTCAACCGCACGCCGTAGCTGCCCGGCCCGACCGTCACGTTCACCCAGAACCGCGGGGCGTGAACGCCATGGCGATAGAGTTCCGGGTCGGGCGTGCCGCCGATCGGCTCGGCAGCCGGCGTGGTCCACCAGGTCTGGGCCACCGGATCGGTGTGGTGGCCCGTGCGAACGACCCACTCCGTGGCCGGCAGCCACGCATTGCCCGAGGAGTCAACGTACGGCTCCCGCCCGGTGAATCCAAAGATCATCCGCTGGGCGTGCGTGGGGCCGCCGCCGGAGCCGAAATCGGGAACGGCGACGGCGGCCGAGGACTGGACCGCATCGACGTACACGTTGCAGCCGGCGGACGTCGGAACCTTCTCTCCCCGAGCGACGACTCGCAGTTCATGCGGCCCATCGCGAAGGCCGTTGCGGTAGTAGAGCACCTGCCGGTGTTTGGCGGTCGACGGGATCCAGCCGTCGATGATGGCCGGCTGCCGGACGCCGTCGAGATAGATGTCCGCCATGCCTCCGTCGGGTCCCGCGCGGCCGATCACGCGGACCTGGTTGCCGTGGAAACGGTGCGTGACCGCCGCCCCGGGCGAGTCCGCCACGTGGACCTTCTCGCCGAAATCCTCGGCGTCGGAAACCACACGCCAGGCCCCTTCATACTCCAGCGCGTCGTCGTCGACAACCACTTGGGGGTCGTCGCCCGAGACGGTGATCGACGCGCGGCCGTCGTGCCGGATGGACACGAGACAGTCGCCCGCGGCCAGCGGCTTCACGGTGTATCCGTTCCCGTTGAGGTCGCCTCGCAGCTCGAGCGCCTCGCCGTCGGCGGTCACTTGCCGCGGGCAAAACGCCAGCCGCACGACGTCCACGCCGCCAGCCGGGGCGTCGAACATCGAGTACTCGACGCGGCCCTTGCCGTAGACAATCCGGGTAACAACGCCGCTGGCGCGCAGGACGTGATTTTCCCGCTGGGGGCCCAACTCGGGCAGCCACTCGAGCGTCTCCAGGCCGAAGAGGATCGGGCCCATCCCGATCAACTCCGACCAGTTGTTCGCGGTGATCTGTCCGCCGTCGATGTTGTCCTCGCACTTACCGCTCTCGTGAAAGTGGTAGAAACTCAGGATGATCTCCCGCCGCGCGATCTCTCGCGCCCACGCGCTATCCGCCTCCGCGGCGTATCGCGCGAGGTATCGCGCGAGAAACGCGGGGCAAACGTCCAGCGACCGGCCGCAGCACGACGGGCCCTCGGGATACGCCCACGCGCCGCTGTAAACGTCGCCGTTGGACTGGGGACTGACGCAGGCGTGGTGGAAATACAGGCTCAGGATGTTGCGAACGTCGTTCCTCCAGTTGGGAAAGGCGTCCTTGTTGTCCATCAGATACTTCGCGGTCCAGCCAGTGGTGACGATGCCCTGCACGGGGTGCTCCCAGTCCCAGTAGTGCCGGCCCCAGGTATCCCAGACGTACCACTTCGGCAACAGCGTATCGCGGAGGTACGCCCTGCCCGCGTCGCGAGCCTTCGTGATCGCGCCGTCCTTGCCGGTGTGGCCGAGCCGGATCAACTCGTCCAGGAACAGCAGCACGTTCGCGACGCCGCCGGTTTGGAGGTTGCCGTTGGGCTCCTTCCCCCAGGGGACGTCCTCGGGATTGGCATAGCGGCCCCAAGGCGGGACGCCCGGCCGGTAGTCGCACTTCTCGGCAAAGACGTCGCCCCAATGCTTGGCCGCCTCGAAATACCGCCGCTCGCCGGTCAGTTGATACACCCGCAACATCCCCTTGCCGATGCCGGCGGCGAGGTCCAACTGGATGTAGCCGCCGGGGCTAGCGGCTCCATAGGGCTTGCCGCCGCGCGGAACGCTGATCGGAAACCGCGGCCAGGCGGCATCGGGCCCCGTTTGGTAGTAGTCCAACAAGAAATCGGCCGCGATCTTCGCGTGTGAAAACACGATCGGGTCGCCCGAGTAGCGATAGTACCGAGGCAGCGACTCGGTGATGTACTTGAAACGCTGCCCCAGGTTGCCGTTCATGTTGTCGTTGGCCGGGAGCACGGTGATCGTGCCGTCGTCGCTCAGGTCCACCCGGGCGTTGAAAACGTAGTGAGGGCCCGCCATCACCGAACGGTCCCGATCCACCCAGGGATAACGTTTCAGAAACTCGGCGGCGACGCGCACGCGAAGATCGATCTGGCCGTCGGGGCCCTGGTACCACGGGGCAACGACGCCGTGGCTGTCTTCGACCGCGTCGTGGGCGTAATAGCGAGGCTGCGTCGTCGCCGCCGACAGGCCCTCCGTCGAGCAGAAGAGCAGCCCCGCGACGACCATGCCGAACGAAATCCGGCACAACCCACAGAACCAGCGGTTCACCTTTCGCTCCTCCAGCGCAAACAAAAACGCGGTCGAAGACCGACCGCGCAAGGCAGATGGCGAGAGCGACATCCCAGGGGCCGGGGTGGGCTCAATCGCCGACGTAGGACATCAGGGCCATGAATCGGGCCCGCTTGATCGCCCGGGTGACCGCGTGTTGGCTGACCGCCGTGCAACCGGTCTTCCGGCGGCCGATGATCTTGCCCTGCCGGTTGGTCAGCTTCTTCAGGAGTTCGAGGTCTTTGTAGTCGACGTACATCGGCCGCGGACGCTGTCCCTCGACGAAGATAGGGTCCTTCTTCTTGCCCCGGACTTTCGCCTTCGTCTTGCGTCGCGTGGGGCGTTTCGACTGAAATTTCTTTGGCATAAATGGGCTACCCGAGTCTCACCGATTCCTGAGCACGACCCCGGCCAGCCGCGCCATTGGCGGACCACCCTCGCCGGGGAAACCGTTAAGTGTAACGAAGATCGTCTGGAACGCAACCCGGGGTTCGGCCGAAAACCGGTTTCGCGACAACCCCCGAAAGTGGTGGTCCCCGCCATCGTGACGCGTCGGCATCCGCGGTATCCAGGACCCGTGGGGTGCGTTAGAATAGCCTTGCGGACGCAGCCTGGTCAACCCCCGGCGTCACTGGTCCGAGCGAGAGTGGCGGAATTGGCAGACGCGCTGGACTTAGGATCCAGTGGTGAAAACCGTGCAGGTTCGACTCCTGTCTCTCGCATTGGCGAAATTGCAGGGCTCGTCGTCGGACCGGGCTGAAGCAGCGGCCGCGCCGCTGCCAGCGGGGGGGCCGGCAGCGGCGTGGGATCGCGTCATTCCGCGGTTGCGGGGGGCTGGCTAGACCAGTCCTCGCCGGACGGCCCAGACGGCAGCTTGGGTGCGGTCGCTGACGGCGATCTTGCGCAGAATGTTCTGCACGTGCTCCTTGACCGTCTCGACGCTGATTTCCAGCGAGCGGCCGATCTCCTTGTTGCTCAGTCCCAAGGCGACGTGGCGCAGGACCTGGGTCTCGCGTTGGGTGAGGGGAACCTCGTCGTCGTCCAAGACCTGGCGGATTTTCATCGCGCCGGCCACGCGGCGCAACTCGCCGCTTCGCGAGGGCGATTCGCCTTCGGCCGCCGCGGTGATCGTGGCGATGATCGCCTCGCGGGCCGAGCCCTTCAGGACGTAGTCGCTGGCGCCCAGCGCCACGGCCCGGGCAATGTACGTGGGGTTGTCGTACGTGGACAACATCACGACCTTGCACTCGGGGACTTTGACGCGGAGCTTTTCGAGCGTGGCCAGCCCGTCGCCGTCGGGCATGCGGATGTCGAGCAGCACCACGTCCGGGTGATGCTTCTCGGCCTGTTCGACCGCTTCTTTGCCGTTGGCCGCTTCGGCGATGATCTCGATGTCGGTCCCGGCCAAGAGGGTGACTAACCCGGTTCGAATGACCTCGTGGTCATCGCAGACAAGAAGTCTGATACTCATGGGAATACTCCCGAGAACAAAAGGGACTGGGGTAGTTGATTTCTTCCGATCCGGCGAGTGGCGCCGTTTCGATCGAGGGCCGACCGGCATCCCGATCCGGACCCCTTCTCCGCCTGAATAGTAGTACACCCGAGATGAGTGCGAAATACCCCGGAGTTACCAAGTCATCCCCCCGATCCAGCGGCATACGCCAAGAAAACGCACCTAAACGAGGGGAAAATGCATTTTGAACCCTTCGTAGGTGGGGGTAAATATTTTGAAAAACTTTGTCCCGGGACCAATTTTCTCCTCCTCGGCACCCCAAAAATTCCCTGTTCCTCCACGAATTGGGCTGCGGGAATGCCTCGGACCAGGTGTCCCGCCCGGGAGAATGCCCCCGCCGCGCGTTGACGCACGACAACCCGTGACGTAGATATTTGGCGACGGCCCTTGCCATCGCGAGCAATATCTGTGTCCGAGGGGAACGGTGAACGGGATGAAACGCGGCGTACTTCTTCTGGTGGACGACGATCGACACGTGCTGGCCTCGATGGCGGACTGGCTCCGCGATCAGGGCTATGAGCTGGACACCGCCACCAGTTGTGCCGAGGCCGTCGCCACCGTGGACCGCAAGGCCTACGATCTGGTGCTCGCCGACATTCGTCTGGCCGACGGCGATGGGTTCCAGATCCTCCAGCACTGCCGCCGGAACCGCCCGGATACCGCAGTCATCATGATCACCGGCTACGGCACGGTCGATTCGGCGGTCGAGGCGATTCGGGCCGGCGCGTTCGATTTCCTGACCAAGCCGCTCATCGACGAGGAACTCCAGATCGCCATCGACCGCGCGCTCAACCAGCGCGACGTCGTTCAGGAGAACCACAATCTCAAGGCGCAGCTCGACCTGCGGTTCGGCCTGGAGAACATCGTCGGCAACGACCACCGCATGCGCAAGATCTACGACATGATCGACAGCGTGGCCGACACCAAGGCCACCGTGCTGGTGACCGGCGAAAGCGGGACGGGCAAGTCGATGATCGCCCGGGCGATCCACCGCCGCAGCAGCCGGCGCGACAAGCCCTTCATCGAGGTGGCCTGCGGTGCCCTGCCCGAGACGCTCTTGGAGAGCGAGCTGTTCGGCCACGTGGCGGGCGCGTTCACCGGGGCGGCGGGCGACAAGATGGGGAAGTTCAAGCTCGCCGACGGGGGGACGATCTTCCTGGACGAGATCAGCACCGCCAGCGCCAACATGCAAGTGAAGCTGTTGCGGATTCTGCAAGACTTCGAGTTTGAGCCGGTCGGCGGCACGAAGACGTACTCGATCGACATTCGCGCGATCCTGGCCACCAACGAGGACCTCGCCAAAGCGGTGGCCGACGGACGTTTTCGCCAGGATCTCTACTACCGCGTCAACGTGATCAACATCGAGCTGCCCCCGCTGCGCGAGCGGATCTCCGACATCCCGCTGTTGGCCGAGCATTTTCTGCGGCAGGTGTGCGAGGAGTCGGGCAGGTCGATGCGGCAGTTCAGCGAGCCGGCGATGGCCGCGATGCAACGTTTCCCGTGGCCGGGCAACGTCCGGGAGCTGCAAAACGTCGTCGAGCGGGCGGTGCTGTTGGGCAAGAGCCAGACGATCGGTCTGGAGGACCTTCCGTCGAGCTTCATCTCCGGCGGCGCGATGCCGACGGCGCCGGTGGGCGACCGCACGCTCCGAGAGGCCCTCGAAGCCCCCGAACGCCAGATCATCCTCGACGTCCTCGAAATGAACAACTGGAACCGCCACGCGACGGCCGAGGCGCTCGGGATCAACCGCACGACGCTCTACAAGAAGATGAAGCGGCTGCGTTTGGACGAGCCGCGTCACACGGCGGTCCGCTAGCGGGCGCCGCGTCTTGCGTGTAGGATGTGCGGAAGCGTTGTCTTGCGACGCATTCACCGCGCGCGTGCAACGCGCGGGCGTTGGCTTCCGACCGTGACGAAGGATATTGCATGATCGCGCCGCGACTGGCCGAGAAAACGGAACACGGCCCGGACCGGCCGGCCGACGCGCCGCCGGTTGGCGCGACCGCTTCGGCGGCGATCGGGCTGGTCGCCGCGTGGATCGCCGCGGGATCGACGGGCATGCTGGCCGAGACGTTTCGGCACGCGATGGTCTGGACGCTCGTCGCGGCGGCCGTCGTGCTCGCGCGACCCAGCCGACGCCAACTCGCGTGGTTGGCCGCGGCGGCGGTGGCGTTCATCGCCCTGGCCGTACTGCTTCCGGTGCAACCGACCCAATCCGCGATCGCCGTGCTGGGCGTTGCCGTGATGCTGGCGATTCTCGCATGGGGTCGCGGCGGGCTCTCGGGCAGGGTTCTGCTGCTGGCCGCCGTGGCGGTTGCCGTGCTGGGCGTGTACCGGCTGGCGTGCGCAGCGATCCCGACGGTGTGGATGGTCTCCGGGGCGATCGGCCTCGGTCTGGGACGTCTTGTCCAGGCAGTTACGGGCCGGCCCCTTTGGATCGGCGGGGGCTTCGGCGGCCTGGATTGTCTCGTGGTGATGGGCGTCGTGTGCGCCCTGTGGCTGCGTTGGACGCGACCGCCGCGTATCGGGCGGGCCGTCTACGCGGCGGCGGCCATTCTGGTCGGATACTTCGGCTACCTGGTTGTGCTGGCTTTTTCGACGGACCTGTTGGCGGCCCTGCCCGAGTTGCCCGCGCCGCCGTCGTTGGACCCGGGCGACTATCGGCCGCCTGAGTGGAGTTGGTCGGCCGCCGTGCGGACTTTGATCCCCTGGAACCTGCCGTTGATGGCGGCGCTCGTCGAGGCGGCCGTCGCGGCGCTGATGTTTCGCTGGGCGGCGTGGACGCCTGTCGTGCCGAACCAGAGCGCCGTCGCCTCGGTCGGCGGTCGGTCGCGAAGGTGGCACTACGGGCTGCCCGCCGGGCTGGCCGTGGCGATCGCCGTGATTCTGACGCTCGCGCCATTTCGATCCGACTTGACCGGCGAGACGATCGTGGCGCACCAACCGGGCCAGGTGAATTGGTCGAAGCCCCAGCACGGCCGGTACGAGCCCGATTGGGCCGGGACCTACGGCACGCTGCCGGACTTCGTGGCGAGCCTCGGCGGCAACATGCTCATCTCGCCCGATCTGTCCGAAGACGACCTCGCCGGGGCCGACGTGTTGCTGCTGGTGCATCCGACCGAGCCGTGGACGTCCGCCCAGTTGGAGCGGATCGAGGCGTTCGTCCGCCGGGGTGGATCGTTGCTGGTCGTCGCCGGGCCGACCATCCGCGAGACGGCGGATCGGGCCGCGGTAAACGAGGTTTTGAAGCCCACGGGCATGACCCTTCGCGATGACGTGACCGTGCCGGTCGCGCCGCGATGGCTCGACGGCGCGTGGGGCATGGCCCATCCGGCGACGCTGGGGCTGGACAATCGGCGCGGCGGCTTCGGGCTGCGGGTGAGTTCGTCGATCGCCGCGCGGTGGCCCGCACGGCCGATCCTCGTCGGGCAATGGGGCTTCGGCGACCCGGGTAACGACGCGGCGGCCGCCGGCGTCTTCCGGTTCGAGTCGGGCGAGAAGCTGGGCGATCTCGTCCTGGCCGCCGAACGCCCGTTGGGTCGCGGCACGGTCGTCGTCCTCGCCGACGATACGTGCCTGAGCAGCTTGACGATCGCCACGACGTACCCATTCACCGGCCGGTTGTTGAGTTCCCTGGCCCGGCGACCGAGCAGCCCACAGGACTGGTGGCGGCAGGCGCTGGGTCTTCTGGGATGCGTTGGGCTGGTGGGACTCGTGCTTTGGCGGCCCCGCCCGGACGTCCTGATCCTGTTCGCCGCGGTGCTGGCCGTCTCGGTGGCGGCGGCGACGGGCGTGAGCCGGTACGTTGCCCGGGTGGTGCCGGGTGATCCGGTTGGCGCGGCCCGCGTGGCGTACATCGACGCCTCGCACCTGGAGTCGTACAACGACGAGCCGTGGAGCAACGACGGGACGGACGCCCTGGTGATGACGCTGGCGCGCAACGGATTCGTGCCGCTGAAGCTGCCGGAACTCTCGGCCGAGCGTCTGGAGCGGGCGGAGTTGCTCGTGTCGATCGCCCCGGCGCGGCCCTATTCGGCCGGGGAGCGGCAGGCGGTCCGCGAGTTCGTCCAACGGGGCGGTGTGTTCCTCGATACCCGGAAGACTTCGGTCGCTTCGCCACCGTCTACCTCAACGCGGCGGAGCACGGGGCCGGCGACTACCAGGCCCGGGCGTGGTTCTTCAGCGCCTGGCCGGTCGATTGCCGCGCCGAGGACGCCGAGGTGCTGGTGCGAGGTTATGACAACGTGCCGATCGTCGTGCGTCGGCCCGTGGGCAATGGATCGGTCGTCGTAGTCGGCGATTCGGGTTTCGCGTTGAACCACAACCTCGGCTATTACGACGGCCAGATGGTCGAAGGCGTGTACGACAACGCCGATTTCTGCCGATGGTTGCTGACGCGGTTGTTCGAGGGGATCGACTGGGTGCCGCCCGACCCGGCGCTCCGCGATAAAGGCTCGACCGACGCCGCTTCCGGCACGCCAGAGCCCGCGGCCAGGGGACTGTCGCATTTTCGCGGCACGGAGGACGTTGCCTCGCCAATCAACGTATCGGCCGCGAAAATGGGACTGTCCCCTTCGTCGCCCCCCCGACCGCGGGAGCCGAGCCCATGATCCGCGCGTGGCTTGGCATCGCGATTCTGGCGGCGTCCTGGTTGCCGGGCTTGGGCTACTACGAGCCGGCCAACCCGCTGTTGTGGCTGGCGATGGTCGTCCTGGGCACGGCGCTCCTGGATGCCTCGGACTTGCGGCTGCCGCGACGGACGCTGAGCCTCGGGGCACTGGCGCTCGTGGTGCCCGGGCTCGTGATGACGCCCTGGCCCTACAAGGCGGCGCCGTTGCTGTTGGCCGTGGGGCTGGGCTTGCTCTTGGCGCCGATCCCGCGTCGTTGGCCGGAGACGCTGGGGCGCAAGGCACTCGCCGGCGCCGCGGTGCTCGCGGCCCAAGGGGTCACGATCCTCGTCTACGCCCGACAGACCGCCCGATCGCACGACTTGCCCGAGCCGCTTACGGCCGTTTTGGGCTGGATCGCGCGAGGTCTCGGCGCGGACGTCGCGGCCGGCGACGGAACGCTGGCGATCGCGGCCGCCGGCGGGGTCCATCGGTTCGGGGCCACGTGGGACCTGCTCTTGGATCCGGCCACGCTGGGGTTTCTCGCCGGTGGGCTGGTGCTTCTGGCGTTGACCCGGCCGGACGCGGCGGATGCCGCTCGGCCGTGGGCGAACTGGCTGGCCTGGCTTCGTTCGGCGCGGGCGCTTGCTCTGGTCGTGCTCGCGTGGCTGCCGTTTCGCGTGGCGCTCGTTCTGGGCATTCTTCTGCAACGGATGCTTCGCGCCGACACGAGCGTCCCCTTGGCGGTGATGAACCAGTTCACGAGCTGGTGGATGGCGACGCTCCTGCTGGCCGGACCGGTGCTGCTGGCAGCCCGCTTCGTCTGCCGGCGGGACATGCGCGATAGCCGGGACGTCACGGCGGTAGAAGCCACCGAAGCCTGGCGCCCAGCCGCCGTCGCCGTCGCTCTGGTGTTGCTCGGCACGGGCGTTCTGGCGGCCGCGTGGGCGTGGGACCCCATCGGCAGTCCAAAATCGGGCCGTGTGATGGTCGTCGAGCGGAATTCTCAGTGGGAGCCGACGACCACGCCCTACGACGTGAATTCCTTCGGCGAGGCGACCAGTTACACCTACCGGTTGATCTACGACTACGCCGCGCGGCGATTCGACATGTCGCGGCTCTTGCCCACCGAGCCGCTCGACGCCGAAACGCTCGGCCGATGCGACGTGCTCGTGCTCAAGACGCCGACCGCGCGGTTCTCGCCCGACGAGGTCAAGGCCATCGAGCGATTCGTTCGCGCCGGCGGCGGGCTGTTGCTGATCGGCGACCACACGAACGTCTTCCGCTCGAGCACGCACCTGAACGACGTCGCCCGACAGTTCGGCTTCACGTTCCGCGACGACCTGTTGTTCCGCGTCGGCACGCCCTACGAGCAGCCCTATCGCCGCCCGTGGGCCCCGCACCCATCGGTCGAGCACATCGACGCGATGGATTTCGCTGTTTCCTGCTCGATCGATCCGGGCGACAGCTTGGGGACCGCGGCGATCCAGAGCCCCGGCCTGTGGAGCCTCCCGGCCGAATACCACGTCGGCAATTACCACCCGCCGGCCGAGTACCGCTCCCAGATGCGCGTCGGGCCGTTTGTGCAACTCTGGGCCACGCGGCACGGCAAGGGCCGCGTCCTGGCGTTCACCGATTCAACGATTTTTTCGAGCTTCTGCATCTTTCAGCCGGGCAAGTCGGAACTGATGCTCGACATGATCCAGTGGCTCAACTATCGCAGCCGGTGGGACGACCGCTGGCTCTGGATGGCCCTGGTGATTCCGGCGGTTCTCGTCGGCCTCGGGCTCGTCGCGGTCGGCGTGCGCTTCGCGCGGCGGGAGACGGCCGCCTGGGTGCTCCTGCTCGCCGCGGGCTTGCTCGGCTGGACGGGAAGCTGCACGCTCGTCACAACGATGGCCCGCCGCGCGATGCCCGAGCCGAGGGACTGTCCCGATTTTCGTCTCAGCGAAAATGGGACTGTCCCTCTTGACGCACCTGGGCGCACCTCCCGCCGATACGCGGTCGACGTGGTCATCGACCGGACCGTCTCCGACGTGCCGCTGTCGAAAGGGGCGTTCACCCAGGGCGACGGCGCCGGCTTCGGGCTCCTGGAACAGTGGATCCCGCGTCTGGGATACTTCACTTCGCGACGGCAGGGACTGGACGTCTTTTCGGGCGATGCACTCGTGGTGCTCTGCCCCACCGGCTCGATCAGCCCGGAGTATCGCGAGCAATTGGTCGAATACGTCTCCGGCGGCGGCAAGCTCGTGGTGTTCGATGCGCCGTACAACCGCGGCTCGACGGCCAACAGCCTGCTTCGGCCCTTCTCTCTGGCGATGGACCACGAGACCACGCCCAACGGCGAACTGACCGTCGGCAACGACGCCAC
Source organism: Planctomycetia bacterium (assembly GCA_026401055.1). Lineage (GTDB taxonomy): Bacteria > Planctomycetota > Planctomycetia > Pirellulales > Thermoguttaceae > JAPLNP01. The sequence goes on from JAPLNP010000526.1 coordinate 11,836, forward strand.
CGGCATCAAGGTCGACGCGGCCTGCCAAGTGGCCGGCGGCCAGCCGATCGCCACTATCGGCGGCGTCCCGGTAGCCGCCCGGGCTTCGCACGGCACGGGCACGGTCACGGCGGTCGGATTTGCCACGACGTTCAACGACGCGGCGATGGGCGAGCATTGGATGCAGGTGCCCGACACGGCGCTGCGCAAGCGCTACGACGTGCTCTTCGGCCTGCTCCGCGCCGCGGTTGAGGGCCGGTAAGACTGGTCACGGGGTGCTGCGTGCCACCCCACCGAAACGCGCCAACAACCGTGGCAGCGGCGCGATCTTCAATCACGACCAGTAAATTCGAAGTCACTCTGGTAGCCGCAGACAATGTCACCCTCCGCATGGCGGTCGTTCACCCAGTCGCACTAGCGTTTTGTAACCGGCGGGCGCACAATACCAGCGGGGGTAGGATGTACCCCGGCAGGTGCCACCATTAGGGCACTTGTCGGTGGCCTATGTCGGCTGCTTGCAACCCCTTGTCGGAAGGGCTAAGATGATCGGCGAGCCCGACCAAATCCACGGGCGCGGAGTCAACCGCGAGAGACGGTCCGGAACAACTTTCATCTGCAAAGGATCGAGTCATGGAGTTGCGAGTCCGATTTGTTGAAAGGCCACTCAGCGAAACCAAGATGACTGGGCAAACAGCCGCCGTGCAGAGTGACTCCTCGCTACGACAGGCTACCATCAGTGATGCGGGACTAGCGATGATGGCTTCCATTGTCGGAAAGCGTCTTCCGAAGTACCTCAGAGATCACATTGGCTGCGCGCTTTTGGACACGATGGTTGGCAATTTCGACGATGATGGTGAGACAGAGGGCGACGTGTTCGCGTCCGTATATGGCGAGATATTGGGACCACTGTTTACGTGTCTGGAGCGCGATGGCGACTTCACGGTTATCCGGCTTGTGCGCCATCGGGAACGAATAGATCGCACGAAGCGGGCTGACTTGCTTCTTCTGGATCAGTCGAGTGGTCTTGTCATGCTCCAGGAATGCAAGGGACATTGCAGTGACTATTACTCCGTTGCAGAGGATTCAGACTCCCTCGATATTTGCCAGAGAATGCGCAATTTGAGGAACGTTGGCAAGCGGCAGTTGATCTGGCCTGCGCCAGATCAGATCGGAACACGGCGAGTTCGTCTGTCGAGCTTTGGCAAACACATCGCCTTGCCATTTCTCCATGGAGAACGATCCGTTGTCGTGACGGCGGTACCCGATGGCAGAACGGCAAGTCCATCCTTCTCACCTGATGTTCCTAGCCACGAGAATTGCGAGGCATCCTGCAAATCATGCCTCTTCAACGGAGGGCCCACATTGATTACGGTGCTTTCTGTCGAGGACATTCCAGACAGCAAGTGTTTTGGACCTGACGAAAGGAGCTTCCTTGATTGGTACAAAGCGTGTGAACGTGCCATCTGGGGGCGCGCCCACGGATCCTTTGGCCAGGCTTATTCCTCCCTTTTGGGCGCGTGGAGACAGATGGAAACATCCACCGAAGAACAGCGCAGAAGCATTCCCTTTCTCACGGGCTTGGTTGAAGAGGCCGTCAACCGAAAAGTGTTTGTGGATTTCCGGCCAATCTGGAGGGCATTTGAGAAGACCACGCCCATGCCGGAGGAGCTTATTGCCATGATACGCGAATTGCACGATGTACAGGGCGAGATGCACCGACCACACATTCACGAGGGGTCGGCGCGGCAATTGGGTCAGATGCTCTTTGGAGGAGAGTATCGTGAGAGACCATCTACAGAAGAAATCATCGGGAACTGGCAATTTCAGGTCGGTATGGAACGAGGAAATCATCAGCGTGAAGCACTCCCAGCAGAAGCTAACATATCAGAACGTGCGTCCGGCCTGCTTGAGCTTGTGATGGTTCCCCAGAGCGTGAGTCAGGAGAGTTCCCCTGACAATCTGCAATGGGGATTGTCTGAAATACTGGCGGGTGATCGAATTCCCCCTGAAATCATCTACGACGCTTTTGTCGAAGAGGAAGTCGCATGGACGAACATCGAGCGGGAGGAAATCAAGCGTTATCGCCTCGGGAGGAGTCTGCGTGGGCCTTGGTTTCCGTTTTTGACCATGATCTACAGTCAACGGTTGCTAGATGAAATGCGCCATTGCTGTCCCGAGTGCGATATGCTCGCCGACATGATTGCGAATTGGCAGAGACACTGGAGCCGTTATTGGAAAGAACCTTTCTTCTACCATCACATGTTTGAGCATCACCATCAGCGCTCGCTCCGGGATCGCATAGGCGGGCGATGGGACCTCGACGCGGATGTAATTGCGTATGTCACGAGCGACGCAAGGGCTTTCTTACGAATACCCAATTTGAGTTGATTACGGAAGACCACCGGCGAATGCAGAAGACCGTCCCGGCGCAGGCGATTCCGGAGTCGCTGCCAATGAGTGTGCCGTATTTGCGCCGCCTTTCAAGGGGTGATAAATGCTCAAGGCCCATGTCGATGCTGTTGAAGAGTCGCTGCTTGCGGTCTCCAAGATACCGGCGAATTCGGGGCATTCGTTACACAAGGGAACGCCGCGCGAAGCCTTCATCCGCAAGTTCCTCCAAGGGCACCTCAGCGAGCGGGTCGCCGTCGGAACCGGCGAAATCATTGACGGGAATTCAAGGCCCGGAGAGCAGCGGAATCAAATTGACATCGTGATCTACAAGCGCGAGTACCCCCGATTGGATTTCGGCGGGGAAATAAATGGGTTTCTCGCCGAATCTGTTGTTGCGACCATCGAAGTCAAGTCCTCGTTGGACAAAGAGGGATTGGCCAAGGCAGCGCGCGCAGCGAAGGCAATCAAGAGACTGACGAGGAATGTTGTGACGAGCTTCACAGCAGGATACCAGCCTCCGTCAATCCTTAGCTATGTCGTTGCATATGACGGTCCAGCAAGTATGGAGACGGTTTTCGGCTGGTTTCCCGATGTCAATGCCGCCGAGGGAATCGTGTATCCCGACCTTCCCGTTTCAGGCGCGGAACGGCAGCGCACTTCATCGCCTTCTCTCGATGCCATTTTCGTTTTAGGCAGGGGTTTTGTCCACTTCGGTAACACACCCGTGGGGTTTTTCCAGAGCAAGTGCCTTGAACAAAATGGGGGGGCTAAGTGGGCCATTGCCGACGCGCCTCGTGGGAGTCTATTGTTGTTGTTTCTGTTTCTGACTTCCGCGGTGAGTGGAATGGCAGGGGCGTGGCTCGATCCAATGCCATACTTGAGATCGTTCTGCGTTGAGAAGTGTGTCATTGGAGAGTAGCCGGCATCGGCAGCGTGGCACACCACCGGCGTCCGTGGAGACTGAATGGCGACCCGCCGGTCGCGTCAGTGCTTGCGATTCCTCGGGTCTCGGGTAAAATGGCTCACGAGTGAGGCTTTGCCGCTTCACAATCCCGCCATGGGGTCTTGGCGACACTGGAAAGGAGGACGACAATGGGTTGGGGACGAACGCTACTGCTTGGCGACATCGGTAATCGACTCGATATTGCGGATACCGAGCGCGACGTCGAACGCCTGAAACAGGAGATCTCGCAGGCGTTTCGCGTGGACATGTCCCAGGACGAGAAGATCGAGGCTCTCGTTCGCGAAAATGGAGAGTTGAAGTTGTATTTGGCCTCGCTCATACGCCTGCTTGTGGCGAAAGGGAGCGTCAGCGAGGCGGAACTGCAGGCGATGGTCGCCGCCGTGGACGCCGAAGACGGCAAGGCCGACGGACGGTACGACCGGGGCATCGTCTAAGGATTGGCGCGGAAACTTAGAATCCCTGGTGCTGTAGGATACAGGGACGGCTATGCGCCGCCCCAGAAACTCGCTAGAATTGCGATGTCGTTAGCACATGATACTGGCAGGAACAAGGCAAAATTGCAGCAGCTTTTCTGCCAACTTTTTCTGCCAGTCGCAATTTGCCTCGCCGTAATAGCTTTCGTGAAAGGCAGTTACAATCAGGTCCCCGTAGCTCAATTGGGATGAGCACCTATGCCGTTGCGCTTTCCCCTTGAAACTTCGGCTGGGGCCTTGGTTTTTCGGGGGTTTGAGGGTGTTTTTTGGCCATGACGTTACGCGACCTGACAGGGGACGTGGCGACGCAGTTCCCGGAGCACGCGGCGCGTGCC
>JAPLNP010000641.1 GCA_026401055.1 Planctomycetia bacterium
GGGGCCGCGGCTGAGTGAAATCGAGCCCGGGCGGTACAAGCTGATCGTGCTCGACGCCTGGTATCGGTTCCTGCCGCCTGGTCTCTCGGAAAACGACAACGCGGGCGTGATGTCGCTCTATAACCTCATCGACGGCTACGCCGAGCGGTTGGGGGCCGCGTGGCTCAACGTCCACCATGCCTCGAAAGGCGACCAGGGCGGAAAGGGCATCACCGACGTTGGCTCGGGGGCCGGCTCCCAGTCCCGCGCCGCCGACACCCACCTCATCATCCGGCCGCATGAGAATGACGGCGTGGCCGTTGTCGAAGCCGTCGTGCGATCGTGGCCGGCGGTTGACAAGTTGGCAGTCCGGTTCGACTTCCCTGTCTGGTCCCTGGACCGAAACGCGGATCCAAACCGGCTCGGCTCGGCGACGGCACGGGCCCGACGCGAGGGCCGCGATTCCGACCAGCGGGAACTGGTCAAGGTGGCGATGGATGCCGGCCCCGCGGTGAAAACGAAACTTCGCAACCTGCTCGGCTGGGGCAGCGATCGGTTCGGCCGTGCCTTCGACCCACTGGAGGTCAACGGCACTTTGGAACAGAGCATAGGCGTAGGTGAGAAAGGGCAGAAAAGGATACTTTGGGTAGTTAAGCAAGATGAGTGATTTTGACCCGCCCGACCCGCCCGACTCGCCCGTTTTGATGCCGGGCCGGCCGGGCGGTCTGACCCGCCCGTCCTATAAAAGGGCGGGCGGTCGGGTCAAAACCGTACCGGTCGTGAGGCGACTTTTTTGCACCCACCCGGACGGTGGGACTATTTGCCCCACGACAGTACCGAAGTGACCGAACCGAAACACCAGCGTCGAGCGTCCCCGGCGGCGTTCCTCCTGGACCACGCGGATGGCTGGCCGTCCAAGGGGACGCCCGCGGCGGCAATCGGCCCGCGGCGTGGGCGCGCCTCCCTGACACGCTGGAAGCGATCGAGGCCGGGCCGGCGGGCGCGATTGGGCCGGCCGACGCGCCGGTCGATCATGTCGAGGCAAGCGAGGCTCGCGCGGCTGTTCGGCGACCGGAAACCGGGCGGTAGACAAATCCGGCGGGAGGGTAGTTGACATTTCATCAATCAGGCGGTAGGATACGTCCGATGAGACGAAAACCACCGAAGTTGAGCGAGCAAATCAGGCAGGCCATCGAGACCTGCGGTAAGACCCGGTATCGGATCAGCCAAGACACGGGCATCGACCCGGCGACGTTGTGCCGATTCATGGGAGACAAGGGCGGGTTGTCGATTCCCGTTCTGGACACGTTGGGCGAGTATCTCGGGCTGCGGATCGTCGTCGATGAGCCCAAGACAAAGAAAGGCGGTGAATGATGGCGAGTCTATCACGCGACGGCAAGGGCTGGCGAATCCTCGTTGTGAACCCCGAGACGCGCAAGCGCCCGACGGTCCGGCTGGGCAGGTGTGCGAAGAAAGACGCCGAGACGGCCCTGAGCATGATCGAGCGGCTTCTGCAAGCCCGGCGGCTCGGGACGCCGATCAAGGCCCAAACCGCCGAGTGGCTCAAGGAGATTGACGACACGCTACGGGCCCGGCTGGCAAAGGTGGGGCTGATCGACCTGCCCGGCGCGACGCTGTTGGGTCCGTTTCTCGATGACTACATCGAACAACGCCGGCAGCGCGACGACGTGACGGAATCGACCATCACGATATGGGGCCACACGCAACGGAACTTGAAGGCGTTCTTTGGCCCGGATAAGGATATCCGGACCATCACCCCGGCCGATGCCGATGCCTGGGCGGCTTGGCTGCGGAGCAACGAGAAGTTAGCCGAGAACACCACCCGAAAACGCTGTCAGATTGCCAAGGGGTTCTTCAAGGTGGCAGTGCGGCGGAAGCTGGTACCCGAAAACCCGTTCTCCGACCTGGCGGCGACCGTGGTACCGGTGCAAGAACGCTACTTCTTCATTGCCCGGCAAGCGGTTGACGCCCTTCTCGGCCAGTGCCACGGGCCGGAATACCGTCTGCTGCTGCTGTTCGCGCGATACCTTGGCGTCCGGGTGCCGTCCGAGATTGTTCCCTTGCGCTGGACCGACGTGAACTGGGAAACCATGCGAATCGTCATCACGTCGCCCAAGACAAAGCGACATCGCGGCGGCGACAAGCGGGTCTGCCCGATCTTCCCTGAGGTGGCGCCGGCGCTTCGTGAGGCGTGGGACGCGGCCCCTGAGGGCGCGGTGTGGATATTCCCGTCGATCCGGAGCGGGGAGAAAAATCTTCGGACGTGGCTTGAAAGGGCGATTCTCCAAGCCGGCCTGACGCCGTGGCCCCGGCTGTGGCAGAATTTCCGATCGACCCGGGCGACGGAACTAGCCGATCAGTTTCCCTCCCACGTCTGCGCGGCGTGGCTTGGGCACGCGGAAGTGGTTGCCGATCGGCACTACCGCCAGCTAACGGCCGAGCACTTTGAGACGGCGATCAACCAACCGACCGGAACCATGCCGGGACACGGCAAAAAACCGGCACAGAATCCGGCACAGCAACCGCACGAAATGGGCCGCAAGCGGTCGCAACAAGAAACGACAAACCCCGGTTTTGCCGGGGTTTGCCAAGGGTTGCTTACGTGTACGAACGTTCAAGTGGGCGATACGGGACTCGAACCTGTGACCCCTAGCTTGTCGAGCTAGTGCTCTAACCAACTGAGCTAATCGCCCTCATGGACATGCCGGTCGCCATCGGAGCCCGAGAACAACGAACCGCTCCGACCCGATCGACCCGATCCGTCTGACTCTGACACGACCGCGTCGAAGAGTCAAGGGGACCGGGAGACCGATGGCCCTGCTTCACCGCGGACGCGAGCGAAGTGCGCGGAGCGACCGGTCCGGACGTATTGCGACTCGGATTTGACATCGACGCATCCCCGCGGGCCGTCAACGCCTGCGGCCGCCGCCGCCACCGCCACCGCCGCCGCCTCGACGGGGGCGATCCGTCTTGGGTCGGGCTTCGTTGACGCTGACCGAGCGGCCGGCGATTTCGCTCAGGTTCACTTTCTCGATGGCCTCTTTGGCCTCGGCGCCGTCGGGCATGTCGACGAACGCGAAACCGCGGGGGCGCCCGGTTTCACGATCCATGATGATATTGACCGCCGACACCGCGCCGTAGGCGGCAAATGCCTGACGGATGTCTTCCTCGGTCGCGTCGAAAGACAGATTGCCAACGTAAATGCTTGTCATGAACCATCCCTTGTACTTGAAATAACTGTGATTTTGGGGGCCGTAAGACACCATGCAGTAGGGGTTGGTCCCGGAGCAGAAGTGTCGGCAACGGTGAATCTTCGCACTTGGCTCGCCCGCGGTCAATGGGCCACCCGACAAACACGAGCTTTATGGCCCCCTCAGGAGAGTCTTCTTTATCCCCCCCGGTTTCTTCCGCGCCGATGCCGTCTGATCGCGAATCGTCCGCGATTTCTTCTGGAGGTGCGAAAACTTCGTCGCCGGGGTGCGGACCGTCCGTGAAGTCTTCCGCGAGCCGTGCTTGCCCTTGGTCATGGTGTGCCGACTCCGAGTAGACGGCGGATGGCCTTCTGAAGCACGGCTTCGCTGCCCGGGCCGGACATGGCCTCGGTCGGTTCGTAGCCGCCTTCGTCGAACGCCTTGGCCGTGCAGATATACACGGGATCATACTCGCCGTAGGCCGCCACGGCAACGAAGTGCCCCGGCAAGACCGACTGGGCGAACAACTGGTACTCGACAAACGCCTCGCCCGGCAGGTGGACCATGTGAACGTCGCCAATCCCGAGCGAACTCAGCACGATCGGCTCCTCGATGCGTCGGGCGAAGGCCAGGTACTCGGCCGCCTCGATCCTCGCCGCCCGGTTCGCCTTGGGGTTCGCCAGAACGGCTTGCTGGCCCTCGACCGTGTAGCGATCGCTCTGGCGCAGCGGGAGCAGCGCCGGCTCGGTTCGCCAGACGAGCTGCTCGGCCGGGGCAAACCGGGTCGCCGCGATCGCGGCCTCCATGCCGGCCAGCAGCCGGTCGGTCAATTCGGCCCGGGCACGCGGCGTCCCGTCGTTGTACTTGCCCATCGCCACGTTGGCCCCGCAGCCGGTGAAGTAGATCTGGAAAACGCTCTCTTTGGTTTCGAGCCGTTTTCTGGCCATGCCGGGCACGTCGCTCGACACGCGGCCGTCGCCGTAGAAGCTTTGCGGGTGGGTGGCGTAGTAGTGGAGCCGGACGAGCGGGCGGTCGCCCAGGGCAAGGGTGACGGTCTTGAGCATGGGGTCGATGTTGCCCTCGGGCAGGGCCTGCAATTGCGGGTCCTTCGTCGCGCTCATTCGGGCGTGGAACTTTCCGTCGACGATGATCCGCCGGCTCGAGGCGACCCGATCCACGCGGGCCTGGCCGGCGCCGATCCGGTCGAACGGTTCGAGTTTGTCGAGCGACGCCTTCACCGCCGAGGCCAGCCGGTCGGTCGCTTCGTCAAGGAATTTCTCGTCGTACATTGCGATGGGGTTTTCAGCCCCGGCGAGCATCTCGTTGGCGTAGCCGTCGGCGAGCACGGCGGTGTGCAGATGGAGGCAATGGATGGCGACGCGCGTCGGGTCCGTGCCCGCCGCTTGGGCGATCTTGCGCTGGAACATAGCCTGGCAGGTGTTGCTCAGTCCGCACCAATCCACCGCGCAGAGGACGTAGCGGCCCTGGCCGTCGTCCAGGACAATCCCCTTGGCTTCGAGTCGATCTTCGACGGTGACCACGGGGTCGCTGAAGCCGCCGTTGAGGGGATGTCCGATCGGCGGGGTCACGTCGCTACGGAAGGTCGCCAGCCGAAGCGGAGCGGCTTGGGCAAACGCGGAGAGCAACCCTGACAGGGCGATCACGAACAACAGCGGAACAACAAATCGCCGCACGGCGAGACCTCCTGGAGGGGGGCGAACGAGACTGGATTTCCGGACAATGCCGAGAGAGGCCCAACGTACCCCTCTCCCTCTGGGAGAG
>JAPLNP010000470.1 GCA_026401055.1 Planctomycetia bacterium
CGGCCTCGGCAACGTCGCTACGCGCAAGGCGACGGTCCGGGGGCAAGGGGCGAAGCGGCCGGCGCGCGGCGGTCTCGGCCATCGCGGCATCGTGGGCGGCGGCCTCTTGTGCCGATACCGGCGCGATCAGACGCAACGCGCGTAGCCCAAGTTCCACGGGATCTGGCGGAAGTTGCTTTTTCGAAGATTTTTTGGCGTGAGGCGGGCGATTTCTGGGTGTTTTTGCTTGAGTCTGGGAAGCCTGGCGGAGCGTGGTGACGGCGAGGCATCGCGATGGGCTCGGTGAAGCGTTTGAAGGCCGTTGTAGTGAAGACCTTTGGGCTTGAATGAGCCCGGCGGGGACGTAAAATCGCCCGCATGTTCATTCGACCATGTCATCGCGAAATAGGGTTATTCAATTGACTCCACCGACCACTACGGGTTGTGGTCGGGGTTTCCTCCCACGATGTTCTTGTAGGGGGTCGGATCAGGGCCAGCGCACACTAAGTTGTTTTTCCCGTAAGTTCGAGTTTCGCACTTTCTGGGCGCGTGTTTGCGGGTGACCGCGGCGGGTTGCTCTGCGGTGTTTTGATGGGTTCGGGCATCCGTGCTCGTGGCGGGAGGGGGCGAGCACGTGGTCAGCCTGAAAGGCTGAGAAACTCGACAAGCTGGGCAAGAGTATTTTTCGCGAGTTTGCGCCCCCCCGCCCAAGAAATCGCAAGATTCCCGCAAAACCCCGCCGGAAAGCGACCCCTGGAATAGTGGGCGGCACACCGTCTTTTGCCCAGTCGAGCTGACTCCGCGGGTACCGGCGAGTTGCAGTGGCGAATGGCGGAGGTTATGCTGCGGGCAGTCACCCCGCATCATGTCATCTCTCCCACCCCCGCCAGGAGACCGCCATGTCCCAGACCGCCGCCGTGCTGTTGACGATCTTCACTTGTCTGGTCGGCACGCTGTCGGTCGCGGCGGAGGACTTGACGGTGCTCGGCGACAAGCTCGACGGCGTCGCCCCGCCGGACATGGTACGCGCCTATTTGCTGGGCAAGGCGCACGCCGCGTTGGATCGCCGGAAGGATGCCTGCGAGAAGCTCAAGACGCCCGAGGACATCGCCGCCTATCAGAAGCGGATACGCGAGTTTTTCGTCGAGCAGTTGGGCGGGTTTCCGGAGCGGACGCCGCTGGATGCTCGGGTTGTCGAGCGCATGGATCGGGACGGCTACCGGATCGAGAAGGTGATTTACCAGAGCCAGCCCCGGCTGTACGTCACGGCGTTGTTGTATCTGCCCGATGCCAAGCCGCCGTATCCCGGCGTGCTGGTTCCTTGTGGCCACAGCGGCAACGGCAAGGCGAACGAACCGTATCAGCGGGCCTGCATCCTGCTGGCCAAAAACGGCATGGCCGCGCTCTGTTACGATCCGATCGAACAGGGCGAGCGTTGCCAATTGCTCGACGGGCAGGGCAAGCCGGTCCTCGGCGGCACGCAGGCACACTCGATGGTCGGCGTGGGCAGCATCCTCTTGGGACGCAACACGGCCACCTTCCGCGTTTGGGACGGCATCCGCGGAATCGACTACCTCGCGAGCCGCGAGGAAATCGACCCCAAGCGGATCGGCTGCACCGGCAACTCCGGCGGCGGGACGTTGACCGCCTATCTGATGGCCCTGGACGAGCGGATCGCCTGCGCGGCCCCAAGTTGCTACCTGACCAGTCTGGGCCGGTTGATGGACACGATCGGCCCGCAGGACGCCGAGCAGAACATCCACGCGCAGATCGCCTTCGGAATGGACCACGCCGACTACGTCCACATGCGTGCTGCCAAGCCGACTTTGATGTGTACGGCCACCCGGGACTTCTTCGACATCGGCGGCTCCTGGGACACGTTCCGCGAGGCGAAGCGGCTCTATGGGCGGCTGGGGTTTCCCGAGCGGGTGGACCTGGTCGAGAACGACGCCGAGCACGGATTCAACTCACCGCTGCGCGTCGCGGCGGTTCGCTGGATGCGGCGGTGGCTGTTGGGCGTCGACGACGCGATCACCGAACCGGATTTCCCCATCCTCACCGACCAAGAGGCGACCTGCACGCCTCGCGGCCAGGTCATGCTCCTTGACGGCGCGCGGAGCACCTACGATCTGAATCTCGAGCTGGAGTCGCAACTCGCCGAGAAGCGAAAGAAGTTCTGGAAGGAAACCGCCCCGGCCGACGCGATGGCCGAAGTGCGTCGCATCACGGGCATCCGCAAGCTGGCCGACTTGCCCGAGCCCAAGGTCGAGAAGGCGGGCCAACTACCGCGCGAGGGCTATCGCGTCGAGAAGCTCATTTTGAAGCCCGAGTCGGGCATCGCCCTGCCGGCGCTGGCGTTCGTGCCCGAGACGAAAAACGGCGACGCCTATCTCTACCTCAACGCCGAGGGCAAGCAGGCCGACGCCGCGCCCGGCGGGCCGATCGAGAAGCTCGTCAAGGCCGGAAACGTCGTCCTGGCGGTTGATCTCCGCGGAGTGGGCGAGACACAACCCGCCGGCAAGGAACACGCGTACGATGACCTCTTGGGCAAGGACTGGCGCGACGTCAGCCTCGCCTACATGCTCGACACGTCGTACCTGGCGATGCGGGCCGAGGACGTCCTCGTGTGTGCCCGGTTCTTGGCCACCTACGAAGCCGGCGCGGCCCCGAACCGGGTTCACCTGGCGAGCACCGGTCTCGTCGGCCCGCCGGCCCTGCACGCCGCGGCGCTGGAGCCGCGGTGCTTCGCGTCGGTGTTGTTGACCCGTTGTCTGGCCAACTGGTCCGATCTGCTTCGCGCGCCGCTGGCCAAGCAGCAGTATGTCCACACCGTGCACGGCGCCCTGAAGTGTTACGACCTGCCGGACCTCTTGGGCACGCTCCCGGCGGACAAGGTGACCGTGAGCGAGGCGGTCAGTGTGCGTTAGGGATTAACGTCGAAACGAGTGTCGCCTTTCGCTCCGCGAAAGTAGCGTTTCGTGGCCTTTCGCTGGGCGAAAGACCGCTGCTTTCGCGGAGCGAAAGGCGACAATCCATCAGTCTTCAATCAAGGCTACCCGGAGCACATCCCAAACCCCCGCGTGACAGCCATGTGCCGCTCGTTGTGTGCCGTTCTTCTTGCTTGCCTTGCCGCCCCGACCACCGCCGCCGAGGACCTTGCCGTCTTGCCCAAGGACCTTGAAGGCGCCGCGCCCCGCGCCATGGTGCATCGGTACCTGCTCGACTTGAGCGACAAGGCGCTGGACCGCCGGGCGGCGGAGTATGAGAAGCTCAAAACGCCCGAGGACGTCGCCCGGTATCAACAGCGACTCCGCGAGTTCTTCGTCGCCAAGCTCGGGGGCTTCCCCGAGCGGACTCCCTTGAACGCCCGAGTCGTCGGCGGCCAACAGCGCGACGGCTACCGGATCGAGAAGGTGATTTTCGAGAGTCAGCCGGGCATGTTCGTGACCGCGATTCTCTATCTGCCCGAGGCTAAACCGCCGTACCCCGCCGTGCTGGTCCCCTGCGGACACAGCCTTAACGGCAAGGCCCGGGACCTTTACCAGCGGGCTCCGATCCTCATCGCCAAGAACGGCATGGCCGCGATGTGCTACGACCCGATCGACCAGGGCGAACGCTTCCAACTGATCGACGCCGACGGCAAGCCGCTGGCCACCAGCACCAAGGGTCACATGATGCTCGCCGTCGGAAGCATGTTGGTGGGACGCAACACCGCGACGTTCCGAATCTGGGATGGGATGCGGGCGATCGACTACCTCCAGAGCCGCGAGGAGATCGACCCGAAACGCATCGGTTGCACGGGCATCTCCGGCGGCGGCACGTTGACCGCCTACCTGATGGCCCTGGACGAGCGAGTCGCGGCCGCCGCGCCGGGCTGCTACCTGACCGACATGCGGCGGCTGGTCCACACCCTGGGTCCCCAGGACGGCGAGCAGAACATCCACGCCCAGATCGCCTTCGGCATGGACCACGCCGACTACGTGATCCTGCGAGCCCCGAAGCCGACGCTCATCATGACCGCCACCCGGGACTACTTCGACATCACCGGCGCCTGGGCCACGTTCCGCGAGGCGAAGCGGGTCTACGGGCGGCTGGGCTTCCCCGAACGGGTCGATTTCATCGAGACCGACACCGAGCACGGCTTTCCGCCCGAAATGCGCGTCGCCGCCACGCGATGGATGCGGCGCTGGCTTCTCGGCGTGGACGACGCCGTCGGCGAGGTGGAGTCTCCGGTGGCCACGGACGAGGAACTCTGGTGTACTCCGCGCGGCCAGGTGATGTTTCTCGACGGCGCCCGAACAGCTTACGACGTCAACGTCGATCTGGAGAAGAAGCTCGCGCCGGCGCGAAAGAAGTTCTGGCAAGAGACGCCAGTTGCCAAGGGATTGGCCGAGGTGCGTCGCATCACCGGCATCCGGAAGCTCGCCGACTTGCCCGAGCCGAAATGGGAGAAGACCGCCACGCTCCCGCGCGACGGCTACCGGATCGACAAGTTGATCGTGCGACCCGAGCCGGGCATCTGGCTCCCGGCACTGGCCTTCGTGCCGCCGGAGCACGACGATAACGCCTATCTCTATCTCAACGCCGAGGGCAAGCACCTCGACGCCGCCCCGGGCGGAGCGATCGAGAAACTCGTCCGAACAGGCCACATCGTGCTGGCGGTCGACTTGCGCGGGCAGGGCGAAACGATTACCGACGGCAAGGACAACTACGGCCCGTACATCGAACCCGGCTGGCTGGACGTGTGCTTGGCATACCTGCTCGATCGGTCGTACCTGGCGATGTGGGCGGAGGACGCGATGGTGTCGGGGCGGCTCCTTGCGGGCTTCGAGGCCGGCGCGAAACCGAATCGGGTTCACCTCGTGAGCATCGGCGCCACCGGCCCCGCCGCGCTGCACGCCGCCGCGATGGAGCCCGGGCTGTTCGCATCGGTCACCCTGCGCAAATGCCTTCGGTCCTGGTCCGACGTCGTTCACCGTCCGCTCGCCCGGCATCAGTTGGCCAACGCCGTCCACGGCGCGCTGGTGGTCTACGACTTGCCCGACCTCGTGGCCACGCTACCGGCCGGGACGGTCACGATCGAGGAACCGGTGGACGCCGAGGGAAAGCCGGTGGCGATGACTGATTCGGATGGGGTGGCACGACCCTGAGCCCCGGGCGAAGGGCGTGGCGGACGTCAGTGTGAACGCAACCACGCCCTTTCAGCGCATGCCACCCCTGCCTTCACCTTTACTCAACACCAGAGATTTTCCCCCATGCGCTTTCCACTCTCCCGACGCGAAATGATTGCCCGAGCCGGCGCGTGCCTCGCCGCGACCGGCCTTGCCTCCGCGGCCTCCGAGGCCGAGAAGGACACGTCGCCGAACGATCCTTCGCCGGCCGAGCCGTTTCGCTACTGTCTCAACACGGGGACGATCCGCGGGCAGAACCTGTCGCTGGCCGACGAGGTCGACGTGGCCGCCCGGGCGGGATACCGGGGCATCGAGCCGTGGATCAGCAAGATTCGCGAGTACGCCGCCGGCGGCGGCTCGCTAACGGACATGAAGAAGCGGATCGCCGATCGCGGCCTCGCGGTTGAAAGCGCGATCGGCTTCGCCCGATGGATCTACGATACTCCAGTCGAGCAGAAGGCCGGCCTCGAGGAGTTTCGCCGCGACGTGGAGCTGGTCGCGGCGATCGGGGGGCTGCGGATCGCCGCGCCGCCGGTGGGCGTGACCGGCCAGGAGGATCGCGATCTGGCCAAGATCGCCCGGTGCTATCGCGCGGTGCTCGAGATGGGCCGCGAGATGGGCGTCGTGCCGCAGTTGGAACTGTGGGGCCCGTCGAAAACTCTCTGCCGGCTGGGCGAGGTCGCCTACGTCACGGTCGAGGCCGCCCACCCGGACGCCTGTTCGGTGTTGGACGTTTACCACATCTACAAGGGCGGCTCCGACTTCGCCGGCCTCGCGGCCATGAACGGTCGGCGGATGCACGTCTTCCACATGAACGACTACCCGAGCGACCCGCCCCGCGAGACGATCAACGACTCGCATCGCGTCATGCCCGGCGACGGCGTCGCCCCGCTGGGCTCGATCCTCCGCGACCTTCGCGCGATCGGCTTCCGGGGTGTGCTGTCGCTGGAGCTGTTCAACCAAGACTACTGGAAACTCGATGCGTTGGAGGTCGCCAAGACGGGTCTGGGGAAGATGCGCCGCGTGGTCGAATCGGCCTTGGCGGACACGGGGTAGTGGTCGGTTGCCGGTGGGCAGTTGCCGGTTGTCGGTTGCCGGTGGCGACCATCCCCTCTCCGTTTGGGAGAGGGTAAGGGTGAGGGGGCACGAATTCCGCGATGGTGGTCACGGACGGGCGACACGTCCCTGAGCCCCGGGCGAAATCTGCCTTTCGAGTCTGGCAGTGGCGACTGGCTCATCCGTGGTTCCGGCGAAGTGCCCCTTCCGAGGTGAGCCGGCCAGCCGTTCCCGATTTCGCCCAAGGGGTGCTACAATGGACAGAGCACCTTCGTCAGGCGCGGCACGGAAATCCGGCACCGTTTGCCCCCATAGTCGTACTATGTACCGCTCCCTCCCTCTGGCCATCCTGCTTCTGGCGCCGCTGGCCATTTCTGGCACGGGGGACGTCCGGGGGGCCGTGATCGTGTTCTCCAACACGACCGAGGAGCCGATTTCGTTTACGATCGCCACGCCCGACGGCAAACAGCAAACGTGCCGTATCGGCGCCGGCGACGTCGCGCCGCTGCCGGTCCGAGGCAAGGTGGGGATCAGCTTCGATACCCCGGACGGCGCGCGGCGGTACGTCTTGGAGCCCAACAGCATCGGCTATTTCTCCGGCAAGGAGCGGCTCGATCTGGTCCAGCGGAGTTTCGCGACGTCGGGCGAGCCGCCGGCCGCCGAGGCGATGCCCGGCGGCGCGCCGGACGATGCGCCGCTGGAGGAGGTGCTCGAAATCCCGGTCATGATTCTCGTCGACGACGACGAGCCGGCCGTCCGGCAGATTTGGGAAGCGAAGTTTCGCCAGCGCGTCGAAGAGGCTTCCGACCTCTTCCAGCGGTACTGCCGAGTGCGTTTTAAGGTCGTGGCGGTCGGCACGTGGAAGTCCGACAACGCGATCACCGATTTCGCCCAGTCGCTTCGTGAATTCGAACGCGAAGTGAAGCCCGAGCCGCCGGCGCGATTGGCGATCGGGTTCACGAGCCAGTACAAGCGTCCCGAGACGCGGCGTTCCCACATGGGCGGCACCCGCGGTCCGCTCTACCGCTACATCCTCATTCGCGAATGGTCGCAGCACGTCAGCCCTTCGGAGCGGTTGGAGGTGTTGGTGCACGAGTTGGGCCACGTGCTGGGCGCCTCGCACAGCGCGGAGAAGAATTCGGTCATGCGTCCGGTGGTGGGCGACCGGCAGTCGCGGGCCGTGAGCTTCCGGATCGGCTTCGACCCGGTGAACACGCTGGCCATGTACTTGTTCTGCGAGGAGTTGCGATTTCGCGGCGTCTGGAGCGTGAGCCGGTTCCGCCCGGCCACGCGAGAATTCCTTTGCCGAATCTACAAGGAGTTGGAGAAGGAACTGCCCGGCGACGACTCCGCACAGCACTATCTCGCGATCTTGGGGGGAGTTTCGCGTTCGGTTCCCGCGGAGAGTCCGGCCGCGGAGGCAAGCCCGTCTCCCGCGGCAAGCGCGCCGCGGGTCGTGACGCCGTCGGGGCCCGGCGCGTCGTCCGCCGCGGGGCGAAACTCGCTGCCGGCGGCGGTCCGCCGCGTGGTCGAGGCGGTCACCGACGCGGCCCGGGGCAATCACCAGCGTCTGACGGAGGCTGCCGAAGGCGCGGACCCCGT
>JAPLNP010000179.1 GCA_026401055.1 Planctomycetia bacterium
GGTGGCCGTGGCCGTCAGGTTGCCGCCGATCGCCATCGCGGCGAAGTTGATGTTGCCCGTGGTCGCCGTCGCCGTCAGGTTCCCGCCGATCGCGCTGGCCGCGAAATTGATTCCCGCGTCGTTGACGATCGTGGCGTGGCCGCCCGCGCCGCTGGTGTTCAGGGCGATCGTGCCGTCAACCTGGAGGAGGTCCAGCAAGATGTCCGCGCCCGCCGCCGAAGTCGTAAAACTCGCGTTGCCGTCCACCGTGGTCGTGCCGCCGTCGGTGATGTCGCCGGTGGTGGCTGTTACGGCGAGGCTGCCGGCGGTATTCGAGCCGGTCAGTTGAACACCGGAAGCGACGCGGATGGCGACCGTGCCGGCCGAGTTGAACGTCAGGTCAGTGACTTGGACGACGAGCGGGAGGGCCGTGCCGGCGCCGATGGCCGTCGGGCCGGTGATCTGGAGGTTGTTGCTGGTGATGCTTGTCGTGGCGCCGGTTTGGGCGACCGTGCCGCCGTCGCCGTCGGCGGTGCTGCCTTCCGTGTCGGCCACAAGCTGGACCGTGTGCGTTCCGCCGCCTTGCGTGACTATCGAGCCGGCGGCGAAGCGGACGTCGTCGCCCGCCTCGAACCGCAGCGTCGCGGCCGCCGCCGAGTTGAGTGTCACCGTCGCGCTGCTCACGGTCAGGTCGTCGCCGGGATTGACCAGATCGTTGCCGGCCGTGAACGTGAAGCTTCCCCCGACGAGCACATTGCTGCTGATCACCAACGGGCTGGCGGCCGAGATTTGGCCCCCGGCCACTGCGTCGACGGCCCTGGAATTCACATCGGCGTCCAGGTCGGTCAGTTCCAAAGCGCCGGTGTTGGCGATGTAGACGCCGCCCGAGACGGTGTTGGTCACGTCCAGCCGGTCCACGGCCAGTTGCAGGGGCGTGGCCACGGTTCCGATGCCTCCGGCGGCGGCCAGCACGAGGTCTGCGGCGGCGATGTTTGCGCCGGCGGCTTGGGTGATGGAATCGGCTTGGATGAGGACGTTGCCGCCGGCGGTGGAGATACGGCCGGTTGCCGCAAACGAGACGCTGCCGCCGGCGCGGAGATCGACGTTTCCGCCGCTGGTGGCGACGGCCTGGTTGACGTTGATCGCGTCGGCCGTGACCGTGAGGCTGCCCGAGCCGAGGTTCGTCGCCACCGAGACGAACGTGACCGTGTCGTCGCTGTCGGCGTGGATGTTGAGCGTGGCGCTATAGAGCGAGTCGAGGCCGGCCACTTGGATCAAGTCCGTTCCGGTTCCACCGGAGGTGCTGGTTTTGATGGTCAGCGAGTTCGACGGATTGGGAAAGACGACCGATTCCCCCAGCGTCGAACTGATCCTGGAGAAGCCGTTGCCAGGCACCAGGTCGTCGGAGAGCGTGATGATTTCGGTGCCGGCGGTAAACTCGAAAGTGAGGTCGGTCGCGGTAGCGCTGGTGACGATGGGTTCCAGGCCGGTGTAGATGATCTTGCTGACGGCATCGTTGTCGGAGTAGGTGATCGCGCCGTCGTTGGGCGAGACGTAGTTGTACAGAGCCGTCTCGACCTGGCCGCCGACGACTTCGAGCACATCCATGCCGGACGGGGTGTTGCCCTGGCCATTGAGCAGGAAGCCGCCCTCGGGCAGCGACGCGCCGGGCTCGAAAGAGACGGTTACCCGATCATCGCCGTCGCCGCCGTCAAACTGGAACGACACGATGCCGTCGAGCGTCATCGTGGGCCCCCCGTTGAGCGAATAGGCAATACTGTCCCCGTCGATCGCCACAATCTCGAGCGTGTCGTCGGCCGACGTGCCATCGAGCACCGGGCACGTATTGTCGTGGGGCGGCACGCACGGCTGGTCGCTGGTCAGGCGGTCCAGAAGTCCGGCGCGGACGACCCCCGCGTCGGCCGAGTCCACCACGGCGTTGCCGTCGAGGTCGAACCACGGCGAGTAGTCGCCGTCGCCGGGGCTCGAAAGGTTCTTCGCGCGGACCGCCGCGGCGTCGGCCAAATGCACGACGCCGTCCTGGTTGCCGTCGCCGGGCAGGACATTGACGCCGAAGACGAAGTCGCCGCCCATCATGCCGTCGCCCGAGGAACCCGGGCCGGCGCCGTCCACCCACTCTCCGTCGAGCAAGTTGCCGGCCGTGTCGCTGACGCCTCCCACCTGAGCGTCCAACCGGATCGCGAGCCGGTCGGCGCCGATCGGCTCGGGCAGCGTCCAGGTGGCGATCCAACGGACCGCGTCGTACTCGAAGCTCTCCGGCGTCAAGGTGACATCGGCGAGGTAATCCGCGCTGGCGACACCGTACAGGCCCAGGTCTTCCGGCTCGACGCGGACGTCTTCACTGAAGGCGATCACGATCGTGTCGATATTGGCCCAAGGCAGGCTATCGAGTTGGCCGGCGCCGTCCGGGATGCGATATCCCTGGCGAGCAGCCGTCGGGTGGCCCAGGCCATCGGCGTCGAGAGAGTCCAGAAAGGCGTCGGTCCAGTCGCTGCCGCGGACGATGACATCGGTGACGACCGGCGGAGCATCGAGTAGCCCATTGCCGTTCCCGCCCAGGCTGACGCTCAAGAGCCGCCGCGATTCCAGCGGTTCGCAGGCAAGACGCCGTCGGCCGAGGTCCTGCCCGCGGTGCCCCGTTCGCAAGTCAACGTCGCGTCCTCCCCGCTGCCGGCCGGTCCTGAGAAAACGAAGGTGTCGGAACATGGCTGCTTCTCTCCCATCGCCATCGGGCCGCGGCGAACCCCGCGCAGCGAGCGCGCGGGCGGTCGCCGCCGCGAGCGCGGCCGTCGTTGTGACTCAACCACCCCATAGAATCTGGTGACGACTTACCTCAAAGGTGATACCGACTATTCTGTTTAGGCGAGATATGCATGTCAAGGTACTTAGGCGGGAAATAGCGGTTAATCGGGCCCTTGTGCGTTCTATCGCCCCCTCCACAGAAGGGGGTAGTTCAATGAACCAGACAGGTACTGAATCCGTCGTTGGGGTTCGGTCCGGTCATTTGCCAACCTGGCGGCGTCTGCAACAATGCAGGGTGGTGCTGTCACGTGGACACGCGATGAGACCCGCCGTGATGATCGACCGGAGCATCTCAAGCCGCCGCCGGCAGCGCCGGACGTGTCGGCTTCTGCGGCCGCGGCGAAAACTGAAGGAGGCGCACGATGAGGGCGAGCGTGGACAGGGAGCTTTGTGCCAGTTGCGGTGTCTGCGTGGAGATATGTCCCGACGTCTTCGAACTGGACGCGGACGAGAAGGCGCAACCCAAAGTGGACGTCGTTCCACCCGAGGCGGAAGATGCGTGCCGCGAGGCGGCCGACCAATGCCCCACCGAGGCAATCACGATCGAGGCTGATTGACGCCAGCGCGGATCAAGACCGTCGCGGCGGGGGCCTTGGTCTGGAGGAGCCATTGCGCGGCCATGTTTCACCCCCGCAGCTTCTTGGCGATCTTCGCAACGTGTTCGCCCTGGAATCGAGCGATGGTCAGCTCGTTCTCCGACGGCTGGCGGCTGCCGTCGCCGTCGGCGAGCGTGCTGGCGCCGTACGGGGTGCCGCCGGTGATCTCCTTCATGTTCACCAGGGCCGGGCACGAATAGGGCACGCCGACGATCACCATGCCGTGGTGCAAAAGCGTGCTATGAAACGACGTGATCGTCGTCTCCTGCCCGCCGTGCTGGCTGGCGGTGGACGTAAAGACGCTTCCCACCTTGCCGACCAGCGCGCCGGCGAGCCACAGCTTACCGGTTTGGTCCAGGAAGTTGCGCATCTGCGAGCACATGTTCCCGAACCGGGTAGGCGTGCCGAAGATAATGGCGTCGTAATCCGCCAACTCGCCAATGGTGGCCAGCGGCGCGTCCTGATCGAGCTTGGCTCCGGCTTTTCGGGCGACCTCTTCCGGCATCAACTCCGGCACCCGCTTGACGGCGACCTCGACGTCGTCCACGCGGCGTACACCCTCGGCCACCGCTTTGGCCAAGGTTTCGACGTGCCCATACATGCTGTAATACAGCACCAAGATCCTAGTCATGGCTGACCTCCTTTTGTTGGGGATGCTGCCGAACACCTCAAAACGCAACTCCGCCGCCAAAGCCTCGATCCGTTCACGCAATCACTCGTTCACGGCTATCCGTGGCTTCCTCCTTTACCTAGATTCTCACCGCCAGGCCACACGACGAGCCAGTCCTCCCCCCTTCTGTCTAACACATCCAGACCGGATCACAAAGTGCAACTTGCATCCCGGGGCAGACGGCTTGCCCAGTTTGACTATCGGGGGATTCCCGGAACGTGTAAGATGCCGCCTCGTCGCGGGTCATGGACGACCGCCGGCTTGATCTTCACGGGCGAGGAAGTGCAAGGATGCCTCCGATCGCAAGAATGGTCGGTCTGGTCTTGATTGGGATCAGCCCCGTCACGCTGGTCGCCCAGACGTTTCCGGCCGGGGGTTCGCCGCCGCCGGAGTCTCGACCGATTGTGGCGCCGCCGTCGTTCGCGCGACCGGCGGCCCAGCCCGTCGCGGCCGAATCGGTCGTGCCCGCCGCTTACGAGGCGCCCTCGGCCGAGCCGAGCCGCGCCCTCGGCAACGGCACGGCTGGCGCGCCGCAATCGCCGCCCGTCGACAATCGAGCGCCAACGATCCATGGCGACGCCGCCATGCCGCTTGGCCCTCGCGATCGTCGCGCCAGCGTGCCCCTACCCGCGCGCGGCGATAAGAGCGAGACGGCGACGAATCGCCGCGGCCTAGACATGGCTCTGACGACTGGGGGGGCGTTGGCGCTGGTGGTCGGGCTGATTCTGGTGCTGGCCTGGGCAGTTCGCCGGGCGGCGCCGCGAGGCTCGTCTCTCTTGCCGGGCGAGGTGGTCGAGGTGCTCGGACGCGCGCCGCTGGCCAACCGGCAGCAGATCCATCTGCTGCGCTGCGGACACAAGCTCCTGCTGGTTTCGGTCACGCCGACCGGCGCGGAAACGCTGACCGAGATCACCGACCCGATGGAGGTCGACCGTCTGGCGGGCCTCTGCCAACAGGCCCAGCCCGGCAGCACTACCGCCGCGTTTCGAAACGTGCTTCAGCAGTTCAATCACGAGCCGGGCGACTCGCGCCGCGCCGAGGACGATGGAATCGGCGCGTCGGGGATGCTGTCCGACCATCGTCGCCGATCGTGGGAGGGCGGAGATGTCTAAGGACCGGCCAATCAACAACTGTCGCATGGTGGCCTTTCGCTCCGCGAAAGCACGCTTCTTTCGCGGAGCGAAAGGCGACACTGCCAGCTTGTCCAGCAGTGCTTCTCGTCGCCTGACCGAGTGGCACAATAGCCGGGCGCGGCGGACGCTGGCGTGGTTCGTGGTGGTGGTGGCGGTGCTCGGCCTGTTGAGCCCGGCGCTGGGCCAGGACGCGCCGCGGAGCCCGGCGCCGATGGAGTTGAAGCTGCCCGAGGGATTGGCCGGCGGCCCGCAGCAATGGGCGAGCCCCGGCGGCCTGAGTTCGGCGATCCAGGTGATGCTGCTGTTGACGGTGCTGAGTCTGGCGCCGGCGGTGCTGTTGATGACGACGTGTTTCGTGCGGATCGTCGTGGTGTTGGGACTGTTGCGTCAGGCGATCGGCACGCAGCAGTTGCCGCCCACCCAGGTGATCACGTCGCTGTCGTTGTTCATTTCGCTTTTAGTCATGTCGCCGGTTTGGAAGCAGGTGTACGACGGCGCGATCGTCCCGTACACGAACCAACAGATCGACTTGAACCAGGCGTGGACGGCCGGCGTCAAGCCGATCCGCAAGTTCATGAGTCTCCAGATCGAGCGGGCGGGCAACAGCGACGACGTCTATCTCTTCCTCGACTACCTCCACCGCGACGCGGACTCGCCGCCGGTGACGTACGACGACTACGACGACGTGCCGCTGGCGGCGCTGCTGCCGGCCTTCATGCTCAGCGAGTTGAAAGTGGCTTTTTGCATCGGGTTTCAGGTGTATCTGCCGTTTCTGATCGTCGACATGGTGATTGCCAGCGTGATGGTTTCGATGGGCATGTTGATGCTCCCGCCCGTGCTGATCTCGTTGCCCTTCAAACTCCTCCTGTTCGTCCTGTTGGACGGCTGGAACCTCGTCGTCGGCATGTTGCTGGCGAGCTTTCAGGCGTTTACATGACTCCTCAACAAGCCATCGAGCTCGGCCGCGAGGCGCTTTTGACGACGCTGATGGTCGGCGCGCCGGTGCTGTTGGCCGGGCTGATCGTGGGGCTGGCCATCGGCCTGTTTCAGGCGTTGACCCAGATCCAGGAACAGACGATCGCCTTTGTGCCCAAGATCGTCGCCATGCTCGTCGCCTTGAGCCTCACCCTGCCCTGGGTGGTCGCCATGATGCTCCAGTACGCCCATGATCTGATCGCCGGCATCCCGGGAAGGCTATAGAGGGCGCCATGGACTGGCTCGCGCAACTCGACATGGACAAGTTCCTGCTGTTCACTCTGGTGCTGACCCGGGTGAGTGGGCTGACCGTGACCGCGCCGATCTACGGCAGTCAGGAAGTGCCCATGCAGGTCAGGGCTCTGTTGGCCTTCGCGCTGGCGGTGTTGATCGTGCCGACACAGTGGGACGTCCCGCTGGCCTATCCCGGCACGATGCTCAACTACCTGGTCTTCGTCGGGGCGGAACTCCTGGTCGGACTGTGCCTCGGATTGGGGATCACGATTTTGTTCTCGGGCATCCAGTTGGCGGGCACGGTGATCGGCGAGGTCGGCGGGCTGATGGTGGCCAACATTCTCGACCCGAGCGCCGGCGAGCAGGTCTCCCTCTTCTCCCGGCTCTTGCACCTGCTGGCGCTCGTCGTGTTCGTCTCGATCGGCGGTCATCGGATGGTGATGGCCGGGCTGCTGGACACGTTCCAGAGCATCCCGCCCGGCAGCGCGGCGATACCGGTGTCGATGGCCCATACGCTCGTCGCCCTGCTCACTCAGAGCTTCGTCCTGGGCATCCGCGCGGCGGCGCCGGTGGTGGTGGCGATTCTGCTGTCCACGCTGGTGATGGGCTTGATCGGCCGGACGATGCCGCAGTTGAACATCCTGGCGGTCGGCTTCGGCCTCAACTCGATGCTCACCTTCGGCGTGCTGGCCATCGCCCTGGGCGCCGGCGTGATGGTCTTCCAGGACCAGGTCGAGCCGACGATCACGATGCTGCTCGACGCGCTGCATGAACCCCTCGGATGAAAGCGGTTGACGGTTGACAGTTGACAGTTGACGGTTGACGGTTGACCGGCATCACGCGGATTTTCCCTGTTCCACCTTCCACTTTCCACTGGCCACTGACAACTGGCCACTGACAACTGGCCACTGACAACCGACAACCCCCATGCCCGAGCGCGACGGCGACAAAACGCAGGAGGCGACTCCGCATCGCAGGCAGGAAGCCCGCAAGCAGGGGCAGGTCGCCAAAAGCCAGGACCTCGGCTCGGCGGTGCTGCTGCTGCTGGGGCTTCTGGTGTTGATGATGACCGGCGGCGGGCTGATCGAGTACCTGGGCCGCTACTCGGCCGACCAACTCGGCGGCAACGCCTGGCTCTCGGCCGACCCGGATTTCTTCGTTTGGCACTTCAACAACACGCTCTGGGACCTCGGCAAGCACCTGCTGCCGATCTTCGGGCTGCTGCTGGCGGGGGCGGTCGCGGTCAACTTGGCCCAGGTCGGGTTCCTGTTCCTGCCGGACAAGCTCGCGCCCGACCTCACCCGGCTCGATCCGCTCAAGGGTCTCCAGCGGCTTTTTTCGCTCACCAGCACGATGCGTCTGGGCTTCGGGCTATTCAAAGTCCTGGTGATCGGCGTCGTCGCGGCCGTGAGCCTCTACAGCCACCGCGAGCGGATCCTGGGCCTGACCGGCCTCGCCGTGTCCGAGATCGCGCTGTACCTGCTCGACATCCTCCTGTGGACGTCGCTGAAGATCGGCATGGCATTGCTGGTCCTGGCGATCCTGGACTACGCCTTCCAGCGATGGAAGCACGAGCAGGACCTCAAGATGACCACCCAGGAAGTCCGCGAGGAAATGAAGAACCTCGAGGGCAATCCCGAGATTCGGGCTCGCCGGCGCCAGGTGCAGCGTCAACTGGCCGCACACGGGCTGTCCCGCGCGGTGCCCAAGGCCGACGTCGTGGTGACCAACCCGACGGAACTGGCCGTGGCCATCCAGTACGATCCGGAGACGATGGCCGCTCCGGTGGTCGTGGCGAAGGGGGCGGGCGAGTTGGCCAAGCGGATCCGGCGGCTGGCGTTGGAGCACGGGATTCCGATTGTCGAGAAAAAGCCCCTTGCCCAGGCGCTCTACCACGACGTGAAAGTCGATCACCCCGTCCCCCGCGCCCAGTACGCCGCCGTGGCCGAGATTCTCGCGTACGTCTATCAGCTCAAGGGCAAGAAGGTCCCCGGCGCCGCGGGCCGCGCGGCGTAGGCCGTGCCGCCCGTCGTGCCGTTGCCGCCTCGCAGTGATGACGGCGTTCTAATGGTTGGCTGACGCAACATTGCCGGTGAGGCACAAAAGTGGTTGTTATGCCACATAGGGAAATGCGATATGATCGGCCACTGACTGCTCGACGGCCGGGGAGCTTTTTATGCCAATCCGCTGTACCTGCCCTCATTGCAGCGAGGCGACCGACGTGGCCGACCACTACGCCGGTCAAACGGTCCATTGCTCCCATTGCGGCAAGGTCATTGCCGTCCCGTTATCCGACGGTGATTCGGTGCCCGACGATGGTGATGTGCGTCCGAGACGCGGCCCAAGACGATGGTCCACCTGCCTCATGGTGCTGCTTGGCTGCCTGTTTGTGATGATGGTGATCGCGCTGATGTTGCCGCCGGTGGGGGCGCCCCGTGAGGCCGGCCGACGGGTGCAGTGCAAGAACAATCTGCAACGGATCGGGTTGGCGATGCGCAACTACGAGCAGGCGCACGGCTGTTTCCCGCCTTACTTCATCCCTGATGAGAACGGCAAGCCGACGCACAGTTGGCGCGTGCTGATCTTGCCGTTCCTAGGAGAGGATCGGCTGTACAAACAGTACCGGTTCGACGAGCCGTGGAACGGTCCGCATAACAAGGAACTGGCTTCACGAATGCCGGCGGTCTACCGTTGCCCCACGTACGCAGCGATGAGTCTAAGTGACGAGGCAACCAACTCGCTGACAAGCTACGCCATGATCGTCGGCCCACATGCCATTTCCGGTGGCCCGACGCCTCACAAAATGAGCGACGTCACAGATGGCCTCTCAAACACCATCATGGTGGTCGAGTGCGCTGGTGCAGGCATCAACTGGCTAGAGCCGCGCGACCTGAACGCGGAAGAGATCACCAATGTTCGGATTGGCAGCGGTGAATACAAGAACCCACCGGGCGGGATAAACAGCTATCATCCAGGCGTGGCTAACACGCTCTTCTGTGATGGTACGGTGCGGGCCGTCGATCAGTCGGTAGGCGAAAAAGTTCTCAAGGGGATGCTCACTATCGACGGCGGCGAATCCGTCAGCATGGACGAGTTGCGGTAACTCGGAGTCTGCGTCACCTCCGAACAATCATCGGATCGTCACCGAGAAAACCGCATATTCAGCGGATGGTGATTTATTGACGGTTACGTAGGCCGGATGGTCCCCGCCTACCGCAATAGCCACTCGACTGCCGCGTCAACCGGCTTGTCGCCACCGAAAACGGTGAGACGGTCGGGGTTGCCGGCGGCTTGGTACGCGGCGCGGATCACATCGGGCACGTCCTTCTCGCCGGCGAGCCAGGTGGGTTGACCGGCCGACAGGGCGATCATGCCGGGCAGGTCGAGGTACTTGGCGCCGCCGGGGAGGAAATCGGGGTCGTCGATCGCCCCGACGTTGGCGAAGCGGAATCCGGCGGTGTCGATCGCCGCCCGATCGACCGCCGCGCCGGCCTGAGCCCTGGCCGCGGCGACCCAATGACCCGCGCCGGCCAGACCCACGACGTAGACCTTCGCTTTTCCCCCGTTGGCATTCTTGACGAACGAGACGGCGGCGAGGATGTCGTGGACCCGCTCGGAGAAGACCGGGTGGTTGTAGCCGAACGTGTATCCGGCGTACTCGGCCCAGGCGTCGCTGCCGCTGCGGTTAAGTCGCGACTTGGCGATCGGCTTGCCGTCGGCGGTGAACTCGCCCTGGCCGAACAGGTCCAGTCCGAGCACCGACACGCCCGCGGACAGCAGCCGCTCGACGGCGGGAATCGGCTTGCCCTGCTCGTCGAACAGGGCTTGTTTGCCGCGAGAGTCGATCCAGATGGCCGTGCGGTCGCCGGGCTCTTTGGGCTGGAGCATCACGGCGGGCACTTCCTCGTGCTCGGGCGTGTTGCGCAGCAGGAACGTCGCCAGGCGCCACGGGCCAAGTTCGCGCTCTTGGCGTGCGATACACTCGATCGTGCCCGGCGGGGGCAACTCGCGGCCGATCATGACGTCCACCGCGCCGCCGACCACGCGGCGATACTCGGCCAGCGACGCCGCGTCGCGGGGCGCCGCCGCGGCCATCTGCTTCTCGGAATCCTCGGTGATCCACCGCACGAGCGAACGTTCGTAGTCGTCGTCGCCGGACGGCTTGGGGTGCTGCGCGTCCCAGACGGTCATCTCGGCGATCGAAAGCGGCTTGAAGTCGCCTTCAACAACCGGTTCGGTGAAGCCGAGCTTCAGGTGCCGGTTGAGCCAATGGTACATCACCGCGCGGGACACGTAGTTGTAGTTGTGCGGGAATTGCAGCAAGGGCGTCGCCATGACGAGATCCTCGACGCCGAGCATTTTGTAGAGCGATTTCAGTTCAGGAAGACCCTTGGCGGCGATCTCCTTGGTCCAATCGTCGGCCGCCGTCATGCCCAGCGGCCGGGGCGCGATCAGCCCGGCAAGCTCGATATTGCCCGTGCCCACGCGAAGGTAACAGGCGTTCTCGCACGTGCAGCCGCCCTGCATGGCGGTCGAGACCATGACGGCCGGAAAGGCGACCGCGGGCCGCGGGTCGAGGGCCGAGAGCATGAACGTCTGCGTGCCCCCGCCGCTGGCCCCGGTCACGGCGATCCGCTTGGGGTCAACGTCGGGCAGCTCGCTGAACCAGTCCAGCGTCCGGATCGAATTGTACGTCTGCAAGCCCATCATGTTCTCGAGCCGCAGTTCGGCCTGTGGGCTGAAGTAGCCCCAGTTTTCCGGCGTGTTCATGGCGGGGCGGAAACCGGGGCGGTGCTCCAACTGACGGCTGTCGGCGTATCCGACCATGTCGTAGTGGAAGACGACGCATCCCATCCGCGCCAACTGGACGCAGCGTGCCTGCAAGGGGAAGCGGCCGGCGGGATCGAATCGCTCCTGGCCGCGGACCAACGCCCAGCCGATCTCCTTCTCGCCCAGGTCGTAGAAACGGCCGTTGGCCCAGTGCCCGTGCGGACAGAGCACGCCCGGCAGCTTGCCCGACTTGCCCTTGGGCCGATACAGATTGCCCGTGACAAAGTGGCCGGGAAAGCTCTCGAAGAAGACCCGCTCGACGGTAAAGCCGTCGCGGTCGACGCGGCCGTGGATGACGGCGTGGTCGGGCGTTTTGGTGGGCATGGGCCAGAGGCCGGTGGCCACGAGCGCCTGGCGGCGGACCCGCTCGGCGCGCCGGTCCCACTCGTCGGGCGTTTTCGGGGGAACGAAGGGGAAGTACTGATTCAGATCCACCAGCGGCGCAAGCCGCCTGTCGTCGGGCCGTTTGTCGGGCGGCAGGATCCGAACCGTTTCGGCCCGGGCGGCCGTCGCCCACGTTGCCAGCAGCAAGGTCACGAGGATTCGCGAGGCGGTGGATCGTGGCAAGGCGCGATGCATGGCGGGGATTCCTGGGAAGGGGTGGATTGCGAGTATTTGGAGTGCGGCGATTCATCGCCGCTTTTCGAGCGACACAACACAACGGCATGATCGTTTTCGTTGGGCTTTCATGTCGCCCGCCGACCACAAACCCGATGCAAAAGCGGCGATGAATCGCCGCACTCCAAAAAGGTGCCGCTCCCTTACGCTCACGGCTCGGTTGGTTTGAAGTTGACCCGCACGCATACGAGCCCCTTGGCCGGGACTTCGATCGCGCCGGTAACCGGCTGCTTTGGGTCTTCGGTGAGATCGGTCAGCCAGACGCTCCCGGGTCGAGCGTCACCCCAATCGAACCGGGCTTCCGCGTCGCGGTCGTCGGGATTGTATAACCGAACGATCCACGCCTTCCCATCGCGGCTGGGTTTGAACGTCTCGACGATCACACTGTCCGACCTCACGGAAAACGGCGCGGCGGCGATCGGCGGCGCGTCCGGCGCGACCGGCACGACCACCAGCGGCCGGCTCTGCTCGGCGCCGAATCGCGCCGCCTCGGCGACGCTGCCCGCCCGATGCGGACGGATCGCATAGCGAAACAGTTTGACGCCTGGCTGGTCGTGTTGGTAATTGGTCGTCCAGTAGTTGTTCATCACGTAGGCGTAGAACGTTTGCGTCGGTTCGATCGTGCGGCGCCAGACCTCCGGCGAGTGGGGTTGCTCGGGCTGCGCGGCGATGCGGCCGACCTGGATCATCGGCGAATCGACCGTCGCCCAGGTCGCCCCGTAATCGCCGTTGGAAATGTCGACCCAGCGCTGGACCGTGAACCAGTTCTTGCACGCCCCGGGCAGTTGGTCTTCTTCCGGGCGGACGACGGCCCAGGGGGTGTCGATTCGCATCACGCCGTTGGGAACGTGGAACGCAAAGGCATAATAGAAACCTTCTTTTTGCGGATCGTCCTTCAGAAGGTCGGCCAGCGGGATCGCCTTCTTGTCGACGATGTCGATCAACTCCACGCGCGGAAGGCCGTCGATCAGTCGCACCCGGCGCTCGAGCTTGCTGCCGTCGGGCGAATCGGACTCGACGACAAGCGACGCGACCAGCGGACCGCTTTCCTCGCGGCGGATCCGAACCGGTCCGTTGCGGGCCGCTTGAGATGGGTCCTTACCGCGGACGTAGAGAAGATCGTTCAGCCCGGGGCCGGCCGTCCGATCCACCAGGTCTTGGCCGAGTTCACGCGAGACGAGCCGGGCAATCGCCCCGGTCTTCTCGTCCACGGTCACCTCGATGTGTTGGTTGCTCAGGGTCGTCGCCTCGGCCCGCGCGGCACCGGTCGCCGGCGGCCCACCCGGGTGGAACGTGAAACGCCGGGCGCTTAGGGCCGGCACGTCGGCGGCGAGGAAGGCGAGCTCCCCGGAGACCAGCCGCTGCGACGCCGCGGCGGCATCGCCGGAGCGAACCGTCTCGCCGGCGAGCTTCCAGTCGGCCGGCACCGTGACGAGATCGGACCGCGGCCACGCACAGGTGTTGAACGCGTCGACGGCGGAAACTTGCCCCCCGGCATCGCGGCGTTCGGCCAGCGCGTCGTCCAGGAGCTTGCGCGATCGGGCATCGGCGTCCAACGCGAAGGCGCGCTTGACCTTCCACTGGGTTTCGTATCCCTCGCTTCCGGGCGGATACTTGCCGCCGCGGATATAGCTCTGGCCGCCCCACGTGTGCTCGTCGTAAAGCAGCGCGTTGCGCCACGCCTCGTAGAAGGCCTGATCGGGATACGCATTGGGCTTCAAGAGCGCCCAGAGCGTTTCGGCCTGGGCCAGCCGCTCGGCGGCGGCGCGGTTCACGGCCGTTTCGTGCGCGGTCGACGCGGCGCCGTCCTCCCAGTAGGGCGTGAAGTCGCCCCGGGCGGTCGGAATCTTGTCCGCATAGCGCTCCTCGAACCGGTGAAACAACTCGCTCGTGGTCGCGATGACGAGCTTCGGGTACGCATGGCCGGCATTCCACTTGCGGACCCACTCGGAAACCTCCGGGTCCGGCCCGGCGTTGTCGCCGCGACAGTAGCGAAAATAGAGCACGTCGTAGGGGTAGTCCGGGTGCTCCCGTTCGAACTGTCTGAGGTAATCCAGCAACTGCGACTCCTGCCGGAAGCCCGGCTCGTAGCCGCTGCCGGTCTGCCAACAGAGCACCTTCTCTCGCCCGCTGGGGGAAAGCCAATAGAAGGGCCGGTTGTTCCAGTCGCGGGTGAAACCGATCCGGTGGTTCGAGTTCGGCCCGAGCGAGAGATACTTCATTCCACTTTCGGCCATAACGGGAACGATGCCCCAGGTGTAGCCGGCGACGTCGGTGGCCATGGCCGCGTCGATCGTGACGCCGTGCTGTTTCACCAGACGAACGGCGCAGTCGGTCATCCGCGCGAGTTCCTCGGGCCGGCAGAGCGCGGCCAACTCGTGGCAGTACAGCCCATCGAGTCCGATCCACCCCCGCTTCACCGCGTCCAGGAGTTCCTTCTGCTTTTCGGGCGGCGCCTGTTTGAGGTAGCTGTCGACGGCCCAGAGCACTTCCGAGTTCCATTTGTACCGCGACCCGACGGGGTAGTCGGCCGTGCGGCGCGCGGCCGCGATCGCCTCGTCCAGGAATCGCCACTGATCCTTCTCGACGTCGGTCTGGAGCGCCGTATAGCCGATGTCCACGTGGGAGTGCGGCAGAAGGTAGACCTCCCAACGCCGAACCGGCTCGATCGCCACGCGGTCCTTGGCCAAGACCGACGTGCCCTCGCGCAGCTCGAAGGCAACCGTCCGCTTCGCCTCGGCGGCGGGGACCGTGAACTCGACGACCTGTTCGCCCTGGCGAACCGCGACCGGCGTCGATTCGCCGCCCTCGACCGCCAGCGTACACTCGACCGGCTCGCCGACGTGGAAGACCTCCAGCCGCACCGGCTGCACCAGCTTTCCAGCCTGCTCGACGAGGACCGGCGGGCTCGTGGCGGAGCGGGCCCGCGTGTAGGATTGCGTCGGCGCCAACTCGGTGTCCGGCGGAGCCTCGAACCGGATCGCGTCGTAGAAGATCATGCTGCCGGACGCCGTCCGAATCCGGATCTCGTTCGGACCGTCGTGGAGCGAGTCCGCCGGGATCGGCAGCGAGATGACGTGCTCGTTGCCTTCGGCCGGGCGACCGAAGTACGGGCCGTCGGACTTGCCCCGCGGCGTCTGGTGCACGATCGGCTTGCCGCCGTTGATCGTGAACTCCAGCGTCGGCGGATACAGCATGTGGGTTCCGACCAGGTCGACGACCAGCCGGCACTCTCCGGTGGGTCTGGCTTTGAGCGAGAAGACGATGGTGAAGCCGTGCGGCCGGCCGCCGTGGTCTCCGTCGCGCGGTCCGGGCTGGAAATAGGGCCAATCCCGCCCGGGCTCCGAGACGCCGACGAGGAACACCGGATCGCGAAAACGCTCGTTGAAGTGCGCAAAATCCGCCGGCGCCAGCGCGAATTCCGCCGTCGCGTTGTCGGACTGGCCGATCTGCCACAAGGGCTTCGTCGTGGCCGGCGCCGCCGGGTCTTGTGCCACGGCGGACGATGCCGCCCAGAGGGCCAACACGCACGCGGCCAGGGCATGACGTCGTCTCATTTCGTCTTCTCCCGAGGAAGTCTCTCACCTTGCGTCCGGCACACGCCCGAGTGTAGCCCCGCGCCGCTCGGGAAACAAGTCAACCGGAAAGCGAGCGTCCACGCGGTCCCCAGAACGCAAAGCCAGCTTGTATTTCCAGGCGAAAACGGTAGCCTTAATGACGGGCTGGCGATGCGGAGGGGCGGAAGGGGACAGGTCCATTTTTCGGCCGACGTTTTCCCGCATAGCACGTCTTCTTCGCCGAAAGATGGACCAGTCCCCTGCCCGAAGAACATTACGCGATTGCGACACCGACATGGACGAACGAGACGACCTGCGACATGGGTGGCCGCGATGCCCCCATTGCGACGCGCCGCGGATCACGCGGTGTCCGATCTGTGAAACGACCGGCTCCGACTTCCCCGAGGCCGACACGGAGTACGTCTGGGGGTTGGGACTGGAGCAGGTGCCGGAGACGGAGCCGGGCAACTGTGGATCGGGCACGTGTGGGACCGCGTCCTCTTGCGCCCGGCAAGACGCCTCCGACGGGAACGTGTCCGAGTTCGATGATCAGAATAACGGCGAACCGGCGAGTCCGGTGTTGATGTGTCCGACGTGCGACGAACCGTTTCTGCCGGCGTATCCTCGCCGCTGTGCGTGGTGCGGATACGATTTCCAGGAGGGCTACGAGGTCGACGTCGTCGGCCAGCCGCCCGAACAACTCGGCGCCCGCGTCATCCTGCTTCTGCTGGGCATGGCGGCGCTCTTGGCGCTGGTGCTGGGATACTTCATGGTCATCGTCTGACGTGGGACTTGGCGTGGCACGGCCGCCCTCGGCTGTGCACATGCGTCCGACACAGCCGAGGGCGGCGGTGCCACACATCAGCCGACGACCGTCACTGCACGCGGCGGCGGAGCACGACGTAGTCGATGCCGTAGAGACCGCTGGTCAGATGGGCGCAAGGGCCGACGAATTCCCAGCCGGCGGTCGCCTCGCGGTTGAGGATCCCGTCGAACTGCGCCTGGAGCTGGGCAACCGGATCGCCCTGTTCGACCTTGAAGACGACCGTTCGATACTCCCATTGCCCGGGAACGAGTTGCCGGGCGGGGGCCATGTTCAGCACCAACAGGGCCACGACGAGCCCGGCCGCGGGCCAGAGCTTCGTGCGGTGCCGGGCGAAAAGCAGAGAGAGTTGTTTCACGGCAAGAACCTCGCTTGGGATGAGCGGAGCCACGAAGGAATAACTCATCATTTCGTCGTAGGGCGGACTTCAGTCCGCCTGGAAAAGACGCGGTGGACTAAAGTCCGCCCTACAATAGTCCGCCACGTTATTCTCTTGCGGCTCCTTAGCCGCCGAACTCGGGCCGGCGGCGGCCGCGTTGGCTTTGCAGAAGCTTGACGATCGAACTGTGCATCTGGCTGCCGCGGCTCTCGCTCAGGTGCAGCGTCGCCCCGATCTCCTTCATCGTCAACTCTTCATAGTAGTACAGGATGATGATGAGGCGCTCGTTGCGGTTGAGCCCCTTGGTCACGAGCCGCATCAGGTCGTTTTTCTGGACGCGCCGGGTGGGGTCTTCCCCTTTCTTGTCCTCGAGGATGTCGATTTCGCGGACGTCCTTGTAGCTGTCCGTCTCGTACCATTTCTTGTTGAGGCTGATCAGGCTGACCGCGTTGGCGTCGAGGATCATCTTGTCCAATTCGGCGATCGAGATGGCCAACTGTTCGGCCAGTTCGTTCTCGTTGGGAAAGCGGCCCAGTTTTGCCTCGACCGTCTTGACCGCCTCGTTGAGCTTGCTCGCCTTGGAACGGACCAGCCGCGGAACCCAGTCCATCGTGCGCAGCTCGTCGAGCATCGCGCCGCGGATCCGGGGCACGCAGTACGTCTCGAACTTCACGCCCCGCGCCAGATCGAAGGCGTCGATCGCGTCCATCAGCCCGAACACGCCCGCCGAGATCAAGTCGTCCAGTTCCACGCCGTCGGGCAATCGAGCCCAAACGCGCTCGCCGTTGTACTTCACCAACGGCAAGTACATCTCGACCAGCCGATTGCGCAGATCCTGGTTGGACGTGTCCTTCTTGAACTCGATCCAAAGCTGTTCGACGTCTTCGGAAACAAACGTGGTTGCCATGCAGTCCTCCGTGACTGGGCAGTCCGGCACGGTCAGTTGTCAGTTAGGGATTAGGGGCTGGGGATTGGGGGTTGGGGATTGGGATCCGGTGCCTTACCACTTACCACGTACCACTTACCGTTTCTCCGCATCCTCTGCGGCGATCTCCACGGCGATTCTCGCGCGGACCGACTGTTCCACCATCCATTCCCCCAGCGACCCCAGGACGAACCCCAACAACGCAAACGCCCACAAACTCAACCAGGACGTCCAAAGGGTGGTCTCCGCTCCCCAGCCGTGTACCAGGCCGTGGGCGATCGCCGTGACCATTGCCAAAGGGCCGAGAATACCGGCATAGATGCGAGCCACGAGGCAGGTCCCCGGCACGGGTTAAAACATGACACGAATGATCGTCTTCACGGTAGGTCGCCTACCGTCGGCGCTCACTCTATCGGCTACCGATGCCTAGGGGTTGAATCGTTTTGCCGGGTTCTTCCGCCTGTTTGAATTCCCCCTGTAATAAGGGTATTGGCTATTCCCAAAAAACAACCCAGTTTACGCGGTCGCCACCAATTGCCCCGCTACGCTCGGTGAACGAAGCTCTCCGCCGGCGGAGGTGGCCACGGTTCGGGCGAGTTGCCGGAACTCGCCCGCCACCTGCGAGGCGACGGCCAAAGCGACCGGCTCGCCCGCGTTGCCCGCCAAAACCACCTCCCGGTCCGTCGCCAAATGCCCCGCGCTGGCGATGGTCATGCCCAAGAACCGCCAGCACGCCCGGGCGAGCCGTCCGTGAACGTCGTAGGCGACCGCCGGGCTGGCGGCCATGTTGACCAGAGTTTGGATGGGAGCGGTCACCTCGCCGGCGAGCAGTTAGATCGAGGCGTAGGCATCCATGACCGAGTGCAGTTCGGGCGTGGCGACCAACAGGACCAGGTCGGCGGCCTGCCATGCCTGCTTCACCACCCGGTTCGATCCGTTGCCCGCGTCGATCACGACAAACTCGAACCGATCGCCCAGGTCGTAAAGCGGCTCGAAGAGCCGCCGCCGGACGAGGTTTCCGCTGGCGTCGCGGTCTTCGCGGGGTCGCGCGCCGGGCAGGACGTGGATGCCTCCGGGGCCGGGCTGGATGGCCTCGTCGACCGCCCGCCGGGCCAAAAGGATGTCGTCGACGGTGTAACGCTCCTCGATCCGGCAGAGCACGGCGGCGTCGCCCCGGTCGGGATCGGCGTCGACCAGCAGCGCGCGGCGGCCTTGCTGGGCCAGGGCGACCGCGAGATTCACCGCGACCGTGGTCGTGCCCACCCCGCCCTTGCCGCCGCTGACGGTGATCAGCCTCGGCCTCGCCCGCGGCGCGTCCCTTCCGCCCCGGGCGTGTTGCCGGACGAGTTGCCGCAATACGTTTGCTTGATCGACCATGTTTGCTCAGTCGGCGTCGTAGCCGTGGCCTCCGCCGAGGATCAGTTGCGCCAGACGCGGGGCCTGGGCGGTCTCGATGTCGTCGGGCACGTTCTGCCCGTTGGTCAAATAGCTCAGCGGCAGCCGGCTCGCGCGGAGCACGGGCAGCAGGTTTCCCAGGCCGGTCGCTTCGTCGAGTTTCGTCAGGATCATCGCCGTGGTGCCGACGGCGGCGAACTGTTCGGCGGTTTGTTCGAGCGTCCGCTCGCCGGCGACGCTGCTCAGGACGAGATGCACCTCGTCGGCGTCGGCCTCGGTCAAGAAGGCTTTGAGTTCCTGGATTTTGATTTCGTCGCGAGGGCTGCGGCCGGCGGTGTCCATCAGGATCAGGTCCATGCCGGAGAGCCGGCGAACCGCCTCGCGCATCTCGCGCGGGGTGGAGACGACCTGCATGGGCAGGTCGATGATGTCGGCGTAGGTGCGCAACTGCTCGACGGCGGCGACTCGGTAGGTGTCGACCGTGATCAGCCCGACGTTCTGACGCTTCTTCAGGCGGTAGTTCGCGGCCAGCTTGGCGATCGTGGTGGTCTTGCCCACGCCCGTCGGCCCGACCAGCGCGACCAGGCGGTGCCGGCCGGGCGTGGTCACGATGGGACCGGCCACGGAGATGTCGGACTCGATGATTCCGGCAAGCCGGGCCTTCACCAGCACGGGATCGGCCAGGTCGCCGTCGGAGACCTCGCGCCGCACGCGTTCGACCAGTTCGCGAGCCAGACGCTCGCTCACGTCGACCTCGATCAGATCGGTGAACAGTTGGAAAAGCGAATGGGGCAAATCGCGCTCCTGGCCGCCGCGCGACTGCTGGCACAGGTCCCGCACCATCCCCTGAAGATGGCTCAGTTGCCCTTGAAACCGCTCCGAGGTCTCGGGCCGGGCGTGCCGGGACGCGGGGGGCGACGCGGGCGGCACGCTCG
>JAPLNP010000440.1 GCA_026401055.1 Planctomycetia bacterium
TCCTGTTCATGTTGCGGCATGGAAGCCTCCTTGCTTCGCTCAGCATTTTCATCTTGCCCACTTTCCACGCCGTATGTTGTAAACCACCCCCCTTCTGGTCAGCAACACCAAATTCCAGCGCGAACCCTGTCTTGCACCCGAACCGGACATTGTGTCTGTTCTGGTATTGACTGATGTCCTATTCGATGGTAGGCTTCAATGGCGGTAGTGAGTGCGTTTCAAGTGCCCGGGCTGAAGATGTGGTTCTGGTCGTTCGATCACGAGCCGCCGCATTTTCACGCCAAGCGCGAGGCGCAGTGGGAGGTGAAGGTGCATTTCCTCCGGGCACCCGGGGCGATGATCGAGCCGGTTTGGGCAGACAAGAAACCGCAAAGCCGTCTTCTCAAGGAATTGGCGCAGCTCGCCGAGGCGCACCGATTGGAACTGCTAGTGGAATGGGAAGAAATCCACGGGAATTGAGTGCGGCAATGAGCGCATTAGGCAGACGTGAGAGTCGGATCTCGGATCGTTCGCGCACGTCGAACGGGAACGATGCGGTTCGCATCGTGGTGACGAACAGGCAGTATGGAGAGTGGTGCCGAGGGTCGATCCGGCGCCTTCCGCGCAGCGCAAGGTCGAAGCTGGATCTGCTCACGTTTCCGAGTTGGTATGAAGTGGTGATTCCCCGAACTCCCCGGAAGCCGGTGCCGACCATTTTTGTTTCGCGTCTGGCCGACGTTGTCGTGGAAGCGGCCAAGAAAGCACGGGAAGCCGGGCGTTCCAAGCACTTGCTCTTTTCGGAAGGGATGCCGATAGAAGCCCTGGCGTCACGGTTGCCGCGACTCGATGTTCGAGATGCGAATCGGGTGCACGTAGCCCGAGAAGGCGATGCGGAATCCATCGCAGCGATCCTGTATCGATTGTTCCGTGGGATAGCGCAGCCCAAGGAGGCTCACTCGATTTTGGACGCCTGGGTGGAAGGAGAGGATATCGTGTTGCTCTCGCCGTCTTTTGCGCGTCTTTCGGTGCCGCTCGGGAAGCTGACGAAGTTCATCGGGGAGCCCAAGAAGGAAATCAAGGCATTTGAAATAGATGAGGATGGAAGGTTCTTGTTCTGGCCGCACGCCGATGTGCATCTGGGATGGGAGCAGATGAGGCAGATCCTCGATCCGACGGCGGCAATTGCCACAGAAGAGAAAACCGAGCAGTTCAACCGCGGCTACGGTTCGGCGGTTCGTAGGCTGCGAGAAGAACGGGAGTTGAAACAGGCGGCGATCGACGGGCTGAGCGAACGCCACGTGAGACGCATCGAGCAGGGAAGACAGCCGGTTACCAGTTCCGCTCTGCGCGCTTTGGCCAAAGCGCACGACATGCCGGTCGAGGACTACCTGAAGGAAGTGGCAAGCCGGTTGCCTTCGGTCGAATGTTGTGTCGGAGCACCATAGCCCGCGATCGTATGGCGAGTGGACCTGTAGGCGCGGTTTCTCCGGGAGCGGCCGTATGGACATCGTCAACCAACAACGCGGGACCCTGCTTGGCCTGGCCGTCGGGGATGCCCTGGGGGCGGCGGTCGAGTTTCGACGGCCGGGAACCTTCGCCGAAGTGACCGACTACCGCGGCGGCGGACCGCACGGGCTGGGGCCCGGCGAGTGGACCGACGATACCAACGAACGTCGGCGGACCACTCGGCGCGGGCCAGCGGCAACGGCTCGATCATGCGGCTCGCGCCGGTGCCGATCCGCTACGCCGGCCTCTTCCCGGACCGGCTGGAGGAGCTCGCCCGTTATCTGGCCGAGTCGAGCCTTCCCACGCACGCCAGCCCGCAGTGCTTGTCGGCGTGCGCCTATCTCGGACTGGTGCTGTGCGGCCTGATTCACGGCATCGACCGCGAGGAGGTGCTCGCGCCGGATTGGGAGCCGCTCGTCCGGCTCCGGACGATCCAGCCGCTCCATCCCGAGGTCGAGGAGGTTGCCGCGGGCAGCTTTCGCCGCCGCGAAGCCGTGTTGAGAGCGGTGAACCTCGGCGACGACGCCGACACGACCGGCGCCGTCTGCGGCCAGTTGGCCGGGGCCTGTTGGGGCGAAACGGGAATTCCCGAAGAATGGCGCGAGAAGCTCGCCAGACCAGCCATGATCGAACACGCACTCGGGGGGCTCCTGTAGCGCGTCCCGGCGGACCGGGTGATCGACGGGGCCAGCCTCCTGCCGATCCTCGGCGGCAAGCCGATCCGGCGAACGACGCCGCTTTACTGGCAGTACGATCTGGCGTTGGGCTGGGCCAAGGCGGCGCTGCGCGACGGCGACTGGAAGCTGCTGGCCGACGAGAAGCTCGCCAAGTTCGAGTTGTACAACCTCAAGGACGACGTTTTCGAAAAGCACGACCTCGCCGCCGCCAAGCCCGAGCGGGTCAAGACGATGAGCGACACTCTCGCGCGGCTCCACGCCGAGATCAAGTCCGAGGGCCCGACGTGGCCGGAGGGGAAGCGAGGGGAGAAGTAGGCGCTCGCCGGGCGGCACGTAGTTACATGGTTGAGCCAATAGGGATAACGCGATGAACCGACTGCGGCTGTTTTGCACCGTGATTGCCCTCTGTACGACGCCGTGTCCGGCGCCCGCGGCCGACGAGAAACCGTCGCCGGGGGCGAAATCCGAGAATGTTGTCGTGGTTCGGTTGCTCGACGTGGATGGCAAAGCGATTGAAGGCGCTCATGTGAGTGACTTCGGCTGCTTCGGCGGCCCGGCGGATAAGACGCCCGGCGACGAGTCCGGCTGGCGGTACTATTCACACGCCGTCTCGGACGGCAGCGGCACGGCACGCATCACGGACGAGCATGGGCGTCCCGATTGCATTATCGCCCGACATGTGCATAGGAGACTCGCCGCAATCGAAAGCCTGGCCGAGGGGCAATCGAACGGAGTAATTACGATTACCATGCGTCCCGAGTGCCGGCTTTTCGGTCGCCTGGTCTCCAAAGAATTGGCGGCCCGCAACCGGAAGATCACTTGGAGCAACGTCGATCTTCACATGGACGGGAAACGCCCCCTGGCCTGCACGTCGGAGCAGGCCGAATTCCATTTCTACGTTCCCCCGGGCACGTACGAAATCGAGGCCTACGGCGAAGAAGTACACGCAGCGTGGAAGAAGGTAACGGTGCAACCGGGCCGGCGGGAACTGGACCTCGGCGCGATCGAGATGCCGCCGAAGCGACTCGTGCTGTTGGAAGGTTTGCCCGCCCCGGAGCTTCGGGATGTCGTTGCCTGGAAAAACAGCGAGTCAATCAGGCTCTCGGACCTGCGAGGCAAGGTCGTCCTTCTGGAATTCTGGGGATACTGGTGCGGACCGTGTGTGGGAGAGATGCCGGATCTCTTTTCGCTCTACGACAAGTATCACGAACAAGGGCTGGTGGTCATCGGGGTTCACGTCGATAGCGGTGTTGAGATCGATTCGCCAGCCAAGCTCGACGAAAAGCTAGCCGGCGTG
The DNA here is from genome assembly GCA_026401055.1 of Planctomycetia bacterium. Lineage (GTDB taxonomy): Bacteria > Planctomycetota > Planctomycetia > Pirellulales > Thermoguttaceae > JAPLNP01. The sequence goes on from JAPLNP010000440.1 coordinate 3,460, forward strand.
AAAAGAACCCTCTGGAAGGGCCGCGACATTCCGTTTCCCGTTGCCATGGTCGTCGAGCACAGAGTGCCATTTCGGCCGGATGTGCAAAGAACGGCGGCATGTCCCCTGGCGGCAGAATACGGGATTGACGACGTGCCGGCCGGCGTGCTCATCGACCGACAGGGCCGAGTCGTGGGGGGATTCCACGTCGGCTTCAAGCCCGATCTGACGGTCCTTGAAAAGACACTCAAGGAGAAGTGACGCACTCGCGGGCAACGCCGACGAACCATCGACCCGGCCTTTTCAAGTGGACCGCTTACCGTGGCAGACCGTCGATGCCACCCGGGGCGATTCAGCTACGCTCTTTGTGCCGCCGCGCGGCCAGCCCCAGCGTTTGGTGCGGGAAATAAACAAGAGACTGACTCCCGAGAGGGAATCGCCTCACCAACTCGGACGCCCGACGCTCAAAAAAAACGGGACGCACAACGGCGTCCCGGTTCTAGGTTTCTTGTCGGTTTGGATCGAGTCGCCTCACGCGATGCGTCGACGCGCGACGACGAGCGCGGCGAGGCCCATGCCGATCAGCACGAGCGTGCTCGGTTCGGGCACGATCGGCCCGATCACGTCGCCGTCACCCACTCTCGCGCCGATCAGATTGCCCACGATCAGCTCAACCGTGTCGGGCGCGTACGCGCTCACCGCGTAGAGCACCGCGCTATGCTCGCCCGGAGTGATCTTAAAGCCGGCGCGCTCCGTGAAGTAGAAAGATAGAACGCCCTCCGCATTGATGTAGCCCTCGTCCTCCGGTTCTTGGCCGTTGGGCAAGAAGCCCTCGGGAACAGCCCCGGTAAGCCATCCGACGGATGGACTGGCGCCGGCGCCGATAAACGGCACGAGCGTAAACAACTCGATCGACGAATTGGTTCCCGTTCCGGTGTTGTTCACTTGATAGAGATAGGCGTAGTTGCCCGATTCGGTCGCAAACGCCTGGCTGAACACTTCCGCGTGAAGAATATCGTTGCTCATGTCGGTGGTCATGAGCGGGACCGCGCCGCCCACCGGGCCTTCACCGAGCAGATCCCCCAGTGTCGAATCACCCAAAGTGATACTGCCGGCCTGGACGCCCGTGACCATGGCGACTGACAGAAGAACCGCGAATAGCGTCCGGATCCCCGTTTTCATAGCAAGACTCCCCCGGCTGAAATTACCTCAGTTGCAGTGCGGAGGCCGGAGCCTCTACACGTTAGATTGTAACAACCGTAGCGTTTACCGCAAGCGTTCCGTGGGCAAAATCCCCCGAACCCCCCCTAAAAATCCGCAAAAACGTCGGCGAAAGAGCATCTGCGGGCGCACTGAGCGGAAGAACGGCGATAGAACGTGTCAGTGCCAATCCTATTCGGCACGATATTTGCGCATTTCCACGGACCTCGCGCCGGGGATGTTGCGCGATGCGCATCGACGTGCATCATCGTGGCACGGCCGGCAGGAAACGCAAATGGGTGCCGGTGTGTTCAGTCACGACGAACCGTTCTGACAATGTTGCGTCCCGGGGCGGACGTGGTAGAATCTCGGCATGCGTGACCTCGGCACGTCGGGGGGTGGGTAATAGCCTGCCCGACGGCAAGGAATTCCGAGGGAAAGACCTATCTGGAAATGGGTCGACGCCCCCCGCTTGCCGCCTGATCGGGCCGTGGCGTGAGTGCCCGCCGAGAAAGACCGCCGATGCAACATCCGACAACGCCGGAGATGAGGGTGCTGAAGAGCACGGGGCTTCACCCCTGGCAGTTGATCGCCTTCTTCGCCGCGGGCGGTCTGTACCTGACCTGCTACTTCGCCCGGTACAATCTCAGCGCCGCAACGCCCGGTATTCTCACGGAATTCGAGTATTCCAAGGAGAAGTTCGGCTGGATCACCACGGTCTTCACCGTCGTCTATGCCGCGGGCCAGTTTGTCAACGGCTGGTTGGCGGACCGTTTCGGACCCAAACCGCTGTTGGTCGTCGGCGGCCTCGGTTGCGTGGTGGCAAACGTCTGTTTCGGACACTCCCGTTCCTTCGATGCGTTCGCCCTGTCCTGGGCGATGAATGCCTATTTTTCGTCGATGTTGTGGTCGTCGTGCTGCCGTATTGTCTACAACTGGTTCCCGCGGAACCGCTGGGGTTTCTGGAAAGGCGCCTTGCTGACGATGAGCTTTGCCGGCGGCGCCCTCGGCATGACGCTCAGCGCTTACGTAATCAAGGAGTACGGCTGGCGCGCGGCCTTCTTCATGCCGCCCGCGTTTCTGTGGGCTGCGACCTCGCTGTTCTTCGTGTTCGGCCGGAATTCGCCCCAGGACGCGGGCTTCCAGCCGCAGTGGGAGGAGGCGATCGAGCCGGGACAGTCCGAGCGGAAATTCGGGCTGGCCGACTACATCGCCGCGCTGAGCAACTTCAAGATGAACCTGGCCTACCTGGCGGGCGCAGGCGAGAAGATGGTTCGCATCGGGATACTGACCTGGTTCATCGTGATCCTCAAAGAACCGGTCGCCAGTGGCGGCTTCGGCCTCACCCTCGCGCAGTCCTCGATGATGACCTCGCTGGCCTTCTGGGGCGGCGTGGCCCTCTGCATCCCGTTTGGAGTGATCACCGACCGCGTGTTCGGCGGCCAGCGATGGCAGACCATGGTGATCGGTTTTCTGATCAGCGCGGCGGGCCTGGCGTGTCTCGCCCAAGTCGACTTCATTCTGAGTTGCTCTCACAAGTTGTTGCTGATCGGGGCGAGTATCTTCGTTTGCGGCGGAACGATCCAAGCGCTGGAGACTCCCCTGTACGTGCTCCCAGGCCAGATCCTGGGCAAAGAACGGGGCGCCACCGGCGTGGGCATCATGGGCGGGTGTATGTACATCGGCGCGTCGGCGTCCGGCGCTTTTCTCGGCTGGTGGCTGGATCATTACTCCGTCAGCTCGATGCTCCTGCTGCTGGCCGGCGTTTGCGTCTTCTCCAGCGCCGTTTCCGCGACCATCCGCCGCTAGGAATACGGGACTGCCCAGGAAAAGGGGACTGGCTCCGTCGCCCCGACAGGTCTCGATGACGCCGTTTCGCGTAACCACGCGGTTGAAAAGGGGGTCAGGCACCGAGCCGGCAACGTTGATTGGGCGACGTGCACCTTCCTGTTCGGCTCGGAGCCAGTCCCCCCTTTTCAACTCGGCCCCGTCTTGCCAACCCTGACTGCCCGTGGCAAAATAAACGATCCGTCCGAGCACCAGAAAATCGTTGCCCCCGCCGAGTAACGCCCATGATGCAAAAGGGATCCACCCGCGCCGTCACCTTCGATCTGTGGGACTGCTTGTTCGTCGACGACTCGGACGAGCCCAAGCGCAAGGCGGCGGGCTTGCCGCCGAAGCGCGTCGCGCGGCGAGACCTCGCCCACGAGTATCTCAGCCGCCACCACGCCGTCTCGCGCGAATGCTCGGACTTGGCTTACGACGTCTCGGAGGCGGCGTTCAACAAGGTGTGGCACGACCAGTACGTCACCTGGACCGTCCGCGATCGCTACGAGGTGCTCATGGCGGGGCTCGGCAAGCGGATTCCCGAGCCGGACCTCTCGGAACTCATCAAGCGACACGAGACGATGGAACTCGACTACCGCCCCGACCCCGCGCCCGGCGCGCTTGCGGCGCTGCGGGCCCTGAAGGACGTGTATCCCTTGGTCGTCATCTCGGACGCGATCAATTCGCCGGGCTGGGCGTTGGCCGAACTGCTTCGCGGCGCGGGGATGCACAACTGTTTTGACGCCTTCATCTTCTCCGACGAACTCGGCCGTTCCAAGCCGGCCCCCGAGGCGTTCGCCGCGGCGGCCGCGGCGGTCGGGTGCGGCGTCGGCGAGTTGGTCCACGTCGGCGACCGGCCGCACAACGACGTCGGCGGCCCCCATGCCGTCGGCGCGCGAGCCGTCCTTCTGACGGTCGTCAAGCAGCGCCCGCTCGAAGATCATCACCCCGACGCCGTCTGCGACGACTACGCGAAGTTGCCCGGCATTCTCGCTCAGATAGACGCACAGGAGCACAAGCCGTGACCGCGAAACCGCGTTTTCTCATCATCGACGGATACCCGAAAGAAAGCCGCGACCAGTTCCGCGAGGTGGGCATGGGGCTCGCCTGGGAGCTGTACCGCGACATGTTGCTGGCGTGGCTGCCCGAAGCCGAGTACGACCTCTGGATGTCCAGCGACGAAGGCGCCGCGCCGCCGAGCGCCGCCGCGATTGCGGGCTTGGCGGGCGTGCTCTGGCCCGGCTGCAATCTTACCGTCTACCACTTCGACGACCCCCGCGTGAAGCGACACCTCGAGCTGGTCGATCGCGCGTACGCGGCGGGCGTGCCCCAGTTCGGCACGTGCTGGGGAATTCAGTTGGCCGTCGTCGTCGCCGGCGGCGAAGTGGGACCCCATCCGCTCGGACGCGAGATGGGCATCGGCCGGAAGATCTACCTCACCGACGCCGGCCGAGCGCACCCGATGTACGCTCTCAAGTCGCCGGTGTTCGACGGATTCGTCAGCCACGACGACGAAGTGAAAAAGCTGCCGCCCGGCGCGACGCTCCTGGCGAGCAACGACTACAGCGAGGTCCAGGCGGTCTCGGTGACGCACAAGAAAGGCACGTTCTGGGGGCTCCAGTATCACCCCGAGTACGATCTGCACGAAATGGCTCGGCTCATCTGCGCCCGCGAGGAAAAGCTGATCCGGCTCGACTTCTTCGCCGGCCACGACGATCTAACTGGTTACGTCGACGCGCTGGAGGCGCTGGCCGCCGATCCGCAATGCAAGCCGTTGCGGTGGCGGCTGGGCATCGACGACGACATCCTGTCGGCGCCGGTCCGCCAGCGCGAGTTCGTCAACTGGATCGACAAGCTTGTGCTGCCCACCGCCGGCCTGCCGCCGCGCGAACGGTGAAAGTTAGGCTGGGGACTGGTCCATTTTTCGGCTCCGAAGACATGCTTTTGCGAGAAGGCGTCGGCCGAAAACATGGACATGTCCCCTTCCTCCCCTTCCCTGGAAGAAAGAGAGAACCGTATGAGACTTGAAGGAAAAGTGGCATTGATCACCGGCGCGGCCAGCGGGATCGGCCGCGAGGCCGCCGTGCTTTTCGCCGCCGAAGGCGCTTGCGTCGTGGCGGTCGACGTGGACGAGAAGAACGGCCGCGAATCCGTCGCGACGATCGAGCGCGCCGGCGGGAAGGCCATTTTCGTCAAGGCCGACGTCTCCAAAAGCGACGACTGTCGCGAAATGGTCGCCGCGGCCGAACGGACCTACGGCCGCCTCAACGTCCTGTTCAACAACGCCGGCATCATGCTCGGCGCGGACGACGACGCCGTGGCGACCGCCGAAGACGTGTGGGAGCGGACCATGGCCGTCAACGCGCGGGGCGTCTTCCTGGGCTGCAAGCACGGCATTCCGGCCCTGCGCCGGGCCGGCGGCGGCTCGATCATCAACACGGCGTCGTTCGTCGCGGTGCTCGGCGCCGCGACGCCGCAGATCGCGTACACGGCCAGCAAGGGCGCGGTGCTCGCCATGACCCGCGAACTCGCGGTGATTCACGCCCGGGAGAACATCCGCGTCAACGCCCTGTGTCCCGGGCCGTTGCGGACCGAGTTGTTGATGAAATTCCTCGACACCGACGAGAAAAAGCAGCGGCGTCTGGTCCACGTTCCGATGGGCCGCTTCGGCGAGTCGAAGGAAATGGCCCAAGCCGCGCTCTTCCTGGCGTCCGACGAATCCTCGTACACCACCGGCGCGACGTTCCTGGCCGACGGCGGAATCACCGCCGCCTACGTCACGCCCCTGTAACGTCAAGCAACCACCGCAACCGACGGGAGCCATCGCCATGGACTTGAAGGTCACGAATCCCTACAGCCAAGAGACTGTCTGCACGCTTCCCTTTGCCGACGAGCGGCAGATTGCCCGGGCGATCGACCGGACCGAAACCGCTTTTCGGCGATGGCGCCGCGTGCCGGTCGCCGAGCGCGTCGCGATCGTGCGCGAGGGCCTGGACCGCTTCCAGCGACGCGCCGAAGACGTGGCGCGCGACGTCACGCTTCAGATGGGCAGGCCGATCGTTCAGTCGCGCTCGGAGTTCAAGGGCATGATGGACCGGGCCGAGTACATGATGTCCATCGCGGAGGAGACGCTCTCGCCGGACATTTTGCCGCCCAAGCCCGGCTTCCGCCGTCGAATCGAACACGTGCCGCTGGGCGTCGTGCTGAACGTCGCGGCCTGGAACTACCCGCTGTTGATCCCCATCAACGTCGTCGTGCCGGCGCTGTTGGCCGGCAACACGGTGATCCTGAAACACAGCGCGAAGACCCCGCTGTGCGGCAAGCACTTCGCCGAGGCGTTCGGCGAGTTGGAAATCCCCAATCTGGTCGCCAATCTGGTGATCGACCACGAGCAGACCGGCCGCGTGATCGCCGATCCGCGCGTCGCGCACGTGGCCTTCACCGGCTCGGTCGAGGGCGGCCGGCGAATCCACCGCCACGTCGCCGAACGCTTCATCGACGCCGGACTCGAACTCGGCGGCAACGATCCCGCTTACGTCGCCGAGGACGCCGACTTGGACTTCTCCGCGGAAAACGTGGTCGACGGCGCCTGTTACAACGCGGGCCAGTCCTGCTGCGCCGTGGAACGCGTCTACGTCCACCGCTCGCTCTACGACGCCTTTCTGGAGAAGTCGCTCGCCGTGATGAAGAACTACCGCCTCGGCGATCCCATGGACCAAGAGACCACGATGGGCCCGCTGGCCACCCGCGGGGCGCTGGACGTTCTTCAGAAACAGGTCGAGGACGCCGTGGCACGCGGGGGGCGGTTGCTTCTGGGCGGGCGGCCGCTGGCGGGCAGTCCGGGCAATTTCTTCGAGCCGACCCTGCTGGCCGACGTTCCGAACGACGCCGTGGTTATGCAGGAGGAAAGCTTCGGCCCCCTCATGCCCGTGCTGGCCGTGGCCGACGACGACGAGGCGATTGCGATGATGAACGATACGCACTACGGCCTGACCGCTTCGGTTTGGACCCGCGACCCCCGGCGTGCCGATCGCTTCGGCCGCGAGGTCGAAGCGGGCACGATTTATCAGAACCGCTGCGATTTTCTCGATCCGGCGCTGCCCTGGACCGGCTATCGCGACAGCGGCAAGGGCTCGACGCTCTCGCGTTACGGCTTCTTCCACCTGACCAAACGCAAGAGCATCCATTTCCGGACGCTCGAGTGAGGCGGGCGGCGCGAGGGGGACAGTCCCATTTTCGCGGCGATAGCGCAAGCCGGCAGCACGGCGTCCGTCGCGCCGCGAAAATGCGACAGTCCCCTGGAGTCAATCCACGATGAATCCGTGGTACAGGCCCATGTAGTACGCCAACAAAAACGGAGTGCCCGTGGCCAGTTCCCTTCCGTCGCCGCCCGAGTCAAGTTGCCAGGCATCGTCGCTGAAGTATTCGATGTAGCGTTCGTCGACGGGCAGGACTTCGCCGTTGGTCCGATACCCTTTTCCCTCGGCCTCGCCCGGGTCGCGGACCAGTTGCGCGAGCGGCACGATGTCGATACGATGGCTATTCGTCTGTTTCCAGGACACGAGATCCATCGGGTATCGTTTCAGCGTGTCGACGGCCTTCTCGATGCACGGCCGGTCGGGTGACAGGTCCTGCGTACCCCAAGGGGAACCGGCGGTCTTACCCTGGCAAATCGCCGCGAAAGCGAAATTGTAGAAGGAGTTGGCTTCACATGCCTCGAGCTGCCAATACTCATGGCAGCTCAGCGCGAACATCTCGCGCAGTTTCGGGTCCTTCTCGTAGCGCACGAGACTGTAGTAACCCATGAAAGCCATGTCGTCGTCGTACTGCACAAACGACCCCGGCCCGTTCTGGAACTTGGGATACATCGTGTTCATGGCGTAAGTGTGCTTTTGGGCCAATTCGTCGGCCGCCGCGCGGTATTTCTGGTCGCCCGTGACGTGCTCGGCGACGCGAAGGTAGGCCAGGATGCTCAGCGAGTTCAGGCCCCTCTGGGTCCACCACCAGGGTTCGCCGTTGAGTTCGCGCGGGCTGAATCGGGCCCAGCGCGTCGGTTTGCCGTCATGGTCGACAAGCTGGTAGTCGTGTTCGACGAGGTGGTCGGTAATGGCGCGCACCACCTCCCGGACTCGCTCTTTCTCTTCCTCAGTCTCCGCGACCAGATCGTAGTATCGGGCGTAGAGGAAATAGTGCCCGTCGAGCTCGTCGGAACTCGTGTCGCATTTCCAGTACCATTTGCCATCGGCGCTGGTGGGCCAGCGGGGATGGATGACCTTCCAAAGCGCGTCCTCTTTGTCCCGCCGCTCCTGGTCCGCCTCGATCGAGTAGGATGCCTCCTGGTTGGGATTGCGCTGCCCGTCGACGGGAAGGATCGTCCGCGCCGGGAAGCCCTTGGGCGCGGGGTGCGAGCCGCCTTGCGTGACCTGGGACAAGAATCGCAGGGCCTCGAACGCGGCCTTCGCCCGCCGTTTGGCCTGGGGATCCTTCGTGGCGGCGTAACGGAAGCATTCCGCGGCGCCGTACTCGCCGGTTCGTTGCCCGTCGTTGTCGTCATCGCGATTGTGCCAAACGGTCTTGTCGCCGGGCTTGTCCAGCCCGACGGACATCACGTAGCCGTAGGGTGTCCGGCGGTGGTACTTGTCGATCTCGTCCTCGTAGAACCGCGCCTTCTCGGCGAGCGTCATCGGGCGTCGTTCGATGTGCCCCACGCCCTTGGGAGTGGCAAACCATGCGTCCCCCTGGTCCGTGACGGCGACGTCGCGGACTTCGTTGTCGGGCAGCCAGCGTCGGCCTTCGCGATACGCCCAGTGATGCCCGTCGTAGCGGATGGCTCCGATCTTCGTGCCGAACCAGACGACGCCGTCTTCGCCCGGCGTTGCCGTCGTGAAGTCGTTGTACGGCAGTCCCGCGCGGCTGTCGAAGAGCGTCCATTTCCCTTCGAAACAGCCGGCTCCCTGAGGGCTCGCAAACCAGAGCCTACCCCGGCGGTCCAGCGCGACGCCCCGCACGTCATGCACCGCCCAACTCGCGTCGCCGGCACTGGGCAACAGCCGATGCCACTCGCCGTTCTTTCCGTGGTAGAGACCGGCCTTGGCGGCCACGAACACCTCGCCGCCGGAACCCACGGCGATCGCCCGGATCGGCGGCTGATCGCCCAGGAGACGATTCAGGTCTTGCTCGGGCTCGAACCGCCCGTCGCGCTCGCGAAAGAGGCCCGTCTCCGTGCCGAGCAAGAGGCTGACCGGCGCGACGGCCAATGCCGTCGGCGGATGCGGAAGGTCGGCGGTCTTCCGAGCGTTTCCGGCATCAAGCCGATAGAGTGCGGCGCTGGTGGCGGCGTAGAGTCCGTCGCGACTCGGCGCGAGACGTCGGATCGGCTCGGCCGGCACGCCTTCGACGACGGTCCACCGGCCGCTATCGAACCGCGCGAGGCCCTTGGCCGTGCCGGCGAAAACAGCGCCGCGGGCGTCCACCGCCACGGCGTACACGTCATTGTCGGGAAGGCCGTGCTGGACGTGATACGAGGCACTCACTTCCTGCTGGAAGACGCCCACCTTCACCGCGACGGATTCCGCCTTCGTGGCCGTCGCGCCCATCGCGAGCACCAGGGCTGAGAGCATGGCAAACGTGCTTTTCATGGTCTGCCTTTCTCCTGTATTGTCTCCTCGGACCCTCATTGACTCCTGCATTGCCAATGACGGCTTGGGCGCCGGGGGCGGCTTGTCTGCCCCCGCGATTCCGAGCAGCGGCAGGCAAGCTGCCGTTGGCGCCCGCGAGCCCGACCGGCGGATCAATAACTGTCACATTGTCGCCTTTCGCTCCGCGAAAGCGGCGTTCTTTCGCGGAGCGAAAGGCGACACTCGTTTCCGCGTCAATCCTTGGGGACGCGCCACCCGACTGGTCGGCGGGGAAATCAATACTCGCGATCGGTGACGATGCCGGGCATCGGGATCGGGTAGGCGCCGTCCGGGCCGGCCTTTAGCGGCGCCGGCGAATCCATCGTGAACTCGTTCACGCCCGGCGCGTACTCCTGCTCGGACTTGAGAAACGCGTCGAGCGTGATTTCCACTCCGGTGTGGGCGGCCTTGCGGCCCAGCGAACTGACGGCGCTGGCCATGACGCCGCGCTCCAATTCGTTGTAGGGCTTGTCGCCGCGGATGGCGTCGACCAGGTCGTTCCATTCGTTCTGGTAGGGATTGCTCTGGTCCTTCGACTGCCAGATCATCTTGTCGCGGTCCGGGTTCTGGCCCTTGTACGTGCTCGACGGCGTGCCGCAGTCGCCCGACTTCGACAGGATCGCCATGCCCTTGGTGCCGTGCGCGGCGCTGTTGTAAATCTGGGTGCAGCCGTTGATGCAGCGCCCATCCATAATGAGTCTGGCGCCGTCGTCGAAGACGTATTCCACCGAGTACACGTCGAAATTCTGATCGACGCTCGGTTTGCCGTCGTCGGTCTGGCGATAGTGGCGGCCGCCGAGTGCCTGGGCCTTGACCGGCCAGCCGTCCTTCATCCAGCAGCAATGGTCGATGACGTGGATGTAGAAGTCGTTGAAATTGCCGCCGCTGGCCCAGAGGAAGCTGTGGAAACGCTTGATTTGCCAAAGCAGTTCGCTCGGGTCTCCGGGCCATTTCTCCGAGGCAAACGACCCCAACGGCCCGTGCATCCGGTAACCGCGCATCAAAACGATGTCGCCGATTTCGCCGTCCTGGATCCGCTTGTGGACTTCCTCGAGCGGCCGGGCGTGGCGCGACATCAAGCCGACGCCGATCTTGAGGTTCTTTTCCGTCGCTTTCTTGGCCAGATCGATCAGCCGGCGGGAGGTGGGGCCGTCGGCCGTGAGCGGCTTCTCCATGAACACGTTGAGGCCCTTCTCGACGGCGTAGGCACAGTGCGGCCCCCGGAAGGCCAGCGGCGTGGCGAAGATCGCGACGTCGCCCGGCTTGAGACAGTCCATCGCCTTCTTGTAGGCGTCGAAGCCGACGAACTTGCGATCGTCGGGCACGTCGACCTTGTCGCCAAGGTCCTTCAAGTTGGCGTAACTGGTCTTGAGGCGGTCCTCAAACACGTCGGCCATGGCGACGAGCTTGACCGGTCCCTGTTTGACGGACATGGCGTCCTTTGCCGCGCCGGTGCCGCGGCCGCCGCAACCGACGAGGACCACCCGGATCGTGTTGTCCTCCGCGGCGTGGACGTAAGGAATGGCCGTCCCCACCAGCGCCGAAGCAGCGGCGACTCGGCCGGTGTGCTTCAGAAACTCGCGACGGGACGTAACGTTCTTGGCTGTTTCGGTCATGGCTACTCCTAGTGGGTTGGATCGACGGCAAGAGAGCATTGGGGGAACGATGTGGGTAGGTGGCTTGGCAGCGTCGCTCTCGGACACCGCGGGGCCAGCCGCCATTATAGGTTCGCGCGGGGACCGACGGCAAGAATGGGACAATCCGGCAACGGCAATCCGGCGGCACTCGAAACGTAGTTGGTGCGTGCCAGCACGCACCCTACTTTCGTGGTATGAACTTCTGGATCCGCTTGTTCTCGACTTCCGCCACGTAGAGATTACCCTGGCGGTCGATGTCGATCGAGTGCGGAACGTTCAACTGGCCCGGGGCCGAGCCGGTCGAACCGAACGCGGCGAGCACTTCGCCGTCGAGATTGAGCGCCAGGATCCGATGCGGGCCCTTGGGATTGCCGTCGGAAACCCACAGGGTCTGGTCGGGCGTGAGGAACAGTCCGAACGGCTTGCCCACGTTGCGCCACTGCTTGAGGAACTTGCCCTCGGGCGTGAAGACCTGGATGCGGTCGTTCTCGCGATCGGCGATGTAGACGAGTCCGGCCTTGTCGAGGACGACGTTGTGGGGGGCGTGGAACTCGCCGGGTTTCTCGCCCGGGCTGCCCCAAGCCAAGCGGAACGAGCCGTCCGGCGCGAGCCGCACGACGCGGCTGTTGCCGTAGCCGTCGGTGATGAACATGTCGCCGTCGGGGGCGATGGCGACGTCGGTGGGCTGGTTGAACTGATCTTGACCCAGCCCGGGCTTGCCCCGCGTGCCCAGCGAGCGCAACAGCCGGCCGTCGAGCGTGAACTCGTACATCTGGTGCATTTCGGTGTCGGCCACGAACAGCCGCTCGCCGAAGATCCGCAGCCCGTGCTTCGCCTTGATCGTGCCCTTTCCCCAGGCCGCGAGAAACTTGCCGTCGGGGGCGAAAACGAGGATGGCGTTCGGGTCTCCGCCGGCGGCGTACACCCGGCCCTGGCCGTCGGTTGCGATGCCGTTGACGCCGACGAAGGCGACGTCCTTGGGCAGTCGCGGCCAGTCGGGCACGGGCACGTAGTCGAAACGCCTCGGCGCGTTGGGGCCCGCCGCCTCAGCGCCGCCGGCCACGTTGCCGCCGAGCACGCCGGCCGCCGTGGCCGCCGCGCAACCCTCGATAAACTCCCTGCGACCGCATTTCGAAGTCGGCACGTCTCGTTCGCTCACGGTTGTGTTCCTTTCAGTTCTGGGCATGAAGGGGACAGGTCCATTTTTCGGCCGACGCTCTTTGAGTGAAACACGTCTTCTGGCCGAAAAATGGACCAGTCCCCGGCCGGGCCGCCTTTCACTTCTGCTCCCGGACCACGGCGGTGCGGAATCGGGTGGTGGCCATGGGCATCAACACGCCGTTGGTTACCTGACCGGCGGAATGCTGGGCGGAGTTCCAGGGAATGGCATAGGCCGCCACCTGGCCGGTAGTGATCTCGGCCACGTACACGACGGAACTGCTCAGACGCGCCTGGCCACCGCCGCGCGGCGTGTCGGTCATGCCGGTGACCATCAAGTACCTCGGGTTTTTCGACGGATCGACACCCAGGTCCGTCAGAATGTTGCGTTGGAAGAACGCATTGAACCGCATGGGCATCTGCTTGGACAAGACCGCCGCGCGGAGGTCGCCGGTGAGAAAATCGAGGAAGTAAACCGCCTCGATCCCATCGTCGACGAAGCCGGTGGCCACGGCGAACGTCTCGTACCGGTCCGTCGCGGTCGCGTGCAGGGGGGAGTGGGGCCAGAAACCACCGATGCTCACTCCGGCGACCAACCCGATCACCATCCAGACCAAGGGATGGACTTTCCGTGATTGAACCATGGTTCGTATCTCCTCGAACGTCTCGCAAACACCTGTCCCGTATGTTAGCGTTTCCCGGCGGGGCGTGCCAGCCGAATTTCCCCGGATGCCTATTTATCACAAACCCCCCAATTGCCCAGCCGGGTCGTCCACGTTGCCCCGCCGGCACCAAAAGAACGCCCACGGCCAGCCGGACTTTCTCGCCGGGGGGACTTGAAACCGTGAGCCGATCCGGTATAAACGCCTTCACTGTCACTGTGGCTGGGGACTGGTCCATTTTTCGGCGAGAGGGTGGGTTTGGCGAGAAGAGCGTCGGCCGAAAAATGGACCTGTCCCCTTTTGAACCGCGAGGAAATGATGTTAGCCGCAGTGCCGGCACGGCGTCGGAATGGAATGTCGAGTCGCTGAAGACGTCGGGCAGGTCCGACGGCTGACAATAATTCGCTCCATGCTGCTGAAGTGTTACGAGAATTCAGATCTTTTTTCGGAGGAGTGGACTGGTGAAAACATTGAACGTGGCCCTGATCGGGCAAGGCTTCATGGGCCGCACGCACTCGAATGCGTGGGGTCAGGTCAATAAGTTTTTCCAGCCGCCCGTCAAGCCCGTCATGCACACGGTGTTCGGCCAGGAGGCGGAGAATCCCCAAGCCTTCGCCGACAATTGGGGCTGGCAACACGCGACGACCGATTGGGAGAGCCTCGTCAAATCGCCCGAAATCGGACTGGTCGACGTCGTCACGCCGAACTTCATGCACGCGCCGCCCGCCCGGGCCGCCATCGCCGCCGGAAAGCCCTGCTCGTGCGAAAAGCCCATCGCCGGAACCCTCGCCGACGCCCGCGAAATGGCCCAGGCCGCCAAGAAGGCCGGCGTTAAGACGTTCGTCTGGTTCAACTACCGCCGTTGTCCCGCCGCGGGCTTGGCCTATCGGCTGGTCAAGGAAGGCCAGATCGGCGACATTCGCCACGTTCGGGCGTGCTACCTGCAGGACTGGGCCGACGAATCGGTGCCGCTGGCCTGGCGGTTCGATAAGAACCTGGCCGGCTCCGGCGCCCACGGCGACCTCAACGCCCACATCGTCGACCTCACCCGGTTCGTCACCGGCCAGGAGATTACCGAAGTGGCCGGCGCGATCTCCGAGACTTTCATTAAGAAGCGCAAGAAGATGACCGGCATCGTGGCCGGCGGAATCGCGGCGGGCTTGAAGGGGAGCGACGAGTTGGGCGACGTGACCGTCGACGACACCGTCCTCTTCCTCGCCCGATTCTCCGGCGGCGCCGTGGCCAGCTTCGAGGCCGCGCGCCAGGCCACCGGCAACCAGAACCGCAACACGTTCGAGATCAACGGCACCAAGGGCTCGGTCAAATTCGACTTCGAGCGGATGAACGAACTCCAGTACTACGACGCCCGGCTGCCCCGCGCGGTGCAGGGCTGGACGACGATCATGTGTACGCACGGCGGCGACCACCCCTATGTGGCCAACTGGTGGCCCGACGCGCACCTGATCGGCTACGAACACGGCTTCGTCAACGAGGCGTACGACATCTGCCGCGTCCTGGGCGGCCAGGAGCCGATCGTGCCGATCCCCGACTTCAACGACGCCTACCAGACCCAGCGCGTGCTCGAAGCGGCGTTGCTGGCGGCCGCCGAGCGCCGCGCGGTCAAGATGGACGAGGTGAAATAGCGTCCCAAGGATCCATCCCCGGGCAAGCGGCCGATCACGCTTGCCTAGAGAACGTCGCGTGACGTTGGGCGTCATGGGCAAACGGACCTTGCCCGTGACGCCCACCTCTTTAGTAGAAAATTCTCGGCTTCGTCAGAAAGGCCAGCACAAAGAACGTGACCGTCGCCAAAGTGACGGGCGACAACCACCAGGCTGCTGCGAAGCGCCGCTTCCTCCACACGGCGTAAACAATCAGGCCGACGTACGCCGCCGCCAGCAGCAAGAGCGCGAACCACAGAACCGGCGCGAACACCTCGATCGGCACGTCGTAGAGTTCCCAGCCTGGCGCCGGTCCCATGGGCCGGTTGTCCGCATCAGCAAGTTCGGCCAACGTCACCACTCGATCATTGATGGTAATGGTAAGCACTTCAGGGCGGCAATAAAGGGCTTCGCTTCGGATGGCCCAGCAAACCAGGCCGAGCAGCAAGACGAGTTGGGCGGTGATCCCAACCAAAGACTTCAAACCGATTCTCGGAAGTCGCATTCCCATCCTCCTTTCCGCACCGGCGTCACCGGAGCGTGATATGGCCAGCGGGCTCCACCACAAAGCACTCCCGAACCCTTTTTCACCAAAACGACCCCGTACCTTCTGCGAAGCTTCTCAACTGCCATTCTGCTGACGACTATGTCACATTGGCTTTCTGAGGATCAATAGCCACTCCGAATCTGCCAGACGCCTGATCCGGCGATCTTTTTCGGCACAATTTTCATGGGCTTGTCGTCGCCGACGATGTTGACGGCTTTCTCGTCCCAATTATGTTCTCCGCGCCAGCTCAACGTACCGTCCGAATACAATTCGATGTCTAACGGAAAAATCCAGGTCGCCGATCGAATGCGGTGATTGACCAATTTTCCCTTCGAGTCCCAAAACCATGACTGGGTGGCCTTCCACTCACCCTTCCAGGTTCCGGAGATGACATTCGGCGGAATAATTCGTCCTTCGAATCGATAAGTGCCACGCCATTCTTCCCCTGTGCTGCGACAGCCGCTGCTATCAACACGATCGTACGCGGGATTTACTTGATCCGGTACACTCGCGACGATTTGACCGCTGCGAACGGAGAATCTGGTCGTATTTTGTTGATTGCGATTGTTCGCGGTCCACGCCGTGATTTCGATTTCGCAATCTTCCGGAACGATCGGCCTGGCTTCGTTGGGATCGGGCTTCTCGTTCGGGTCGCGCGGCTTGAGACCCTTTTCGGCCAACTCCTTGGCGCGGCGTTCGAGTTTTTCGGTTTGCTCGTCCTTCGGCTTCGGTGGCTCGCCGGCTTTCTGCGTCGACGCCGTTTTCCCCGCCGATGCGGGCTTGCCGCCGGCCGTCGGCGTCGAGCCGCTCGTCGTTGCCGTTTTCGCGGCCGCCTGCGAGGCGAGCGTCACGCCGTGCCGCGCGACCAGCGCGTCCAACTCGGCCACCGACCGTTTCGCGGACGACCCTTGTTTGACCATGTCGATCCGCATCTCGTCGAGCACCGTCAGCACCCCGCCGCGAAACTGGCCGTCGTAGACGAACCTCGCCCGAAAGACGTCAAGGTCGTCGAGCGACAGAAGCACGCGTCCGGCGCCCGCGGCCTTGGGCAGCGCTTCGTTTCGCGGACTGAGCCCGACAGCGGCGGCCTGCCGCAGATAGTCGCGAAACGCCTCGGCCATGGCCTGCCGCGACTCGATTTGCGCGTAGTTCTCGGCCAGGTGCTTCAGTTGCACGACCGTCGGCCGATCGCCGCGGGCCGCGCGGACGTCGCGAAACACCGTTTCGATCAGCACGCCGCCGTCGAAGCGATACCACTCCCCTTCGTCATCATCCCATAGCAGAACGGCGCTGCGAGGTTTGTCGATCGGGCGGAACACCTCTCGGGGCGACGTGGGGGCGAACGTGGCCGACTGGGCGAACTCTCGGCCGAATTGCCGGATGAGCTGTTGGTAGCGAGGATCCTTCTGCCCGCCGTACGTGCCGCTTCCGAGCGATCCCTGGTTGCGGACCTCGACGATTTCCTTGTGCAGCCGATCGGTGGCGTCGACCAATCCGGTCGTCATTTCGCCGTACACTTCGAGCGCCTTGCCGATCAGCGGCGCCTTGCCGCCGTACTTCATCATCGCCTCGCCCAGCGTACGCAGTTGCACGCTGAGGTCGTCGCTGGCGATCGCCTTTTGCAGCGCATCGACTTCATAGACCACGTCCAAGGCGTCGGTCACCTTGCCGGAATAGTCGCCGAACTTCTCCAGCGTGTCGGCGTGCTTGGCCAGCGACTCGCGCGAGGCGCCGAGCGTCTTGAGCAAGCGTTTCCGCTCCGCCGGGTCCGCCGGGGCAAGGTCGGGCCGATCTCGCAAGAACTCCTCGGCCGCGACGAGATTCTTTTCCACCTCGTCGATCTTGTCTTTCGCGGTCGCCACGCCGTCCTTGACGGCGCGGAACTCGGCGTCGGTCTCGGCGAGGGCCTCGGCGAGCGGATCGTCGTCAGCGCGGGTCAAAGTCGCGCAGATTGCGACGAGCCCCAAAAACGCCGCCACGCCCAACAAACGGCCAAGCCGACGAGCAGACTGAAGAAGTGAGGAAGTCATAAAGCGGTCTCGTGAAAGAAGAAACGAAGGGACGCGGCTATTCGAGGCGCGCGGGCGAAGGACCTTTTCCCGACTTGCGAATCTGCCAAGTGCCGGCGCCCGTGCGCTTCGGCGATGGTGTGGTGTGAAAACTCTCGGTAGAGCCGGTATCGGCATTGAAGACGCCGACCAAAGCATGCAGGCGAACCTCCGTTTTCGATTCATACTCCCAGCTTACCGTGCCGTCGCCGAACAGCACCATTCGAATGTCGGCCGTGTTTTTCACCGTTCCTTTAGCATGTTGATCGAGACGGCTGTTCGACTTGTCCTTGTATCTCTTTCCCTCCGTCGCAGTCGTGGACACCCATCTGCCGGTGATCACGTTGTCATTCAAGCTGCCCGCAAACGTGTCTACGTACCGTTCCTCCGCGTCCCAATAGCCTGGCCCCTGTCTAGCGGGCTTAACGAACGGCTCTCGCATGTTCATTACCGTGTTGCCGAGGATTTTGTAGGTGTCAACATTCGTTTTACCGCTTGTCGCGTCACTGAACGCCACCTCGATGGTGCAATCTTCCGGAACGATCGGCCTGGCTTCGTTGGGATCGGGCTTCTCGTTCGGGTCGCGCGGCTTGAGGCCCTTTTCGGCCAACTCCTTGGCGCGGCGTTCGAGTTTTTCGGTTTGCTCGTCCTTCGGCTTCGGTTGCTCGCCGGTTTTCATCGTCGACGCCGTGTTTCCCGCCGATGCGGACTTGCCGACGTCGGCGTGTGCCGCCATCCATTTGACGAACTCACGCTGGCTTCCCTCGCGATACCCTCGAAGAAGCTCGGTCAACCGCTCCAGAGGAATTCTGTCGGGATCGCTGATGCCCTTGAACCGTAGGTATTCTCGGGCATGGGGCGTTGTGTTCATCGCGATCCGCCGAAGGTCGGCGTCGCGAGTGCCCGGCTTCTTGATCTCCGCCCTCAGAAGTTCGCGAAAAATGGCCGATCCGGGTGGAATCACCAGACCCAGGCCGCCGAGCTTCTCCTGCAATGCCTCCTTGGCGTCAAGAAAGGCTTTGTAATCCGTTTTCGAGTCCAGTTCCGGCGAGACCTCCTTGAGCAATGCCTGGTTGATCCGCAGTTCCGCGTGATCGAGGGCTCGCGTCGCCAGATCCTCACGCGACTCGGGACGCGCTAGGTAGTGCACGATCTCCCGCGGGGTTGGTGGGCGACCGTCGTTGAGGAACTGATAGTCGGCCACGATGTTCGCCACCTGGTCGTAATCAAAATGCCTGGTGACCTCGGTCCAACGTCCGGGCTCCACTTGGAGATACACGCGATCCTTGTCGTTCTCGAGGTGCTTTCGCACGAGGGGAATCCCCTTGTCAAAGAGGGGCGTTCGCTCGTAGTCGCCCGGTTCCAGGCCCGCGAGCGTCTCCTTCTCCTCGGTCAGGGAGAACCCACCGCCCTTCAGCGCCACGATGTTTTCGGCCGTTTTGCTCACGGCGCTGGTGAGTTCCTTCGTGCATTTGCCGTAGGTTTCCAAAACCGGCCCGGCCAGCGGCACCCAAGAGGCCTTCTCCATGGCTTCGCCCGCCGCGCGGAGCGCGCCGAGGCTGCGTCTGGCCGAGGGGGGAAGATTCGGGTCGCGACTGATCTTGTCAATGTCGGAAATCAGCTTGACGCTGTCCGAGACGTAGCCCTCGGCCTTGACGATCGCGCCGAACTTCTCGAATACCTGATTCTGGCTGGCCGTCTCCAATCGCTCGCTGAACTGATACATGGCCTTCGCCACCTCGGGCCGAAACAGCCCGCCTACGTCGCCCGCGATAAGGCTATATTTCTGAACTTTGTCGAACACCTCGGTGTAGGCGTTGCCCGCCTCGAGCGAGGCCTTGAAAACGCGCATCTGGGCCTCGTACTTGTCGGCGATGCTAAGTTTCTGATCGGCTTCAATGCGCTCGTACAAATCGGTTAGCTTTTGGCGAGTCGGTTGGGCCTTTGCCACAGTCGCGAAGCCGCAGACCAGCGATGCGATCAGACCATAAGCCACGCACTGCCTGGCGCGCGGCGTCCAGGAACAGCCTCGTCGACTCGGCCGGTCACCGAGCGTCAAAACCCACGACTTCGAGTTACGAGTCGTCATGGAGCGGTTCCTTTCACGAAACGGGTACGGACTTTCTGCGGAACGCATCATGTCCGCCAACTCGCCACGCATGAATGACCGGCTCTCCCACAACCAGCATCGCCACCACGAGCACGGTCGATCGCCAACCTGGGTAACGCGGGTTTCCGGGATCACTCCCAGAGACAACCTCCAAAGCGTCGCGGAAGGTCGACGGTGAAATATACCTTATGCAGCGCGATGGCAGACCAATTCCAGATACCATGAAAGAGCCGGGGTCTCCAAGAAAAGTACGCATGGGAACCGCTATAAACCCAAGTTTACGTGACTTTTTCCAGGAGACCCCAGAATGCTATACCTTGGTATCGACCAGCCGGGTGCCATGTCCACGCTTGCGGTGGACATGCTTCATGGACATTGCCGCTGCTGTGTTGGCCGGGTGCGATGCTCGCGCCTGCCGTGAGCATGTTTTCTGACAGGTACGGCATGGCCACGCAAGCGTGGCCATGGCGCCCGGCGCGAGGCCTTCCTTCTTGTCTCGCGCAGAGGCGCTGAGACGCAGAGAAGAGAAGTATAGGGGGTCGGAGAAAGAACTTCACGAGCGGCGCCGCACCCAATCCACGCCGGACATCGCGGCTAGGGCGAGCTGGAGGGCGTGCGTACCGTCGCGGGCGTGGCCGCCGGCGGCGACGGACAGGTAGAGTTGATGGGCAAGGGCGAGGCCGGGCATCGAGAGGCCCATCCGCTTCGATTCCGCAAGCGCGATGCCCATGTCCTTGATGAAATGCTCGACGAAGAAGCCCGGCTCGAAGCGGTTGCCGATAATCCGTGGGCCGAGGTTCGACAGCGACCAGCTTCCGGCCGCTCCGGAGGCGACCGACTCGAGCACGGTGTCGAGGTCCAGCCCGGCCTTGTAGCCGTAGAGCAACGCCTCGCAGACGCCGACCATGCCGCTGGCGATGAGGACCTGGTTGACCATTTTGGCGTGTTGGCCGGCGCCGGGGCCGCCTTGGCGGACGATCGTCTTGCCCATCGCCCGCCAACACGGCTCCAGCGTGGCGACCACGTCGGCGTCGCCGCCGATCATGATCGACAGGCGGGCTTCGCGGGCGCCGACGTCGCCGCCGGAGACGGGGGCGTCGACGGCGTGGACGCCGAGCCGGGCGGCGGCGGCGGCGATCTCGACCGCCAGCGACGGCTCGCTCGTGGTCATGTCGACGATCGTGTTGCCCGACGTACAGCCGGCCAACACCCCGTCGGGCCCGAGAATGACGCTTCGCACGTCGGCCGGGTAGCCGACGATCGTAAAGACGACGTCGCTTGCTTGGGCGACGGCCTTGGGGGAGTCGGCCCACCGGGCGCCCTGGTCCAGCAGCGGTTGCGCCTTCTGGCGGGTGCGATTGTGGACGGTGACGGCGAAACCGGCGTCGAGCAGGTGGCCGCACATGCTCCGGCCCATCACGCCCGTGCCGATCCATCCGATTCGGGTTATGCCGGGCACGACTTGGGTTGTGGTCATGGGGGGCCTTCGTGTTGGCGCGGAAACGAGTGTCGCCTTTCGCTCCGCGAAAGTGGCGTTCTTCCCGACCGCGAATACCGTGTCTCTTCGCTACTTTCGCGGAGCGAAAGGCGACAATACGCGATGGTCAGGATACCCGGTGACCCGTTTTCGTGCAACCGGGCGGCGGGTGGGACGTTGACCCTGCCGCGGCGAACCGCTACCGTGGCATCATCTTTGCCGTCGCGAAAGGAGTGTCTCATGCGAGTCAACCTGGCGGGTCCTGCCGTTGGCTTTCTCTTGCTCACATGGCTTGCCGCCGGTCATGCGATTGCCGCCGAGGTCCAGCCCGTCTTTCCCGAAAAGCACTGGCAGTCTCGCACTCCGGCCGAACTGGGGCTGGACGCCGCCGGCCTCGCGCGGTTTTCGGCGATGGTCGGCGGGCGGGGCTGCGTGGTGCGCCACGGCTACATGGCCTACACCTGGGGCGACGCGGCCCGGGCGGCGGACGTCGCCTCGGCCTCGAAGCCGTTTTACAGCCACCTGATGTTCCAGGCGATCGCGGAAGGCCGTTTGGCCGGACCGGATGAAAAAGTGGCGAAGTATCGACCGGAGCTGAACTCGCTCAATGCGAATCTCGGCTACAAGGATCGGCAAATGACCTTCCGTCATCTGGCCTATCAGACGGCGTGCTTGGGATACCGCGAGCCGCCGGGGACGGCGTTCGACTACAACGACCGGACGATGGCATTGTTCTGGGACACGCTGGTCAACGTGGTTTACGGCGTGCCGTGGGAGGAGGCGGACGCGCGGCTCTTTCGCCCCAAGCTGGCCGATCCGCTGGAGTTCGAGGACACGTTCACCGCCAACGGCGTCAAGCCGGGCCGGCCCAACATCTCGCCGCGCGATTTCGCGCGGTTCGGTCTCTTGTATCTGAATCGGGGAAAGTGGCGCGACCGGCAAGTGTTCGACGCCCGGTATGCCGCAATGGCCATAAGCGAGCCGCTGCCGCTGTCGATCCCACGGACCAAGGCCGAGCCGGCCGAGACCTGCCCCACGCGGAGCATCGGCGGCGGAGGCAATCAAGGCGACCACAACGGCGGCTACAGTTGGCTCTGGTGGCTCAACCGCCCGGCACGCGACGGCCGCCCTTGGTACGCCGACGCGCCGGGCGATATGTTCATGGCCCTGGGCCACAACGGGCGGCGCGGCATGGCCGTCATGCCGTCGCTCGGGTTGATCGTCAGTTGGAACGACGCGGGCGAACTGCACGGCGACCGTTCGCTGGGCAATCGGGCGTTCGCCGCGCTGGCCCAGGCCGCCGGCTGGAAGCCGAAATAGCGCCCGCCGCAAACCGAGCCGCGCCCGTTAGGAAGCGGCCTGGCGCGGCGTGGTCGATGTCCCGCCGGGGCCGCTCCCTTACGGTCGTGGCTCGGCTTTCCCTAGCCACTCGGTCATGGATGGGACTATAATGGGTGGTATTATTCCCCCATAATTTGAATACCGACCGCACGGTATTGAATAGCGACCGTACCGTCGGTACGCTATAAGAGAGGTAGACTTTACGGATTAGGGAGAGTGGCACGCGGCCGATTCACCACACTGGCCCCCCCGGCCGGCCGCTCGGCGCCTGCTCTGCACCCCACCAGGGTCGATTGCTTCGACCGGTCTCTCGCTCGGACATCCAGCAACGTTCGGAGATGACTCTGTGTCAAGACTGAGGCAACTGAGAAGAGTGCTTGGGCACTGTGGCATGGCGACGGCCGCCCTCGCGTGCGCCGGATGCCTTGCGCTGTTGACCACCGGATGTGGCCGGACCGAGGCGACCTCGGCCACAACGCCTCCGCCGCCGGAAGTGAAGGTCGCCAAGCCGATCGCCCGCGAGATCGTCGACTACTTCCAGTTCCCCGGCCAGACGGCCGCCGTGGGCGAGGTGGAAATCCGTGCCCGGGTTACCGGCTACATCGTCAAGGTGAATTTCGAGGACGGCCAGCAGGTGAAGAAGGGGGATCTTCTGTTCGAGATCGACCCGCGGCCGTATCAGGCGGCGTTGGAACAGGCCAAGGGCGAGTTGGCCCGCTTGAAGGCAATGGAAGTGAAGGCCAAGACGAACGTGGGCCGTTCGGAGGGGTTGCTTCCCTCAGGCGCGGTGAGCCGCGACGCGTACGAGCAGCACGTGGAAAACCTCGCGATCGTCAGGGCGTCGATTCAGGCGGCCGAGGCGGCGATTCGCAATGCCGAGTTGAACCTGGAGTTCACCAAGGTGGTCTCGCCGATCGACGGCCGCGTCAGCCGCCGGCGGATCACCGAGGGGAACCTGGTTCAGACGGGGACCGACGACGCGATGATCCTGACGACCGTGGTCACCACGGAACCGCTCTATGTGTACTTCAACATCGAGGAGCCGGTTCTGCTGAAGTACCTCGCTTCGCTCTGGCAGGCGGAAGGCAAGTCGCTTTTGTCGCGAATCAAGGAACTCGCGATTCCGGTGGAAATCGGGCTCGATACGGAAGAGGGCTTTCCCCACGTCGGAAGACTCGACTTCGTCGACAACCGCGTGGACCGCGGGACGGGCACGATCCAGGCGCGGGGCGTCTTCGAGAAACCCGATCCCTCGCTGGCGCCCGGGCTGTATGTCCGGGTGCGGATTCCTTTCGGCAAGCCGCGTCCGGCCCTGCTGGTGCCCGACCGCGCGATCGGCACCGACATGACGCAGAAGTACCTGCTGGCGGTGAACGCGAAGAACGGAGTGGAGCGCCGGCTGGTCACCGCGGGCTCGCTCCACGAGGGACTGCGGGTGATCGAATCGGGCATCGGCCCGGACGATCGGATCATCGTCGACGGGCTGCAGCGGGCCGGCGAGGAGCTGCGGCGGGCCCGCGAGAACGCGAGGGTCCATCCGACGGAGTTCAGCCCGACCGATAGCGGAGGCGCGAAAGCCGCCGCCGACGTGAAAGTCAAGGCGGACAAGTAGGAGAAGCGGCCGATGTTTTCACGGTTTTTCATCGATCGGCCGATCCTGGCTTCGGTGCCGTCGATCATCATTACGTTGCTCGGCCTGGTGGCGGTCTACTCGCTGCCGGTGTCGCAGTATCCGGAGATCACGCCGCCGACGGTGCGGGTTTCTTGCACGTATCCAGGCGCCAGCGCTCAGGTCGTGGCCGACACGGTCGCCGCGCCGATCGAGGAGCGGGTCAACGGCGTGGAGGACATGCTGTACATGTCGTCGCAGTGCAGCAACGACGGCACGTACAGCCTGTCGGTGACGTTCAAGGTCGGCACGAACCTGGACATGGCCCAAGTGCTGGTGCAGAACCGCGTCTCGCTGGCCCTGCCCACGTTGCCGGACATCGTCAGGCAAATCGGCGTGACCACCGCCAAGCGATCGCCCGACCTGATGCTGATGGTGAACCTGGTGTCGCCCAAGGGACGTTACGACCGGCTGTACCTGAGCAATTATGCGACGATCTTCATCCGCGACGAACTGGCGCGTCTGGAGGGGGTCGGCGACGCGATGATCTTCGGCCAGCAAGACTACAGCATGCGCGTGTGGCTCGACCCCGACCAGTTGGCCACCCGCGACATGACGGTCGGCGACGTGGTCCGGTCGTTGCGGGAACAGAACGTCCAGGTGGCGGCGGGTCAGTTGGGCCAGCAACCGGCCGTGCCGGGGATCGACTTCCAGTACGTCATGACCACGCTCGGACGCCTCAAACAGCCCGAGCAGTTCGCCGACGTCGTTGTCAAGACCACGGGGGACGGCCAGATCGTGCGCCTGCGGGACGTCGCCCGGATCGAGATGGGCGCGAGAAGCCAGGACGTGAGCACCTGCTTGGACGGGATGCCGGCGGCCGGCATCGGCGTCTTTCAGTTGCCCGGCTCCAACGCCCTGGACGCCTCCGACCGCGTGAAGGCGAAGGTGGCGGAACTCGCCGAGCGTTTTCCGGAGGGAATCGAGTACCAAATCGTCTACGACACGACGCCCTACATCCGGGAATCGATCCGGGAGGTGTTCAACACGTTGCGGGACGCCGTGATTCTGGTGGCGATCGTCGTGCTCGTGTTCCTCCAGAACTGGCGCTCGGCGATTATTCCGCTGGTCGCCGTTCCCGTGGCGATCATCGGCACGTTCGCCGCGATGGCGGCGTTCGGTTTCAGCCTCAATACGCTGTCATTGTTTGGACTGGTGCTGGCCATCGGCATCGTCGTCGACGACGCGATCGTCGTGGTCGAGGCGACCGAGCATCACATCGAGCAGGGACTCGCGCCCCGCGCCGCCGCCCATAAGGCGATGGAAGAAGTCTCCGGCGCGCTGGTGGCCATCGGACTGGTGCTGTCCTGCGTGTTCCTGCCGTGCGTGTTCCTTTCGGGGATCACGGGCTTGTTCTTCCGGCAGTTCGCGCTGACGATCGCCGTCTCGACGATCCTCTCGGCGCTCAATTCCCTGACGCTCAGCCCCGCGTTGTGCGCGCTCCTCCTGAAGCCCCGGGGGCAACAGCGAGATCCGCTCGCCCGGGTGCTCAATTTCGGGCTGGGTTGGTTCTTCGCGCTGTTCAACAAGGTCTTCGCCTGGTCCACCGCCGGATACACCCGGGCAGTCGGCAAACTGCTGCGAGTGAGCGTGCTGGTGCTGGTGGTCTACGGGGGCTTGCTGTACCTGACCAACTGGAGCTTCGGCCGGGTGCCGACGGGGTTCATCCCCAACCAGGATCAGGGCTACCTGTTCGTCGTCGTCCAGTTGCCCGACTCCGCCTCGTTCGAACGAACCGAAAAGGCGATGCAACACGTCGACGACGTCGTGCGATCGACGCCGGGCGTTGCGCACACGATCCGCATCTCCGGCATGTCGTTCGTCATGCAGGCCAACGGCTCGCACCTGGGAACCATGTTCGTCGTGCTCGATCCGTTCGAGAAGCGCGAGGAGTCCGACCGCGGCGCCGAGGCGATTCTCGCCGCGCTGCGCGGCCGCGTCGTCCGCGAAATCGACGAGGCGACCGTCAACGTCTACGGCGCGCCACCGGTTCGCGGACTGGGCAGCACCGGCGGCTTCCGGCTCATGGTCGAGGACCGCGCCGGGGTGGGCGTCGGCGTGCTGCAGGCCCAAACCGACAACCTCGTCCAGCAGGCCAAGGACGTGCCGGGATTGGTCGGACTGAACAGCGTCTTCCGCGCCAACACCCCGCAGTTCTTCGTCGACGTCGACCGCACGAAGTGCAAGGCGATGGGCATTTCGCTGGACGAGGTGTTCGACGCACTGCAGGTCAACCTGGGCGGGCTGTACGTCAACGACTTCAACCAGTTCGGACGCACCTGGCAGGTGAACGTCCAGGCCGACGCCCCCTTCCGCATGGACCGCGACGACGTGCGACGCCTGCGCGTCCGCAACGCCCGGGGACAAATGGTCCCCATCGGCGCCGTCATGACGGTCGACGACGAGGCCGGACCGTTCGTCGTCAACCGCTACAACATGTATCCGGCGGCGTCGATCACCGGGGCTTCGATCCCCGGCATGAGTTCCGGCGACGTCATCGCCGCGATGGAACGGCTCGCCAAAGAGAACCTGCCGAGCACGATGGGCTTCGAATGGACGGAACTCGCCTACCTGCAAATCATCGCCGGGAGCACCACGCTGTTGGTCTTCGGCGGCGCCGTCGTCCTGGTGTTCCTCGTCCTGGCCGGACAGTACGAGAGTTGGGCGCTGCCCCTGGCGGTGATCTTCGTCGTTCCGATGTGCATCCTCTGCGCGGTCGGCGGCGTCGCCATGGCCCGAATGGACATCAACATCTTTACCCAGATCGCCTTCGTCGTCCTGGTGGGCCTGGCCAGCAAGAACGCGATCCTCATCGTCGAGTTCGCCAAGGCGAAGAAGGACTCCGGCATGGACCGATTCGAGGCCACGCTGGCCGCCTGCAAGCTGCGTCTGCGGCCGATCCTCATGACCAGCTTCGCGTTCATCCTCGGCGTCGTTCCGCTGGTCCTCTCCAGCGGCGCCGGCGCCGAAATGCGCCGCACCCTCGGCGTCGCCGTGTTTGCCGGCATGTTGGGCGTCACGCTGTTCGGCATCTTCCTCACGCCCGTGTTCTTCTACGTCATCCAATGGTTCGGCGACCTGCGCCAACAACGCCGCTTGCGGGCCGCCATCGCGCCGTCCGCCATCGCGCCGGTTGACGATCTCGATCACCTTCTCGCGGAGGGCGACGATGCCACGCCTTAGCCGCAGACGCAAGGAACTGATCGATGCGATGATGAAGGACGCCATCTTCGACGCCGCGGTCTCGGTCCTCGCCGAGCACGGCGTCAAGGGAATGACCATGGATCGCGTCGCCGCGGCGGCGAATCTCGCCAAGGCAAGCCTCTACGGCTACATCGGGAGCAAGCAGAAGCTCCTGGGATTTGTCCACGGCCGGGTCGTCGAGCCGATCCTCGAAATGGTGGCCGAAACCGCCAGGACCGAACGTCCACCCGCCGCCAAGCTCGACGCCATCGTCCGCATCATCTACGGAGAGGTCGAGAAGCATCAGGGAATCTTCACGATTCTGCTGACCGACGATACCGCGCGAAGGTTGCTGGAGCCCTCGGCCCGGCCCCGGCGCGAAACGGCGATCGCGCAACTGGCCGAGGTTTTTCGCCAAGGGATCGATCAGGGCGTCTTCCGCGATTTCGACCCCCGGCGGCTGGCCGAAATCTTCTTCGCCGCCATGACCGAGCCATGGAAATGGGCGGCGTCGTCGGGCAATCCCCCCGTCGCCGAGCGGTGGATCGGCCCGTTGGTGGAGGTTTTTCTCCACGGAATCGCGGCCAATTCCGATCGGTGACGCTTCTGACGGTCGCAACGATTGCGTCGTCGTGTGAAACTGCGCAGTCTATATCGGGCCGGATAATCCGATCGCGACGATTGTCTCCAAAATGCCGAGAACAACAGATGTTCATCGTGTGCCGATTCTAACGAGGCGTGGAGGGAACCTGCCATGTTGGCGCCACGGAGGGTGACGCGAGGGGGACAGTCCCATTTTCGCGGCGAAAACGCCGGTCGTTGCCCCAGCATCCACCGCCCCGCGAAAATCGGGACAGTCCCGTGTGCCACGCGCAGGCCGACCCAATGGATGCCGACCGCGGCCGGCGCGGCGATGCTGGGCGTGGTTCTGCTCGCGTCGCTGGGCTGCACGAGCTGGAGCGAATACGTCCACAACGGCTTCAAGGTCGGCCCAAACTACTGCCCTCCCCCCGCCCCCGTCGCCCAGCAGTGGGTCGAAGAGGGCGATCCGTTGGTCGACGCGCGAACGTGCGTCCTTCCCTGCTGGTGGCGCTCGTTCGACGACCCCGTGCTCGGAACCCTCATCGACGCGGCCTACCGCCAGAATCTCACGCTCCGCGTGGCGGGGTTGCGGGTGCTCGAAGCCCGGGCGTTGCGGGGCATCGCCGTCGGCGAACTCTTTCCCCAATCGCAGGACGCCTTCGGCTCGTATTCGCGTCAGGCCGCCAGCGGCAACGGGCCGCGAGGCGTGCCGGTCGATCGTTTCTTCAACGAGTGGCAGACCGGCGCGGGACTCTCCTGGGAACTCGACTTCTGGGGACGATACCGCCGCGGCATCGAAACGGCTGACGCCAATCTCGACGCCTCGGTTTGGAACTACAACGACGCCCTGGTCTTGCTCCTTTCGGAAGTCGCCCAGAGCTACGTCGATCTGCGGACGGCGGAGCGGCGGTTGGAATATGCGCGGCAGAACGTGGGGATTCAGCGTCAGAGTCTGAACCTTGCCCAGACTAAGTACGACGCCGGCTCGACGACGCTCTTGGACGTGACCCAGGCCGAATCGAACGTCGCCCAGACCGAAGCGACCATCCCGCCGCTGGAAACCACCCGGCGACAAGCCATCAACCAACTTTGCATCCTGCTGGGCACGCCGCCGCGCGACCTCGATCCGCTCCTGGTCCGGGCGCACGGCATTCCGCGCGCGGCGGCACAGGTCGCCGTGGGCATCCCGGCCGAGTTGCTCCGCCGGCGTCCCGACGTCCGCCGCGCCGAACGCGAGGTGGCCGCCCAAAGCGCGCAGATCGGTATCGCCGTCGCCCAACTGTATCCCGCGTTCTACATATCGGGCGACATCTTCCTGGATGCGACCCGGTTCAGCGACCTGTTCGAGTCGCGGTCGCTGGCCGGCAACGTCGGGCCGTCCTTCCAGTGGAACATCCTCCACTACGGCCGCCTTGTGAACAACATCCGCGTCCAGGACGCCCGATTCCAGCAGCGGGTCTTGGAATATCAAGATACGGTATTGCGGGCCAACGCCGAGGCCGAGGACGCCCTGATCGCCTTCCTCAACTACCAGCGGCAGGTCCGCTGGCTTAAAGAGGGCACCCTCGCCGCCCAAAAATCACTGGAACTGGTTCAGACGCAGTACCAGGGCGGCACAACCGACTTCAACCGGGTGCTGACGGTGCAGCAGACGCTGACCCAGCAACAAGACAGCCTCGCCGTGGCGCAGGGGGGCGTTTCCCGGAGTCTGGTCCTGCTGTACGCGGCCCTGGGCGGCGGCTGGGAGATCCGCGATTGCGGCCCCGAGCCGCCGCTTCCCGCTCCCGGCCCGCCGCCGACCGAGGTTCTGCCCACACCCGTGCCGTCCCCATCCGCCCCGCAGCCGCCGCCGTCCGCTCCGCAACCGCCCGACGCGGCCGGTGGCCCCGACGCGAGCAACATGGGGCCCTCGATGCGTCTGGTGACGTTCGACGAGCCCTTCGCCCGCTGATGCGAGATAGGGGGACAGGCGTGCTTTCGCGTGCTATAATGCGCGTGCCTGTCCCACTTCTTGACTTCGCCTTTCAATTCCGATGTCTTACCACACGATACGTCTGGGCGTGACGGTCTTCTTCTTGGGATGGCTCCTGCTGGGGCAGCTTGGCACGTGGGACGCCGCCGCGGCCGAAGCGGACTACTGGCCCAGCGCGCCGTTGACCGTCCGAGGCGCCGCGTTCCGCGACGCACACGGCCGCCAGGTCATCCTCAGTGGGATCAACCTCGTCGACAAAGAGCCGAAAGACGGATTCAACGTGGCCAAAGGTCCCCAGCAGTTCGCCCAGTTGCGAGCCTGGGGTTTCAATTGTGTGCGGCTGGGAATCGTCTGGGCGGGCGTGGAGCCGGAGCCGGGCCGGTACGACGAGGCCTATCTTGCCCAGGTCGATAAGGCGATCCAATGGGCCGCCCAGCACGGGATCTACGTCATTCTCGATATGCACCAGGACCTGTACAGCGATGATATCGGCAATTGTCCCTATTTCCGCGAGGCGCTCGTCAGACCCTACCCGGTCTGCGTGGCCGGCGACCTGAAGAGCTATCGTTTCGATCACGAAAAAAACCGATTGGAAGTCGCCTGGCAAGAATCGCCTTGCGACGGACTGCCCACGGTGATCTTCCTGCCGGACATTGGCCGGGTGAAGATGCAAGGGGTGTTGCTCGAGCCGCAAGCCGTCAACGTGACGCTGCGGAAGATGCCCGGCGCGCCGGCCGGCTATCTGCTGGTCTATCCCGGCGCGGGCGATCAGAGCCGCAAGCTGGTCGTTACGTTTGCAGGCGAGTAGCCGGGCTTCGTTGCCCTCGCCGAATCCTTGGGCCGGTCGGAAGAGAGGATCCACGGCGGCGGTCCCCCGGGGTTGCCGTCGTTGTTGGACACAAGTTGACGTGTGGGAATTTCCGACGGATTCTCCATTCTGGTTCTTTTTCTAGCCCAGGCGTTTACGCCTGCGGACCGAGAGGCCATCACGGATCGTTGCTTTTCCTTAAAGCCCCCTTTAGGGGGCGTGAATCCGTTTGTCGGCACCGATTGGCACGGCACCCGGTGGAAGTTCCGTGGCTCGGAGATTCCACTGCCGTGGCGCACTAATTCGGGGGCCTTTCTCGTGGCCATGTTGGACGATATGCTGAGGCATGACACGGGGCACATGGGTCAGCACGCGTCACGTTCCTACGGTCGACCGTCGAAATCGCCACGCCGCGAATGCGAATCGAGAGGCCTGATCGTTGCTCTTCCCCAAGGTACAGTCGTTTCACAGCCGTGGACGAGTTGAACCCCTACAAGTCGCCGCAGATGGTGGCGGAGGGCGTTGCCATCGCGCCGAAGGCACGACGCCGACCGGTTACGCTTTCCAGCCTGCTGATTCTCATTGGCGTTGGTTGCCTTTTGCTTCTGAACGGCCAGGTATTCACAAACACGCTCCTGTTTCTCGGCCTTTGCGTTGCTAGCGCACTGTTGTGGGTACGCTTGCTGACCCCGTCAACACGCAACTACGATCGCCGTGAAGCATTCTATGTGGTTGTGGGCCACGTCATCGTGATCGTGGTGTTCGCCGCGACGCTGCCCGAGAGGTACCAATGGCAGAGGCAATTCAACGCCGCGCCGAAGAAGGCACGCGAAGCGGTGCGCAATAAGGTGTCGGAATGGTTTCCCGGCCGCGCACCACGTCCACGCGCGTCGTGGACGTGCTCCATGCAGCGAGAACGAGAGGAAAGGGGCGATCGCCGACAACACGAGATCGGGGAGCGACGAATCATCTGCCGACGTTTTTCAACCCGCCCGATACTCCCGCAATTCCGCAAGAACTTCGGCAATATCGGCCGGCAGCGGGGCTTCGATCTCCATCGGGCGGCCCGTGGCCGGGTGGGTGAAGCGGAGCCAGCGGGCGTGGAGGGCTTGACGGTTTAGCAGGACGAGTGTGTCCGTGGGGTCGCGCCGGATCTCGCCTCGGGTGATTTGGTCGCGGCCGCCGTAGAGTCGATCGCACAGGACCGGGTAACCGGCGTGGTCCAGGTGGACGCGGATTTGGTGCGTCCGGCCGGTTTTCGGCGCGGCGCGCCGGATCGCCATCTTGTCGCGATGCCGCGGGTGGGGGCCGATCGGCTCGTCGATTACGTCGCGATCCCGCTGGGGTACGCCCAGCACCAGGGCGAAATAGTCCTTCTGGATCTCCCGGGCTTCGAACTGGGCGGCCAGCCGGGCGTGGGCTTGGTCGTTCTTGGCCACCAGGATCACGCCGCTGGTGTCGCGATCCAGACGATGGACGATGCCCGGTCGGGTGGGGCCGCCGGTGGTGCTCAGGCTGCCGCCGAAATGATATTGCAGCGCGCCGGCCAGCGTGCCGGACCAGTGCCCCCGCGCCGGATGCACCACCATGCCCGGCGGCTTGTTCACCACCGCCAAATCGTCGTCCTCGAAGAGCACCTCGATCGGGATGGGCTCGGGCGTCGGGCCTTCGCGGGGGAGGTCGGGAAGATCGAGCGTGACCCGCTGGCCGGGCTTGAGCCGGTAACTCGGCTTGCCGCCCGACCCGTCGATCCGGACGCCGCCGGCCGAGATCACGCGACGCAGATGGACGCGGCTGTAGTCGGTCAGATGATGGGCGAGGAAGACGTCCAGACGCCAGCCGGACTCGGCGGGAGCGACGATCAACTCGACCGGTTCGGGGCAGGGATGGTTGGCGGACATTCGGGCGATCCCTCTCCCGCTGGGAGAAAGGCATGGTGAGGGATTTGTCCTTCACCGGTCGATCAGCCGCCCTCACCCCGGCCCTCTCCCAAAGGGAGAGGGGGAAAATGCGCGGCTGCGGCGACTACTTCTTCTCGTCGGTCTTCGGAGCGTCCGCCTTGGGCGTCTCGTCGGTCTTCGGAGCGGCGTCCGCCTTCGGAGGCGTGTCCGCCTTGGGAGCGGCATCCGGTTTGGCCGCATCGGGCGTCGCGGGAGCCGCGGGAGTGGCCGCCTCAGGCGTGGCGGGAACTGCCGGTTTGGTCTCCTCGGGCTTGGCGGGATCCGCCGGCTTGGTCTCCTCGGGCTTGGCATTCCCTCCGTCCTTGGTCTTGGCCGGCGCTTGCTGTTCGAGCTTCAGCGGATCGAGCGACGGGAACAAGGGTTCGCCGGGCGAGGGCGGGCTGGTGGCGTCGAACGGGAGACGCTCGCCCGGAGTGCCCGGCTCATTGGAAAGCGCCGGCTTGGGATCGAATTTGGCGAAGCGGTCGTAGAACTCCTTGACGGCGGGCTGCTTGAGGTCGTCGAGTCGCGATTGGGCCGTTTTGGCATAGGGGCTGTCGGGCCAGCCCTCGACGAGTTCCTGGTAATGCTTCTCGGCCTTCTGGAGTTCGCCTCGCGATTCCCGCGCGCGAGCCAGGCCGAAGGTCGCCCGCTCGCGAAGCGCCGAGTTCGTGCTTTGCAGCACGTCCTCATACAACGCGACGGCCTTGGTCAATTCCTGATTCGCGCGGGCCTTGTTGGAGAAGAGCTCGTCGCAGCCCGTTTCCAGATGCAGGTCGCCGGCGACGACGGCGGCCCAGTAGGCGGCGTCGGTGCCCGGGTATTGGCTGACGACGTCTTCCAGTTCGGCGAAGTTGCCGCCGGATGTCGCTTTGGCCATGGCGCCATGGAAATCCTGCCACGACTGCGCCGTTTCCGACCGGACCTTTTGGGCCCAGAGCACGGCGAAGACGCCCACGATCAACAACGCCAGCACGACGCCCATGATGGCGTTGGCGTAGGGCTTGACCGCGCTGACGGCGTTGGCCATCCAGTCGGCCAATTCATTATGTTCCAATTCGTGACGACGTTCGCTTCTCATGTGTTTTGCCTGACGTGTGACGCGGAAAGGGGCACGGAAGGGGGCAGTCTGTTTTGGCGGCGAAAAAGCGCGCGGGCGCGACGACGTTCGCCGTGCCGCGGAGGTTGGAAACTCCCCATGAACGGTTACTTCAGAGTAGACGCGGACCCCCGGGACCGCATGTCTGAATCATGCAATATACGGCGCGTCCGCGCGCCGCGTCAAGGTCGGCCCCGAGTAACCCGTTTTGCGTATCCGACGCGAGTTCGCCAGCGTCGCGGCGGCCCGCCGGTCCCGTTTCGCCGGTCCCCCTTCCATTCCCGGTGGTTGCCACTTAGGATCGCACGGAAGCCCCTGCGTTCCCAGTCCGGACTGCGATGTCGCTCAATCCCGCTCAACAAGAGGCCGTCAACACGCTTTCGGGACCCATGCTGGTGTTGGCGGGAGCGGGCACGGGGAAGACCCGGGTGGTGATGCACCGCGTGGTCAACCTGATCCGGCACGGCGTGGCCCCCAGCCGGATCCTCGCCGTCACGTTCACCAACAAGGCGGCGCGGGAAATGCAGCACCGAGCCGCCGAACTGCTCGGAAAACGGCAATCGCAGGCGAAACCCGAAATCTCGACGTTCCACTCGCTGTGCGTGCGGATTCTCCGGCGGCAAATCCATCACCTCGGCTACCCGAGCCAGTTCGCCATCTACGACCGCGGCGACCAGGAAAGCGTCGCCCGGGCGGCGCTGCGGGAGATTCGGGTTTCGGAAACGACGATGCGGCCGGGCGATTTGATCCAGGTGATCAGCCGGTGGAAGATGGCGGGGATTGACCCTACCCGGGCGGGGTCGGTGGCCCAGTCCGACAAGGAGCACCTGGCGGCGGCCGGCTACCGGCGCTATCAGAACGCCCTGAAGGCGGCCGGCGCCGTCGATTTCGACGACCTGCTCGGCCTGACCGGCGAAGTGTTCTCGCGCCACGCCGACGTGCGGCGCGAGGAGGCGGCCCGATTCGACCACGTCATGGTCGACGAGTACCAGGACACCAACGCCGCCCAGTACCGGATCGTCAAGGCACTGGCCGCCGAGCACCGGAATCTGTGCGTCGTGGGCGACGACGACCAGTCGATCTACGCTTGGCGCGGGGCCGAGGTGACGCACATCCTGCGATTCAAAAACGACTGGCCCGACGCCAAAACCGTCCGCCTCGAAACCAACTACCGCAGCACGCGGCAAATCCTCGATTGGTCCAACCGCCTGATCGCGTTCAACAAGGTCCGCCACGCGAAGGTGCTCCGGGCGACGGCCAGCGGCGAGGAGCCCCGGATTCTCCAGGTCCAGGACGAGACGGCCGAGGCGAAACTGGTCGTCGAAGAGATCGCCCGCGCGGTCGCCGCCCGACGCGCCCGGCACGGCGATTTCGCGATTCTCTTCCGCACCAACGAGCAGCCCCGGCCGTTTGAAGACGAGTTGCGCCGAGCGAAGGTCCCGTACGTGCTCGTCGGAGGCACCTCGTTCTACGACCGCAAGGAAATCCGCGACGTGCTCGCGTATCTGAAGCTGCTGGTCAATCCGCGGGACGAAATTTCGCTCTTGCGCGTGATCAACACGCCCGGGCGGGGAATCGGCCAGACGACCGTCACGCGGCTCGTGGAAGCGGCGGTCGGACAGGGCAAGCCGGTTTGGGACGCCCTCGCCAACGCCGAGCAATACGGGTGCGTCTCGCCGGCCGTGCTCAAGGCCATCGGAGCGTTCCGCGAGTTGATCGGCCGCTACCGCAAACTCAGCAAGGCCGGCCCGCTGGTCGACATGGTCCGCTCGCTGGTGGACGAGATCGGCTACCGCGACGAACTCGCCCGACTGTACCCCAATCCCGACGACGTCCAGACACGCTGGGCAAGCGTCGAGGAGGTGGTCAACGCGGTGGGCGGCTATTGCCAGCGGGAGAGCCGTCCGACCTTGTCGGGCTTCGTCCAGGAAGTCGCCCTGGGCGATCGCGACACGAGCGACGACAAGGAGTCGCGGTTGGCCGGCGACGCCGTGGCGTTGATGACGCTGCACAGCGCCAAGGGCCTGGAGTTTCCTGCGGTGTACATGGTCGGGATGGAAGAGGGCCTCCTGCCGCACAAACGCTCGATCGCCGACGCGGCCGGGGCGATCGACGAAGAGCGCCGGTTGTGCTACGTGGGCCTGACCCGGGCCGAGCGTCGGCTGACGCTGACGATGGCTTTAACCCGCCGCAAGTGGGGGAAGGCCCGCCCGACGCTCCCGAGCCGGTTCCTCTACGAGATCACCGGCCAGGCCGACAACCCGAACTATCTGGCGAGTGTCCGCAAAGCCCCGGGCGGGGCGGCACCGGCATCGAACAACAGCAGGCAAACGGGCCGGCAATAACAGGAATTGACATTTGTTTCCAAGGGAGCCGGATCATGACTCGGCATGGGTTTGTGCGCCGATCGCGGTTGCCGGTGGGGGCTGAGGCGGCTTATGCCTGGCACGCGCGCGAAGGGGCGCTCGAACGGTTGCTGCCGCCGTGGAAAAACGTCCGCGTCGTACGACGGACCGGCGGGCTGGCTGACGGGAGCCAGGTCGAGTTGCTCCTGCGCGTCGGGCCGGCGCCGGTCGCCTGGGTGGCCGAGATTCGCGACTGCCGGCCGCCGGAGCAGTTCCGCGACGTTCAGCTTCGCGGCCCGATGGCCCACTGGGATCACCTCCACCGATTCGAGCCCGAGGGCCCGAGGGCGTGTACGCTGGAGGACCGCGTCGAGTACGCACTGCCGGCGGGCCCGATCGGCGTCGCGGTGGACGCCGCGTGGGTC
>JAPLNP010000461.1 GCA_026401055.1 Planctomycetia bacterium
ATTGAGATAGCGACGCAGCGACCATCATGTGGCCCTCCATGAAACGAGTAGAAATCCCAGCCGCAGCTCCGCTACGGTCCCTGTTTCTACGGCAACACCCGCCACATGGTTTGCCAAAATGGACTTTGCAGATCTCCTGTCGGTGATCCGCCCATTCTTGCTTCTCTCGCGGCCGGCGGCTATAATCGCGTCCGGGGGGCCCGAAGGCACGTGTCTGGCCTCGGGAGGTCGCGGTCCGCCGCCCCGCCGCAACCTTGGTGTCTTGGGGGGTCGTGATCATGCATAACAGGACGCGCGGGGCGTTCACGTTGGTCGAGCTGCTGGTCGTCATTGCGATCATCGGGATCTTGATCGCCCTGTTGTTGCCGGCAGTGCAGGCCGCCCGCGAGGCGGCCCGTCGGGTTCAGTGCTCCAACCACCTCAAGCAGATGGGATTGGCCGCCCTGGACCACGAGAACGTTCACAAGATCCTGCCGACCGGGGGCTGGGGTTGGGGCTGGGCCGGCGACCCGGACCGCGGTTTCTCCCGCCAGCAGCCGGGCGGCTGGCATTACAACATCCTGCCGTATTTGGAGCAAGAGACGCTTCACAATATGGGCAGGAACAAGGATCGGGTGCAGGGCAAGACACGCGTGGAGAACGCCTTGTCAGTCTTCCATTGCCCCTCGCGCCGCCCGGCCATCGCTTATCCTTATGTCCACACAACCAATTTCGCCAACGTGGACCGGCCCTCGGTCATCGGCCGAAGCGACTACGCCGGCAACACCGGGGACGTGTCGAACGGCGTGCCGTATGGTCCTGGTTCGCTGTCCGAGGGCGATGGCTGGACGGAAGCCCAGTGGTCCTCGCTGGGAGGTTCCGAGCCGAGCTGCAACGGGGTGATCCTGCTGCGCGGGGAAGTCGCTTTGAGCTCCATCAAAGATGGCACGAGCACGACGTACCTGTTCGGCGAGCGGTATCTCAACCCGGATCGTTACCGCGACGGCGTGGACTGTGACAACGACCAGGGCTGGGACATCGGCCTCGACTACGACGGCTCCCGTTGGACCAATATCGACAGCACGCCGCGGCAAGACACGGCCGGCTTGGGTGGCTGCAGCACCAATTTCGGCAGCGCCCACCCGAGCAGTTTCCAGATGGCGTGCTGCGATGGTTCCGTCCACGGCATGAGCTACTCGATCGACCCAACCGTCCACCGTCTTCTCGGCAACCGGGCCGACGGCCAGTCGATCTCCCCGCCGCCGTTCTAGCTCCACGGTCCGGCTCATCGCTGAAGGGCCACGCGGTACCCCTTCGCATGGGTAGTTAGCGACAACGTGGCGTGGCTCCAAAAAATCTCGAAAATCCGTATTGACGGCGAAACGCTCTACTGCTATGCTGATCTACGTCACTAGTACACTCAATCAGCGAGGGCGCCATGTTGCTGCACGTCGATCCGGCCGGCGACTTGCCCATCTACGAGCAAATCGTCCGCCAGGTGAAGTTCGCCATCGCCGCCGGCGCGCTGGCCGCCGGGGACATGATTTCCTCGGTCCGCGAACTGGCCAAGGAACTGGCGATCAACCCCAACACCGTCATCCGCGCGTATCGCCAGTTGCAGGACGAAGAGATCCTGCAATCGCGCCGCGGCACGGGGCTTGTCGTCGGTCCGGCCGCGCCGGAAACCTGTCGTCGGCAGCGAATCGACATGATTCGCGCCCGGCTCGGTCAAGTGCTCGCCGAGGCTCGGCAGAGCGGCCTTCACGACGGACACGTCGGCCGGCTGATCCGCGAACAGCTCGCGATCGCGTTTCCCGACGCCGAGGATGACGCTTCCCAGACACCCACCCAGCCCGAGGAGATCTCGTCATGACCGACGTAGTACGACTCGACAACGTCACGAAACGTTTTGGCCGCCAGACGGCCCTGCGCCGGGTTTCCTTCGCCGTGCCCGAGGGGGCCGTCTTCGCCTTGCTCGGCGAGAACGGGGCGGGCAAGACCACGGCGATCCGCATTCTCTTGGGCCTGGCCGATGCCGACGAGGGCAAGACCGAAGTGCTCGCACTGCCCAGCGCCACGGCCGGAACCGAAATCCGCCGCCGCGTCGGATACGTGCCCGAGGAATCCGACCTCTACGACTGGATGCGGGTAGACGAGATCGGCTGGTTCGCCGCCGGGTTCTATCCGGAGGGGTATTTTGATCGCTATCAGAAGCTCATCGACGCCTTTCACGTCCCGCGAGACCGCAAGATCAGCGCGCTCTCGAAGGGCATGAGGGCGAAAGTCCGGCTGGCAATCGCCTTGGGGCACGATCCGGAGTTGTTGATCCTCGACGAGCCGACCTCGGGCTTGGACGCAATCGTGCGGCGCGAGTTTCTCGAAAGCATGGTCGATCGGGCCGCCACGGGGCGAACCGTCTTGCTCTCCAGCCATCAGATCCACGAGGTCGAGCGGGTGGCCGACCACGTGGCGATCATCCGCGAGGGCGAGTTGATCGCCGTCGAGCGGCTCGACGCGATGAAAGAAGACACCCGGCGGCTGACGCTCACGGTCAAGGACCTGACGACCCCGCTGCCCGAGTTCTCGGGCAGGGTCTTGCGGATGGTCGAGCGCGGCCGGCAAGTTGACGTGGTGATTCGCGGGATGAGCGACGCCGAGGTGGCGGTTCTGGCCGAGCACCCGGTGGTCGAGGCCGTCGAGCAGCACCCGGTAAGCCTGGAGGAGATTTTCGTGGCGTACATGCAGCGCAATGGGACCGGTTCGCCGGCCGGCAAACGCGCCGAGTCGGTAACCGCGCCGGTGGCCGAGCCGCAAGGAGGGACGCCATGAACGCAACGATACTCCGTCGTCTGGTCTGGAAGGAATATCGGACGACCGTCGCGCTCTGGCTGGCGATGGTGGGGCTGTGTTTCTTCCTGCAATTGGCCGTGGTGACTCAGAGCCGCGTATTCCTTCCGACGCCCATGTCGCCCGAGGATTTCGCCCCGGGGCTCTACGGGATTGCGCTGTTTGTCACGGCGCTCTACGCTCTGGCGTGTTCGGGCATGCAGTATGCGTTGGAGCACGAGAACAAGACGTTCGGACTGCTACGGTCGTTGCCGCTAAGCGTTCGCGAGGTGGCCGTGGCGAAGACGGGCTGGGCCATCCTGACGACGGCGGCGCTGGCGCCGGTTCTGGGCGGAATGGCATTTCTCTTCACCGGCGGCGCCGGACTCAGCGCGTCGGATGCTCGTCACGCGTCGGTCGCGTTCGGAATCGCGGTCTCGCAAGGGCTCGCGTGGGGAACGTTCTTCTCGCTTCTGTCGTCGCGCCCGATGGTCGCCATCCTCAGAGCGGGAGCGGCCGTAACCGTGTGCCTTGTCACGGTCTCGGCCTATTTCGACCACACCCGCTACCCAATCCCGCTGTTCCTCTTGATTTTCGCTGTCGTCGCGGCCGTCGACGTGTGGCTGGCCCTGCGATGGTTCGAGCATTGGAAGGTCGGGCGAAAGAGGCTCCAGATCGTCGAGACGCTGTCCGACGGCTTGGGCGGTTCGTGGGCGATGCCGTTCCGGTCGCGACGAGGGGAGTTCGTGGGGCTGTGTCTTCACCACATGCGTCAATCGTCGGCGATTTTGGGGCTCTGCGCCCTCATCGTGTTGGTCTGGTTCGTCGGGCGGCTGTTGGTTGTCACGGAAGTGCTTCCCAAGTGGTCGGAGTGGTACGGATTTGCCGCTTTGTCGATCATGCTTGGCGCAATCGTCTATCCTTCGCTGGCGTTCCACGCCGACCAGCGTCAGCGCGGATATCGGTTCCTTTCGCACCACGGCGTCACGCCGCGCAAGGCATGGTGGAGCCGACAGCTTGTCTGGGGGACGTTCTATCTCTTGTTGACCGGCCTGCTTCTGTTGTCGTTGGTGATGGGGGCGCCGCTCCGAGGAGTGTCGCTGGAAGAAGTCTGGAACGAACTATTCACCCGGCCCGACGAGCGCCAGGGCGGTTTCACCTTCATCGTGTTCTGGGTGCTGGCCTACGCCTGCGGCGCGCTGGTCTCGATCCTGCTTCGCAGCGGCATCCTCGCCGTCGCGCTGGGGGCCACGCTGACGGTTGTCCTGCTCTCGCTTTGTAGCTTCTTCGGCTGGTACATCGGGTGGGCGCCCGTGTGGTTGATTCCTCTGGGCTTACTCGTGGCGAGCCGGCTTCACGCCGCCGATTGGCTCGCCGAGCGGCGCAACTGGCGAAGCCGTCTGCGGTGGATAACGCCGGCGGTGGCGCCGCTGGTCTTCCTGCTGGCAGTGACGCCGTACCTCAGGATTCATCAGATCCCCTACGTCTCCGACCCGGGCTTCTCG
This sequence comes from Planctomycetia bacterium, assembly GCA_026401055.1. Taxonomy (GTDB): domain Bacteria; phylum Planctomycetota; class Planctomycetia; order Pirellulales; family Thermoguttaceae; genus JAPLNP01. Next base: position 4,311 of record JAPLNP010000461.1, read on the forward strand.
CCGAGCCGCCTCGAATCGCAAACCTATTCGCCCGAGGGCGTCGCGCGGCTCGCCGAGCTGGTCGCCATCGCCGGGCTGCCGAGGGAAACGATCGTTGTCGACGAGCCCGGCGATGACCCCGAGGGTAAGAAGACCGAGCAGATCCTCTCCGACAACGCGGTCAAGCGGCTCGTGGCGTTCACCGCCGACTGGCCCAAGCCGTCGCCGTGCCATGAGGGGCGTTGGATGGACTCGTGGGCGTACCTTGCCGAGACCCCCGCGGGCCGATTGCACCCCGGGCCGTTTTCCCTCGTTGTTGATCTGATCCGCAGCTTCGGAAATACCATGCGGCATTACGAAGCGACCGGCCGACCGCGGGAAGCGCTGGATTGCCGGATCGCGATTTCCCGGCTGGGCATGGGCATGGGATCGCCCGATTTTGGGCAGAACCCCCTTGCCAATGTGCGCCGGTCGGCCCGAGGTCCGGGGATGACCCCGGAGCTGCTCAAAGAGGCGATCTCGCGTCTAGACGAATTGGCCCCGGATCGGCTGGATTACGCGATGGGACTGAAGTTGTGGTATCTTGTCACTCATCGGGACATCGCGGACGACGATTACTTCTTCATGGACATTGGCGAGAGGCCAACCGCTCGGGTCCTCTTGCCGATTTTGTACCCCTGGGAGCGGACCCGGGGACTGCGCCGTCTGCGGTACGAATTACGGCAGGCCCTCGATCGATTGGAGCTTTTCGCCGATTCGTGTGCCGATCCGAACACGCCATCGCTGGACTTGGTGTGGGACTTTCCACCGGTCGACACGCGGTTCAACGACTGGTTCGAGCAGTTCCTCCTTGGCACCGGTGTGTCCGCTCCTCTCTTGAACAGGGAGGTGCTGGCGATTCGAGAATTCGAGGTCGCGCGACGCCGGGCACAGGCGGAGTTGGCGGTCGAGGCGTGGCGTCTGGAGCACGACGGGAAGCTGCCCGAGTCGTTGGACCAGCTCGTCGGCGTCTATCTCAAACGCCGGCCGGTCAATCCGGTGACGAAGAGACCTTTCCGGCTCGAGCCCATCCCCGCGGAGCTTGGCGGGGAATACATGATAACAAGCCAGGAGACGGTGGTCCGGAGCAAGTAGAATTGTAGAGTGGGCCGAGTGGAGCGAGTCCCACCAACATCCCACGATTCGGGCAGTTTTGGCGGGGCTCGGCCGCCGGTCGAATGGTTGTTCTTACCGTGTGTTGCTTGGGGAGGCGGCCGGCTGCGCCCGCCGGCCTCGACGCACCCTGCCGGCTCACACGTTCCCGACGCATTCCAGCCGGTACATCCGGGCGAAGGCTTTCAGCGCTCGGGCGTCGCCGGGATCGGCGGAGAAGAGAATCGGGTGGATGCCGGGGTAGATCGTCGAGACGTCGTCCACGCGGTCGATGTTCACCAGCACCCGCGTGGCGCAGCCGCCGGCCGGTGGGCAGGCGGGCGATTCGACGACTTTGCCCGTCCAACAGCAGAGCGTCTTCCTGCCGCTGAAATACTTGGCCAGCACGACCGGCTCCTCGGGCGCCCACGCGACGTCGACGGCCGCCGTCTTCGGGGCTTGGTGGAAGAAGGGGCGAACGACGTACGGCCGCGACGGGCCCTCGGGGCCGCGGAGCTTCCAGGCACACGTGCAATGCGAGCCGTAGTAGCGGTTTTCGCTCGTGTCGAAGTCGGGGTTGTGCATGAAGCCCGCCCGATCCCACAGCCAGCGGCCGAGCATCTGCGTCAGCGTGCCGTCGAGTTGGTTCTCGCATCCGCAGGGCACGAGGTTGCCGTTGTTGACGGCGAAACTGACGCAGGGCTTGCGGTCCTTCAGAAAGAGGCACTCGATCGTCACCGCGTCGGCGCCGTAGCGCTCGATCATGCCGGCCACCGTGCGATGCGCGCGGACCGCCTCGACGAAGTACTCGTCCGTCACGTCCATCACCCGCGCGGCCTCGCCCTTGATCCGCTGGGCCAACGCGGCGATCTCGGCGTCGGGCTTGATCGAATCGAACAGCGTGTTGTACTCTTCGGCGGGCACGGTGACGACGTGCGTCTTGAGGTCGGGTTCTTCGGCCTCGACCGTCTTTTGCACGCCGCCGGAGATCCGCAGTAGCCGGCTTTGGGCCATCATCACGGCGGCGCGAACCGCGCGGAGGCCGCGTTCGATCTCGGCCCAATTCTCGATCGAATGGATGTAGAACATGCCGTCGCTCGCGCGAAGGGCTTCGAGCGGCAGTTGGTGGTTCGAGCCGAGCGGTTGGTAGACGATGGCGGTCGGCGCGGCCTCGGTGGCGATCTGGAGCGACCGGGCGGCAAACGTGTTCCAGAAGTTCACGACCAGCACGGCGTCGACCTTCGCGGCCTTGGTCGCCGCGATGTATTCCTTAACCTTCGCTTCCTGGTAGATCGCCTGGGGATGGAACGCCACCTCGACGCCCAGGCGTTTGGCCATTTCGCCGATCTGTTTGGTGAACTTGGCCTGCTGCTGTTCCGGCTGAAACTGGTTGCCCGGCCAGGTGAACCATTGGTGGACGTTCCAACTATCCTCGTTCTTGCCGGCGGAGACGACGTCGGCGGGCGGGTAGAGAAAGACAACGGCGACTTTGGCGGGCCGTTTCTCGCGAGGCGCCAGACCCGGCTTGGCCGCCGCTTGCGCGAAGACGCCGCCGGAGAGCAACGAAGCCGCCCCCAGCGCCCCGCCGGCAATCAGAAAGCCCCTCCGGTCGATTCCGCGGTCGCAGGATTCACACATGGCGTACAACTCCAATTCCACGGGGCACGTCCGGCCCCGCCACGAGTCGCCTTCGGCGCGGCGGCATGTTTTCGGTTGGTGGTGCGCCCGAACACACCACGGTTGTTCGCGAGTGGGCGATCGGGGACTTGAACCCCCGACATCCACGGTGTAAACGCACCCACGCCGACCCGTACTTTCAACCTTAAACCGCTATTGCCCGCCAGTTTACGCCAATCGCCAACGGTTTGCAAGTAGCCGCAAACAACGGCCGTTTCTTGCGGGCTTTTGCCGTATTTCGGGGTGTACGCGCGTACGCTCTGACAGCGTGAAAACGCGGTTGGCGGTCGACGGTTCGGATGCTCCACGGCGCCCGGACCGACGGTAATCTCGCCGACGACCAGGACCACGACGTCGAGGTGCTCGTGATCGCCGGTGGTGATTCCAAACGCGGTGTTCTACGGGCGAGCGGCCGGCGGTCGTGCGTACACGGCGCGCCCGCCGAGCACGTGTGAGTGACCGGCGATGCCCAAATCGGGACGGATCACGACGAACGCCGCATGTGTTGAATCAGTTTCCGGCTCATAGTAAACGATGCAGTCATCTGGCAGCCGCTGGAGAACGTCAAAGAACCGTCTCTCCCCAATGCTCCGACCGGCGGGCAAGCTATCATGTACCATCTCGGCCATTGTTAGTTCCAGGAACCGTCGTTCTAGGTCCGAGCGAGAATCGGTCAGGGACCGCAGCCACGCGAGGTGCGCGGCCCAGTCCCGGCCACCGATGCGTGGCAGGGTCCGGCTTGCCAACAGGTCTTTCAGAGTCTGCAGGACGCGGCGGCGATCCAATTGCATCGCCTCATACTGGTTACCGAAACTCATCAGGCACTGGTAACAGGCCACCTGGCACTCGGGAAGAAGATCGTTGCCTTGGTCGTCGAAGTGGCAGCGGTTCAGGGCCTCCCGGGCGAGGCGAGAGATGATATCGGCCTCGTCCACCAGCCGGCGAAGCACACCGGCGCCTCCCTCGGCTGCCTCGTAGAACAGGATCGCTCTGTGCTCTCCAGCCCCAATGCGCTCAGCCGCCAGTTCGGATTCCTCAAGCTGGAACAACTGCTCGCAGCCACGTTGGAGCGCATATTGCAGCGTGGTTTCCAGGACGGGATCTGCCCGCAGTTCGGGCCGGGCCAGCCGCATGAGCAGAATGTTCTGCGTTCCCTGCACAGCGAGGCGGACATTCTCCAAACGACGCGGTCGCGGCGGGGCGTTTTCAGCCGGGGGGGCCGCTGTGAATACCTCGCCGCTCTCGAAGTCGACCAAGAAGCCAGGCTGATTGGCTGCACGCGAGCCATGATTCACGCGTAGCAAAGTCGCCGCCGGCGCATAGATCAGGCGCAAGACAGTCGTGCCGTCGAACACCACATCGGCTTCTTGAACTCGCGTTGCCCCCGGTTCACCCGGGAATTGAAAGGCGGTCTGTATCTCGTAGCCCCGCCGACGTCGCTCCTCCTCATCGCAGGTAATGCGCTCACGCCGCCGCACTCGAACGTTGGGCATTTCCAGCAAAGTCGCCAGAAGACTGTTTTCCCCATTGAAGCGGGTTTGGCAAAGGGGGCACAAGTCGAGCGTGTTGTCGCAGAACGCACCGCAAGTCTGACACAACCGCCTCAGCACGCGGCGTTCATCCAGCCCTCCGGGAGGGGACTGGAAACTCACCACTTCCCATTTCGCGCCTTCGTGGTAAAGGATGTTAAGGGGCGCGAACTCGCGGAGCGCGAGAAACCGCGGGCGCCCGATGAATTCGCCTTCGTCCCTGGGCACCCACGCTCGAACCGGCAGAGCCGGGAAGTTGTAGCCCGGCAAGAACCCCTCGCTTGCCAGGTAGCGGTACGGGTAAAAATCACCTTCCTCCCGACTCGTATTGATCTGCAACAGCAGATTCCTTTGGCGCAGGGCTTCTTGTTGCCGCGAGGACGCCAGCGTCTGATCATCCGCGCGCCGTGCCCGCAACAGGGCATTCTGTGCCTCCAGCAACTGCCGAGTTGCCGCTCGATACAGCTCCCGCCAACGGTCGAAAGCCCGGTCGAACTGCTGGGGCGCTTCATCGAGCACGCGATCAATCCATGTGTCGCTGAACCAGCCTGTCTCCTCCAGCAAACCGGCATCGGGCGTCAGAATGGTCCGAACGTGCTGGCGAAGTTCGTGTCGTGCCGACTGGCCAAGCTGAATCTGGCCGGCTACGTTGGTCTTGAGCGGCAAGTTGTCAAGCTCGCTGTCGATTACCTGTTCAATGGACTGTCCAAGCGGCAGACGAACCTGGGCGAGCCAGACGGCATGCACGTGGGCGCGCAACAACGCTTCATTGGCCAGGTCGATTCGTGGCGGTCGGACGCTGCCTGCTACCATATCCTCGCGGCGGTGGAAGAAGTACTGGTCATGGCTGTTCAACGCACCGCAGTACGTGAACACCAGTCCCGGCTGTCCCTGCCGCCCGGCGCGACCACCCCGCTGGGCATAGTTGGCGGGGGTGGGAGGCACGTTGCGCATGTGGACCAGATCCAAGTCTGCGATGTCCACACCAAGTTCCATTGTGGGCGAGCAGACCAGGTACGGCAGACGTCGACCGACATCAATTTCCTTCCGGGTGTCACTGTCTTCCCAGCGGAAACGGCGCTCGCGCCTTTCACGTTCGCCTGGCTTGACCACCTGGGCTGTGTGCTCGCGGGCCTCCATCGCGGCCAGTGCGACCGACGACTCACGGTAGAAGCGTTGGAAGAAGGCATTGACCGGCGGCGACGCCCGGCGCGAATAGAGCGGGTCGGGAGGCGGCGAACAGCCATCCCCCAATCGCCATAGCAGGCATGCCGCGTCGAGTTGGTAAAACTGATGGTCGTCCACAGGATCGAGCCGAACGAGGAATCCCTGACTCAACAACAGCCCGATAAGGGCATCCAAGAATGCCGAATAGTCGCCCGTTGACAGGTTGAATCGTTGGCGAAGGAACTTGCCGATCGCACTGCGCTCACTTAGGCTGAACCCATCCGCCGCCCGAGTCGACTGCCCAGGGCGTACATAACGTTCTACCGTGCGAAGCTCGTTGATGTACTGGTCGAGGCCCCAGAACTCGTTGAGATGTTGCTCGGCCCGCCGGCGAATCTGCTGTTGCATCGTTTCCTGAAGACAACGGCAGGAGATCGCCAGCTTGCGGCGGAACTGGTCCAACACCGCCCGGACGACCGTCTCCCGTTCTGCCGCCGGCATCGTTGCCGCCAACATGTGGAACTGCCAGCGGGCGTTGTCGGCACACAACGACTCCAAGCCTCGATACCCGACTCGGAGGAGTCCCACATGCTCCAGATTCGGTTGTACTACGCGCCAGCCCCGACGCAAATCCTCGTAGAGTCGGTATTCCGTCAGCTCCGTGAACACGCGCCACACATCCTGAGCCGCCTGCGATTGCGGATCAAGATCAGTATTGCGGGCGATGGTCCGTATCGTGAGACCGCACAACGTGACCACCTGCCGTGCAACCCGGTCAAATGTGAGTTCCGGAGTTTGGGTAAGCGCGGCGTGCAGCGCGCAACGCAATAGCGAGACGTGGACAAAATCGTTGAAATGCCCGGCCTGTAACGAAGCATCCTGGCGATTGTCCGTAAAACTGAGCAGCTTGTCGCGCGGGCCGTCGGCAGCGGTCGAGTGTCGCAGTAGCGATGTTGCCAACACCGTGGTCGCACTGCTGCGGGCCTCACTGGAAATCGAGGCCAGCTTGGCGAAGTCCCGTACATGGCCCGTGTAGAACTCGCCGCAATTCAGGCAAAGCGAAAGCGGCGCCGCCTGCCACCACATCTTCACCGCGTCCGAGCCAGGCTGCGACGAATAACTGCCGTCGGGGGCCACCCAAACGGAGTCCGGCACGCGGTCGCGCCACGTCTGCGTCAGTCGGCCGCGGCGGTCATACCACTCCTCCGGGATGCGATCCTCGCTCCAATCGTTGTCCGCCGGCGCCAACATCAAATAGCCCGGGTGTTGGTCGTCGTCGCCTCCTTCGATGCCCACGGGATGCGGGAGGAACCGAGTATCTGTCCGGAGTACGTGATAGTAATCCTGGCCGCACTGCCGGCAGAACTTGATCGGGACGAAGATCCGCCCACCGCCCGCCTGCACCTGGCCCTCCAGCGAGAACTCGCGCCGATCTGCCGATTCCAACGTGGCAAACAGCGCGCGGCCCTGGCCGACGAATTGGTGCAGCTTAAAGGCGAAGGCCCGGCCGCCGTCGTCGCGTAACAGGTCGCCACCGCAAATCAGCATGTCGCGGAGACGGTCCTCGCAGACAGCAGCGTCGCTGCCGCTGGCCTCCGCCAAGCGTGCCGCCGCCGCGGCCAGGGTACGCGGCACTCGGCGCTTCAGCCGGCCACTCTCTTCCGGCTCGATGCCGAACTCCAATTCCGCCCACCGGGCAATGGCATTGCGGCGGAAATCTTCGAGTGTGGCCGGCAAAGGCGCCGCGAGCGCCGCGGCCAGATCGCCCGGCGACGGCGCACCACCTTCGGTGAACGGAACGAGCGTCTCCTCGACCACTTGGTCGGCCGTAAACGAATGACCGAAGAGCCGATGGGCGAAGTCCGCCACCGTGGCCCGACGCTGCAGGGGCGTAGCATCGCGGTTGGCCACCATCGTGGCGCTGGTGCCCACATGCACCAAACCGGGCGCCGCGCAACGCTCCTTGAGACGCCGAATAAGCATGGCCACGTCGGCGCCCTGGCGGCCACGGTAGGTGTGCAATTCATCGAAGATCAGGAACCGCAGCCCACCACCGACGCGGTCCAGGAATCGCTGATCTTCGGGCCGCACCAGCATCAGTTCGGCCATCACGTAGTTGGTCAGCATGATCTGCGGCGGGTGCTGCCGCAGTTCGACCCGCGCTGCCTCCTGCGTATCCCCCGTATACCTGGCGAAGGTCACCGGGAAGGGGCGTCCCGTCCGCCGCTGGTAGCCTTCTCGCAGTGTCTCCAAGGCCAAGAGCTGCGAGTTCACCAGGGCGTTCATCGGGTAGACGACCAGCGCCGCCACCCGGTCGCCCGTGGCCGGTTGCCGGAGCAGGGAGTCGATGATCGGCAGGAAGTACGTGAGGCTTTTGCCCGACCCGGTGCCGCTGGTCACCACGAAGCTCTGGCCCGTGCTGGCCAGTTCCATCGCTTCGACCTGGTGCTGATAGAGGTGGAAAGGTTGACCGGCAGGCGTGCGGAAAACGTCTGCCGCTGCCGGGTGCAACATACCGCGCGCAGCCAGGTCGTCCACTGTGGCCGTGCGGGCGTAGGAGGGGCTGACCTGGAGCAAGAAGTCGGGCCACAGCCGGGCTTCCTCGACCAGTGCCCGCTCGACGTACTCACGTGCCCTGGTGTCGGCCACCGTGAAGAACGACCGGACGAAATCGCGGTAGTCGGCAAGGACTTGTTCGTGAAGGTCGAAGATGCTCATGACTGCCCTCTCGTAGACGCCTCACGCGCGGCGATCTCAAGGTTCAAGGCCAACAGGTGCCCGAGGATTTCGCGGCGGGTCGTGGGGCTGACGGTGTAGCGGACCTGGCCGCGCTCGTTGGCGTGGAGGCCGTGGCCGGGGTCGAGGTCCATCCAGCCATAGCAGGCCAGAATGGCTCGATCGATTGCGGCGTGCAAGTCGCGGAAGGTAGCGATGTCCGCGTCGGCGCACTCCCGGTTGTGGAACAGGTTGTAGGTCCTGGTCAGGCCAAGTTGCCGGGCGAGCATCGTCTGGCGGCGATGCTCGTAATACTGTTCGCCTGACTGCTCCGCCTCGGCCCTCGCCGATTCTGCCACAGTCAGCGGAAATGCGAACGTCTCGAAACAATCGGTTGGCGTATACCGATTGCGTGACTCTAGTGCTTTGTCACAGCTTAATTTTGGGATAGACTGACTTGAGTTTACAGCGGGCATCGTTGATTTTCATCTGCCAATCGACGCCACGCTGAGTTTTGTTGACATCGTTTGACCAGGCGCGGATTTGTTCTCGGAGCG
>JAPLNP010000290.1 GCA_026401055.1 Planctomycetia bacterium
ACCCGCCGAGCCAATGGCTCCGCAACCTGCCGCGCCACCGGCCCCGGCACCCGCCGCGCCGCCCGCCGCGCCACCGGCTCCGGCCCCTGCCGCGCCGCCGGCGGAGAAGCCGGCGCAGCCACTCGCGCTACCCGGGGCTCCGGCTCCGGCGGCAGAGACGCCCGTGCCCGCGGCCGCCGAGAAGCCGGCGGAGAAGCCGGCCGACCAGCCGGCGGAAAAGACCGAGAAAAAGGCCGAGGAGAAACCGGATGCGAAGAAGCCGGCGACCGGCTCTGACGATCCGTTCTCGACGAACGCGAATGGTTTGAAGACGTGGACGGACGCGACGGGCCTCTATCAGATCGAGGCCCGGTTCGTCGGCGTCGTCGAGGGCGACGTGGTTCGCTTGCAGCGTCCCGACGGCCGCTACGTCCGCGTGGCGATGGACCGCCTCTCGGCACTCGATCAGCAGTGGGTTCGCGACGCCGGCCACGCGCTGGCGATGAAGTAGCCCGGGGCTCGTGCCCGCAGGGGACGGTCCCGATTTTCGCGGCGCGGAGGACGTTGCTCCGCCGAAGCGCGCGCTCGCCGCGAAAATGGGGCTGTCCCCCTCGGCGCGACCGGGACGCCGCGGTATTCTCAGGGCATGAATACGCAAGAACCAACAGAACATGCTCTGGACCGAAGTCCCGAGTTGATGTCCGCCTGCAACTCGGCGCTCGTGGTGGTGGACGTGCAGGAGAAGCTCATTGGCGCGATCGCCGAGGGCCGGCGCGTGGTCTGGAACGTCCGCCGCTTGATCGACGGCGCCAAGGTGCTCGGCGTGCCGGTCGTCGGCACGGAGCAATACCCCAAGGGCCTCGGCCCGACGGTCCCCGAACTGGCCGAGCGACTGGGCCCCGTGCCGTCGAAGCTCACGTTCAGTTGCGGCGGCTGCCCGGAGATCTTTACCGCGCTGCGGGCCCGGGCTATCTACAGTCTCCTGGTTTGCGGCATCGAGGCGCACGTGTGCGTACAACAGACGGTCCTCGACCTTCTGGCCGACGGCTGGCGAGTCTACGTGGCGGTCGACGCGGTGGGCTCGCGCCACGAGATCGACCGCCAGACCGCCTTTCGCCGCATGGAGTCCTCCGGCGCGACGCTCACGACGACCGAAGCCGCCCTGTTCGAATGGTGCGAGATCGCCTGCACGCCCGAGTTCAAACAAATCAGCCGCCTCGTCCGCGAAGAAGGACCGTAGGGGAAGATCCCAAGGAGACCCAACCCATGTATCGTCGTATCGCCATTGCCTGTCTGCCGCTCGCGGCTGTGATTGCGTTGTTCGCCGCGCAAGTGGCCCCGGCCGCCGAAGCCGTTCCGCTGAAGGTGGGCTTCGCCGAAAAGGACATTACGCCGGACCCCGGAATGGAGAAGCCAGGCGGATATGGCAAAGCGTTTATGAAGGAAACGCACGACCCGTGCAAGGTCCGCGCGGCCGTGTTCGACGACGGGAAGCGGCGGGTGGCGCTCGTGGGCGTCGACGCGCTGATGGTTCGCCGGGCGCTGGTCAGCGAGGTGCGGCAGCGGATCCAGGAGAAATGCGGCATTCCGGCCGAGGCCGTCTTGATCAGCGCGTCCCACTCGCACAGCTCCGGCCCGACGGGCATGATCCTGCCGGGCGAGTTCGACCACGCCTCGGAACTCGTCCGCTATCTCGCCTACGAGTGTACCTCGTGCGCCAACGCCGAGTATCTCAAGCGCGTTGCCGACCAAATCGTCGCGGCCGTGTGCCAGGCCGACGAGCGCCGGGCCGAGGCCCAGTGCGGCGCCGGCGTCGGACACGAGGACCAGGTGGCCTTCAATCGCCGCTTCCGGATGAAGAACGGCCAGACGTGGACCCATCCGGGCAAACGCAACCCCGAGATCGTCGAGCCCGCCGGACCCATCGATCCGGCCGTCGGCGTCATCGGGGCGTGGAATGCCGAGGGGAAACTCGTCGGCTGCGTGGTCAATTATGCCCTGCACGGCACGACCGATGCTCCGGGCTGGTCGGCCAACTGGATCTACGACATGGAGCAGATGATCCGCCGGGCCATGGGCGAGAACGTCGTCGTCGTGTTTCTCAACGGCGATTGCGGCGACGTCACACAGGTGGACAATCTGAGCCCCTACCCGAACATCGACGGCCCGGTGGTCGGCGGCCGTCTCGGGGCCGAGGTGGTCAAGGTGCTCAGTTCGATGCACCGCGGGCCGTTGGGGCCGGTCGCCACGGAGCGGAAGGTCTGGAATATCGCTCGCCGCCGCCCCTCGCCCGAGCGAGTGGCCAAGGCCATCGAGGCCGCCAAGCAGGATCGCGACAAGCTGGGCACTTGGGAGAAGGAAACGTTGCTGCTCGACGCGATCTTGGCCAAGCACCCCGAGGCGGAGGTCGAGGTGCAGGCGATCCAGATCGGGCCGGTCGCGATCGTGACCAACCCCGCCGAGATGTTTGTCCAGTACGGCCTCGATTTGAAGCGGCGGAGCAACTTCCCGCTGACCTTCCCCGTCGAGTTGGCCAACGGCTGCATCGGCTACGTTCCCACGCGGGAAGCCCTGGGCGAGCACGGCGGCGGGTACGAAACCCGACTGACGGGGTACAGTAACCTGGAACCGACCGCGGGCGAGCAGATGCTCGAGGCGGGTCTGGAGTTGCTCGGCAAGCTGAGCCCCGGCAAAGCCCCGACGCCCCAAGAGATCCCCCCGCAGACGACGCCATGGGATTACGGCAACGTCCCGCCAGAACTCCAGTAGGTCATACACTCACCCCCCGTTCAGGTTACGTGCCGGCAATGGGGCTGCCCAACCGCTCGAACTTCCTGCTGAAGACTTGGAGAGCAGCAGCCGCGTTCGTAAAATAGAAGGTTCACTGCATGGCCCTACGCCACTGCAAGATGATGACCGACGTCCCAAGGATCGACTGATGAGTAGCGATTCGACCCCCGACACCAACGACCGGACCGACATGCCCGAGACGCCCGAGGCTCTCGAACAGCCCGACGACGCCGCGTCGACGGAGCGGAAATCGCGGATCCTGATCGGTTCGCAGCGTGACCCGGGCGTGCCGTTGCCGCGGAAGAAGCGAGACTGGGTCGTGCCCGGCGAGGAAGACGCCGCCGAGCCGGAAGCGACGCCACCGGCTAAGGCGATTCTCCCCGGGCCGGTCGTGGCGGAAGCCGCCAAGCCAGAGACCTCGGAAGCGGCTCGCCCAGAACCGACGGTGCCCAAGCCGACGGCGCCCGAGCCGGCCGTGGCTCCGGCGGAACCCGCTCGGCCCGAGCCGGTGGCCGCGGCGCCGGTTGTGGCGGAAGTTGCTGCCGCCGAGTCGATTCCCGTCGAGCCCACCACGGTCGAACCCGCTCAGGTCGAGCCAACCGCCGTCAAGCCCGCTCAGATCGAGCCAACCGCCGTCAAGCCCTCCGCGGCCGCGCCGACCGTCGTGAAGCCCCCGCCGATCGAGCCGACGGCCATCGAGCCCGCGCCGGCCGAGTCGCATCATTTCCCTCCGCCGAACCTCCGTGGCCAACTGTCGGCGGAGCTCGAAGCGGAGTTGGAGGCCGCGATGGGCGACGAGTCGTTGGACGACCTGTTGGCCGGCGATGAGAAGATCACGTCGCAGACCCTGTTGGAGCCGGAGACGAAGTGCGCCGGTCGCGTGATCGCGGTCCAGCGGGAGGACGTCTTCGTCGAACTCGGCAGCCGCGAACAAGGGATCGTGCCCGTCAAGAGCTTCGAGACGTTGCCCGAGGTCGGCGCCGAGATCGAGGTGATGGTCGTCCGCTTCAACGCGGCCGAAGGGCTTTACGAGTTGAAACTGCCGCACACGGCCGCCAGCGTCGGCGACTGGTCCGATCTGGCCGAGGGCATGGTGGTCGAAGCCCGGGTGACCGGCCACAACTCCGGCGGGCTGGAGTGCGAGATCAACCACATCCGCGGCTTCATCCCGATCAGCCAGATTTCACTCTATCGCGTGGAGGACCTGGCGCAGTTCGTCGACGAGAAGTTCCTCTGTTTGGTCACCGAAGCCAATCCCCAGCGGCGCAACCTCGTGCTCAGCCACCGCGCCGTCCTCGAACGCGAGAAAGAAGAAGCCCGAAAGGAACTGCTCAAGTCGCTGGCCCCGGGCCAGATTCGCGAAGGCGTGGTCCGCAAGCTGATGGATTTCGGCGCGTTCGTGGACCTCGGCGGCGTCGACGGGCTGCTGCACATCAGCCAGTTGGGCTGGGGCCGCGTCGCCCATCCCCGCGACGTCCTGGTCGAGGGACAGACGATCAAAGTGAAGGTCGAGAAGGTCGACCTCGAAGCGAACCGGATCAGCCTCGGCTACCGCGACATGCTCGAAAACCCTTGGAACGACATCCAGTACAAGTTCCCGGTCAACAGCGTCGTGCGGGGAAAAGTGACCAAGCTGATGGAGTTCGGGGCGTTCGTCGAGTTGGAGCCCGGTATCGAGGGCCTCGTGCACATCTCCGAGCTTTCGCACAAGCGAGTGTGGCGCACGAGCGACGTGGTACACGAGGGCGACGAGGTCGAGGTGATGATCAAGTCGATCGACCGCGCGGCTCAGCGGATCGGCCTGTCGATGAAGGACGTCCTGCCCGAGCCCGAGGCCGAAAAGGAGACCGAGCCCGGCGAGGAAGCCCTGGCCGCGGCGATGCCCAAGCCGACTACGCGCAAACCCGACGCTCCGCTCAAGGGCGGCCTCGGCCGCGGCGCCGGCGGCGAGAAATTCGGGCTGAAGTGGTGATCGAAGCCCCAACCGTTCGGAGAACCGAGCCGCTCAAGGAAGAAAGAGAGCAGTTCAGTGGTGCGTCGCGACGCACGCGGCGGGCTCACAGATCCCGCAGCACGACCGCGGGGTCTTGCATCAGGGCGATCAGGGTCGGCAGGTAGCTGGCCAGGGCCGCCAACAACGGGGCGCCGAACACTACGCCCAGCAAGACGCCGTAGTGGACCGTGAACAGGTCCGACGAGACGCCCAGCGCGCGGGTTCCGAGCAGTTGGGCCACGGCGCTGCCGAGGACGAAGCCGATCGCCGCGCCCCCGAGGCCCAGCAAAACGGCCTTGCCCAGAAACAACGCGGCGATTCTGCCCGAGGGCTTGCCGATCGCCCGGAGCACGCCGATCTCGGTCCGACGCTCGCGGACGTTCAGCAGCGCCAGAAGTCCGACCCAGACGGCGCAGGCCAACACGACCACGGGCGTGATCACCCCGGCGAGTGACTCCAGGGTGTCTTGGACCTGCAAACGGGAGGCGGCCAGGTCGGCCAGGATCTTCTCCTGTTTCGCCGCGACCAGCGACCGCTGCTCCGCCCGGGCGACCGCGATTGAGTTGAACTCGGTGATCCGGGTCTCCGGCAGAACGGCGGCGAGTTGTTCGCGGATGATGGGCAGACTCGGTCCCGGGCAGCGACATCCCAAGGCCAGGATCTCGTTGATTCGGCCCGGCTTGTTCAACACGGCCTGAGCATCGCTCAGGTGCATGTCCAGGGTGATGTCTTCCTTGCTGCCTTTTTCGGGCAGGACTTCGGCGACGGTGAACTTACGCCCGAGCACGTCGACCGTGTCGCCCGGCTTCTTCCCGACGCCCAACTCGTAGCCCAGGATGACCTTCCCCGGCTCGATCGCGTAGCCCATCGTGTCCTTGTGACGCAGATGCGACTGCGTGGCCTCGGGCAGGTAGCCGATGAGGAGCACCTTGCGGTCGTTGAACGTGATTTTTTGCTGAAGCGTGGCGACCAGGTGGGTGACTATCGTGAGTCGCCGGTCGCGGGCGAGGCGGTCGATGTACTCCTGGGGCATGTCGCTGGCCGCGTAGTCCGCTGCCCAGAAGTCGCTCATGTTCGTGTCGCGGTGGACGATCATGAGGTTGAAGCCGATGTCGCGCATCAGCACTCGGGTACGGTCCTCAAGCCGGGCCAGATCGTCGGCCGTCTCCTGCTTGGACTCATCCATGACCACGCGGGTTTGCCGAGCGTAGCCGTCGACCAGGACGGGTCCGGCCACGAACAACGTCGCGGCGATCGTCACGGCAAACAGACTCAAGAGGAAGTTGAGTCTGCGGTATCGGATCTCGGCCAGCAGCATTCTCAGGGTGCTCATGGTTGTCTCACCCGACCCAATTCGTTGAAGGCAAAGCACTTACGTCTCATCGTCGCCCGAGCCGGCGATTCCATTCAGGATACATCAACCGCGGCGATCGGGCAACAGTCAGCGTCTGGGCGTGAAGATGGGGAATACGTGACATTAAAGGTGCTTGGGGATGCTGCGTCGACTCCGACGCCTTTTCCACCGCGCGCGAAATGACTGATGCCACCGGCACAACCGCCCGATCCGATACACGAGGCATGACCTCTACGACCCCTACAGTCTTGCATCCCGCACGACACGTTTCAGAGCCGTTTGGAGGAAGGATCGTGACGATCAAACGCATCAGCAGTTTTGCGCTGTGTATCGCCGTGGTTTGGGGTATCACGATAGGCAGCCCGGCTTGCGGCGCGTCGGACGAGCCGGCGACCGGCCAAGACCCGACTCCGGCCCAGCAGCCCGCGTCCGAATCGGCCAGCCAGCCCGAATTGGTCCCCCAGCCCGAATTGGTCCCCCAGCCCGAAAATGGCGAAACCTACGCGAACGGTCTGGTCGGCGAGTGCCCGGCGTGCGACGACGTGTGCTACGAGTGTCTGGTCGGTCCCGTGGGCCGCTATTGGTTTCGGGCGGACTATCTGCTCTGGTGGACCCGGGGC